>PLNF01000111.1 GCA_003141715.1 Bacteroidales bacterium | reverse complement strand
CTTTTCGGAGTGGACTCAAGTTTCGAACTTTAAATAGGGACTTATCTTACGTGCCTTCTCCTCTGTAATCAACTTATTCTCTGTAAGATCAGTAATCTTTGTAATTCTGCCCTTTAGTTCCCTGAATTTTAAAATTGCTGTTACCTCATATTTTTCGAAATAAGGAAGATGTGATAACTCTTTATAACCGGCTGAATTAATATTGATTCTTGTTACCGCTGATGAATCTGCAAAAATCCGTCCCTTTATTAACTCATATGTCTCAACCGGCAATCCATAAACCTCTTTTAGCTGGTCAATTCTGGCAAAGCCTCCAAGCAAGTGTCTGTATTTTATGATCCGCGCTGATAAAACAGGACCAATTCCAGGTAATTTAACCAGAGTTGCAGAATCACTCATATTGATATCAATTCTGGTTTTTTGTGGCACGGACTTTTTAATGTATGAGGGTTTTCTGAATTTTCCTCTGGTATCGGAATCAGGGGAGAATGGTTTTTCGTGCGATGTATTATTCTTCGATAAATGATCAGAATGATTTTCCTCAGCTGAAACGGTATCAGAAATATCTTCAATTGCGATCCGGCTTTCAGGGATAGTATATCTCAAACCAATTATCAGGATTATAATTAAAAGCATGATAAAAGTTGATCTTCTCTCCCTTCGTGTAAAGCCAAACCAGTTCTTAATTGGTTCCCTGTTTAAATTCATTATAACAAAAATGCAATGAGACATCTGCAATTTATGCAATTCTAGGGAAAATCAGGTAATAACAAGAGAAAAAAATGAAGAGAGCACAAAGATTCGATGGTCGAGTATGAATTTGATTCTCAGAATGGATACCCGATACCCAGTACTATAGCAAAATCTTTTCTTTTGTATGGTCCGTTCAGAAATATCCAATGCGACCTTTCTGTTGATTGAGCATCATGAAGTAATGGATCGCGCAATTTCATCCCTATATCAACCCTCGCGATCACAAATTTAAGATCGAATCTGAATCCCATCCCGGTACCTATAGCAATATCTTTATAGAATTTATTAAACTGAAATTGTGATCCAGGTCGTGCCGGGTCATTTTTATAACTCCATATATTCCCTGCATCGAGAAAAGTTGCACCCTCGATTATCCAGAAAAGTTTAAACCGGTATTCTGCATTTGCCTCTAACTTGATATCTCCGGTTTCATTCAATAACCTGGACGAATCCGCGTAAGAACCCGGACCAAGAGATCTTACCTGCCAGGCTCTGATATCATTTGCACCACCTTCGAAATATTGCTTTTCAAATGGTACTTCTTTCGAGTTTCCATAAGGTAAAGCAATGCCAAAGAAACCCCGATACGCAATGGAGCTTACATCATTAAACTTATAATTGTATCTTAAATCTAAATCAGTCTTAGCATATTGTGCAAATGGCTGCCCCAATATCTGATAGGTATTATCTGTTTTATTTCCGCCTGCAAGCTTTTCAGCCAGTCCAATTAAATTGCCTGCTGTCTCCGCATTTACCCTGAGAAACCAGTAATCTCTCGAATTCTTAATTTTCTGGTTATTAAATATAAATGAATAACTTCCTCCAAGAATCAATACATTATCATAACTATGAGCCTGATAAGAAGATGCAGCTATATATGCTTTATATGCTGAATCTATTTTTGGTACGTTCACGAGGCTTAACTGAACCGGGTTCACAATATGTTCCTGATAGAACCCCGACTTCCAGTCATAACCAAAGCTGGCAATGGCGATAGTCCTGGTATAAAATGGCATGCTCTGATAGTCATAAGATGCTAATAAAGTAGTTGAAGGATTAAATTTCTTGATAAAATTTTCTGTTTTAACAAAAGGAACCAAAAATTCCGGAAGCCGCAAGCTAGTCTCCAGTCCATATTCCTGTATGCTCGAAAGCTTTGTACCTGGTTGAGTATAAGCTGAGTAAGCTCCTTTCAATTTTGTGCTGAACAGTTCCGCCCCATGAAAGAGATTTTTATGCTGATAGATCAGGTTCAGAGCGCCACCCGGGTTTCCACCGGAGTTTGTTCCTTCAAGTTCTATTTTATAAGACTGCTGACTGAGAAGAGTAAGTTGAATATTACAATCGAGCTTCAGTTCCATCCCTTGCAGACTCTCATTTTCTTTTGTATCATTATAGTTAATATTGACAAGCCGATATATTTTCAACGCGAGAAGATGTGCCTGAGTCTGTTCAGTACTGCTCACATTATAAACTGATCCGGCTTTCAGATAAAGCGACTGAATAATAAGGTCATATTTTACTTCATGTTTCTTTTTTGATGTAATAAAATAATAGCCTTTATAGAAAGTTGTATCCAGACTCTTTAAATATGCTTCACCTCCTTCCAGTGCTTCCTTTGGTACAAAATCGGGATAGATATAAATATTTTTTATAGTGTAAATTGCGAAAGGCCTGGAAATGATATTGTTATTTACATCAAGTTTGGTAAAATTCCTGACATTGTATTTAATATTAACCTGCCTGTTCCCAACTGTGCTATCAACTCTGAAAGAGATATAATCGTTTGAAAATCCATAGAAGCCATGATCCCTGATAAAACGCTCAAATCTTGTCCGTTCAGCCTGCAGAACATCAACATCATAGGGTTTTCCTCTCACAATAACGCAGTTNNTCATCTGTTCTTTAGTTTTGGTCATGGCATCAGGGTCATAAATAACAGGTTCTTCGCCGATTTTTCTTAACCAGTTATGAGGCCATTTTTCCTTATTTATATTGGAAAGATTGTACAAACCCAGGTAAAACCTCGCACCAAAAATTCGTTTATTCGGGGTTTGTTTAATATAAGGTAGAAGGTCACTTTTCTTAACGCCTTCCTTATTCACATTAATATGATTCTCATTTAAAAGGCTCTCCCCTTTAGGCACATATTTTGTTGAATTACAGGATATTAAAAATAGCAAAAGGAAGATTATGAAAATACAATATTCTTGTTGATACAGATTTATATATGTAATGGATTTTTTCAAAATATGGCTTAAAACTTAAACTCAAATATATCAATAATAATCTGAACCAAAAGTAAAAAATCTACCTATACGAGAAGACCTTAATACCAAGGATCATAAAGGAGTTTTTCAACAGCAGTAAAAGATTTGTTAAATTTTTCTTTAATTTGCAAATAGTCCAATTGAATTCAAAGCAGTAAAGAATGCTAAGTAAGACCAGAATCAAATTCATAAAGTCCCTGCAAAATAAAAAGGTCAGGGATGAAGAGAAATTATTTGTAATTGAAGGAGATAAGCTTGTTAAAGAGTTCTTAATTGCGAACGTCCCGATAAAGATGCTCCTTGCCAAACCAGAATTTCTTGATGGTCTCCTGCCTGAACTTACAAGGTCTGTCAATGTTATTGAGGATGCAAGTTATGATGAACTCAAACAAATAAGCACCCTGAAAACGCCACATAATGCTCTGGCAGTAGTTCATATTCCGAAACATGAAATGAATATATCAGAGATAATTAATCAATTTTGTATAGCCCTCGATTTTGTTCAGGATCCCGGCAACATGGGCACAATAATAAGAGCCGCCGGGTGGTTTGGCATTAAGAACATAGTATGTTCAATGGATTGTGTGGATGTTTATAACCCAAAAGTAATACAATCAAGTATGGGTGCTTTAATGCATGTAAATGTTTTTTATTCGGATCTCAAAAAACTTTTTACCTCAGCTGCTCAAAATGCTATCCCGGTCTTTGGAACTTTGCTTGAAGGCGACTCGATCTATAATCACAAACTTGATAATAAAGGCATTATTTTGCTGGGGAATGAATCAAAAGGTATTTCCAATGAACTTATTCCGTTTATTACAGAAAAAATAAGAATCCCTAAATTCAGCAATGCCAGGGAAGGAATTGATTCGTTAAATGTGGGAATGGCTGCCTCGATAGTTTTTTCCGAGTTTCTGCGAAAATCGGGTTGCTTACCTGATTAATAAAATTATATTTGTTTAATTTATTCGTTATGTCAAAATCAAATTTCAAAGTATATAGTGCTCGTTGGATCATGCTAGTTGTTTATATGTTGATAGCTGCTGTAAACCAACTCTTATGGATTACTTTTGCACCGATAACGGGAGATGCGACAAAATATTATGGTGTTTCTGACCTTCAGATCGGACTCCTTTCCATGTGTTTCATGATCGTTTACATAGTTGTTTCAATTCCTGCATCATGGGCTATCGATAAATATGGAATCCGGATTGGGGTTGGGATCGGCGCGGTATTTACAGGTATTTTTGGCTTACTTCGCGGATTTGCCGGTACAGATTACAATATGTTGCTCCTTGCACAAATTGGTATTGCAATCGGACAACCTTTCATTCTTAATGCTATTACAAAACTGGCTGCCCGCTGGTTTCCTATCGAGGAACGCGCAACAGCAGCAGGCCTTGGAACGCTTGCAATGTATATAGGAATACTGGGAGGAATGACACTTACACCATACCTTATTATTGGATCAGGCATAGCCGGAATGCTAAGCATTTATGGAATTATTTCAATTATCACTGCTGTTATCTTTCTAGTGGTGATTAAAGAGGGACCTCCCACGGCACCCTGCCGACCGGATCAGGAGGAGCGATCACTCGTTTTTGATGGTTTCATGCAGACCCTGCGAACCAAAGATTTTCTTTGGTTGATGATCATCTTTTTTATCGGTTTGGGAGTCTTCAATGCAGTAACTACCTGGATCGAGGACATAATGAGACCGCGGGGATTCTCAGCCACCCAGGCTGGCATTACCGGAGGCTTAATGATTGTTGGAGGGATTGTCGGCGCTCTGATTATTCCTCTGCTTTCAGACTATTACAAAAAGAGAACTCCTTTTATAATTGTAGCCCTTGTCGGCTCAACAATTGGCCTTATCGGTATCACATTTGCTACCAGCTACTGGCTCCTGCTTTTCTCCGGAACTGTATTGGGATTTTTCCTCCTGAGTTCAGGGCCTATAGGATTTCAATACGGAGCCGAAATAACCTACCCGGCTTCTGAAGGCACATCAAATGGAATGCTCATATTGATGGGTCAGATATCCGGTATTGCGTTTATCTTTGGCATGGACAGTCTAAAATCCTCATCAACAGGGTCAATGACCAGATCTTTAGTTTTTCTTATCGGACTTATGTTACTGAGTATTTTGATCTCCTTCAGGTTAAAAGAATCGGTAATCTTAACCAGGGAAAAAGATAAATAAACCAAATCCGGATTTCAGTTATCTTAACTTGTCAATAGATTCCGGGAATAAGTTTTTTTGTTTTGGATCTGTACTCTGAATAGTTATCACCAAATTCATTTATGAGTACCTTCTCTTCAATGCTGATTCTGTAAAGTACAGCAGTAAATACCGGAACAAAGAGAACAAAAAATGAAGAAAAACTGTTCATCGTTGCAGAAAATCCGATAATTATCAATAACAATCCCAGATAGCTCGGATGCCTTACTTTTTCATATAATCCATCAGTTTTAAGTTTAGCAACCTCTGTTATGGCAACATCGACAGTGAATGATTTCCCTAACTGAAAAATTGCAAGCCACCTTATTATTGTACCTGTCAGTACTAACATTAATCCGATACCTGTAATTACTGAATTGACAGGATTCCAGGAATCATGCTTTGCAAGAAAGAATCCAGCAGTAAATCCAAAAGTAATCATAACCCATATAATTATCATTGAACCTCGGTCTTTCCTGGTTTTGGCAGTTTTTATCCTTGAATGCTTGAAAAGCATTAGCAAAAACTCTGAAAAAGCGAATGTAAATGAGAAATATACTAAAAGGCTCACTTTAAAATACTTATATTAAACTTGCTGTTTCAATTTTTATCCAATCCAACTCGTACTGCCCATCCGTATGACGTTGGAGTCGAAATGATGACACCTTTCACCTTTTTATTGAATGGGCTTAATACAGTTTTCGAGTCCTTCCTGTCTATTAAGACACAAAAATCCTTATTTCCGTCATTATCATAATCGATTGAATCTTTGATCGTTTCCGGGATGGTTCCGTGCCAGTCCAACTGCACAAACCCCGAGTTTCTTTCTTTAAAAAACCCATTAAAAACAGGTTTTCGTATATCCAGGGTACAACTCGCTGTTATCATTTGTTTAGCAATTTCACCACCTGAATATTTTGGATTAAGCTTCATAAAGGGCAGTTTTGAGACTGAAACGGAGAAGCTGTTCAAACCCGGGAATAAAATAATTATCATAATCAGACATAAAAACGCCCAGGAAATTCCTGCAATTATCTTTACTTTTTTCATTTTGCTTCCTGATTTAAAAGATAAGTTTTAATAAACCGTGAAAAGTGGATATTATCGAACCTGCTGAGAATATCGCCATAAAAAGAAAGGAAACGAACAAGAAGAGGTTTCTTGAAAAATTCTTCATAGTTCCGGCAGGGATGCCTCTGATGCCATAATTAATTGCTTTCTTCGGACAGGCATCAACACACTTGCCGCACTTACTGCAAAACAACGAAACTTTGCCTGCTTTAATATCTGCAGGTGTCAGGGCATACAAAGGGCATACTTCAACACATTTAAAACATTCATTGCACGAATTTTTATCGATTTTTACAGTGAATGGAGTAATTTTATTTGCCAGTGTATTAACTGCTCCCATAGGGCACAAAAAACTGCACTGTGTTCTTTTCCTGGTCATTACAGGCAGGGCGATAACCAATCCGCCAAAAAGCGAAAGAAATATTCCGGCTTTTGTGGCAGATTCAACTGACGTAACCTGTTCAAATTCAGTGACTGCCTTAAAAGGGCAGATCCAGGAACAATATGTAGGCATAAGGGCCAACGCTGAGGTAAGAGCTACCATAATAAGAACCGCAAATGGCATCCATCTCCATAATTCACTTATCTTTTTAATAACCGGCTTTTTCCTTATCCTTGAAAAACCGTCATCCCATCCACCATAGAAACAACCCCAGCTGCAGAAACCTCTTCCCAGAACAATAGTTGCGATTAACCATAGTACAACCATCGATGATATGTTGGCAAAACCTCCGATAATGCTTCCGGGGAAAATAATCGATTTTGTAAAGACTGCAGGCAGTATCATCATCGGGATAACAAGGTGGCAGAATGGTATCTTGCATTCCAGAATATCGGCCTGTGAGAACGACATGGATTTTCTTACTTCAAGCATATTGTGTATTAGTGTATAAGAAAGAGAAAGAGCGAAAATAATAAAAAGAACTGCCCTGTACCTGTCTGTTTTGCCTGTATAATGCATAAAAAAGTACAGAACATTTACGAGTAAAAAGACAGTCAGCACTGCCAGGGCAGATGCAGGATCGGAAAAATTTGGTTTGCCTCCGGTCATGAACATAAATGTAATCAGAAACATAGGGAGAGTGTAAAGAAGAGATTTTCCGAATGATTTCTTCATCCCTGTTTTTTCTAAAACGTTATCCATTGATTATTCCTCCGATTAAATTAGTAATTCCTTTTATCATAAAAATTATACCTGCCAGTCCGGTGGCAAGAATACCTATATTCTGAAGAACCTCTTTCTTTTTCATTTTACCGGCTAAAGGCAATGGTAAAAACCAGAGAGATGAGCCGATAAAAAATGCCAGAAATGCCAGATAGCTCTGAAGAAGAGTCCCCTGCGTCGCACTCTTCGTAAGTATTATAAATAAGGCAGGACAAAATCCAAAACTATTTACTATCCCAAGCAATATAGGAACAAGCCGTTGGTTATTAACAGTTTTGACAATTTTTACAGGGCAGTCTTTTTCCCGGTTTTTGTCAATGCTGTACCATACAAGCAAAATTGCAAATACAATGTAAAGAATTCCGGGAACAATATTTCTTACTACAGCATTGCTGAACAAAGCCTGGCCGAAATACCATGCAAAGGTGGCCATTACAAAATAGATAAGAAACCGTGTGAACATGAAAAGAGAGAGGTCGATAACAATTTTCTTAACACCGGCTGAACCTGCCATAAGATATGGGAACAATACCATTCCGCATGTTGCGAGGCAGGCTGATCCGCTGCTTAAACCTAGTATGAATGAGTCTGTCATTAACTTTTTTTTTCAAAATTAAAACTATCACAGATTTGCTCCAAGAGAAAAGTGGCCATTTAATATCAATTGTGGCGACAGGTTAGGATGAAGGGGTGAATTGCTAAAATGAGTGATGAATGGATAAAAGGAATAACCGCAAAGATGCTGAATACTCTCAGCGCTTTCTTATCCTTTTATTAACCTGGTCAGCTTTTGAACGGGAAACGGGAATCTCTGTTCCGGAAGGCAATAACCTGATTTTCATATTCTGGTTATGTCCGGTTACCTTTTCTACAAAATCAAGGTTCACGATATAGCATTTGTGGCACCGAAGAAATCTGCTGTTTCTTTTAAGATCTGATTCTGCTGATTTCAGTGTACCCCTTATAGTGGTTTTATTAAGGACATCTTTGTTTATTGTAACAATTGTTACATAGTTATCGTTGGAACAAATATAGACTGTATTCTTTGGATTTACCTTAAACTCATTTTTTGAATTACCTGCTCTGATGATCACTTCATTATCCCACAAGATTTCCTCCGGGGGAATTGCAGCTTCAATCAATCTGGTTTTGTAGATATTATTAAATGAAATTATATAAGTCGCTGTCACAGGAATTGCTCCGACAAGGATAGCTGTCCAGATTGAAAACAAAAAATATTTAAAAACAAATGCCTGGTGGAAAATGAGGCTGATATAAAAATAGTTTGCCATTCCAATACTGGATGCTATAAGAATCACCCATAGAATGCTTTTTCCAAGAGTCCAGTTTCGCTTGGTGACAACAGGTTCAAGAAGGTATTTAAAAATAAAGAGCATAAATATTGTTACCAGTCCAAATCCAAATGTAATAAAGAGCTTTTGAAGCGTTTTTAATTGGGACAGACCAAAAGGTTGAAATAAAAAAAGGAACAGGAAGATAAACAGACCAAAAACAAGGATATAAATGAACTTGTTCCTGTATGATCCCATCTCTTTATATCGTTTCTTAAACGGATTTTCCATTACAAATAACTTATAGACAAATCTTTTTCGCAATTGCTTCAGCAGCTCTCATGCCGTCAACAGCAGATGAAACAATACCTCCGGCATATCCCGATCCTTCTCCGCATGGATATAAACCTGAAATCCTTATGTGATGAAGTTTTTCAAGATCTCTCGGAATTCTTACGGGGGAAGATGTTCGTGACTCCACACCCAATACTACTGCATCGTTTGTAATGTAACCATTCATTACCTGACCAAATAATCTGAATCCATCTCTCAGCCGTCTGCCTATTGCTTTGGGTAGCCAACTGTGAAGAGGCGAGGGAGTTACTCCAGGAAAGTATGAAACTTTTGGCAGTGATCCGGAATTATCTCCTGCAACAAAATCAGCAAGGCGTTGTGCCGGAGCTCTTTGAGTATGTCCGCCATTCTTCCATGCTTCGCGCTCAAGTTCTTTTTGAAATTCAATACCAGCCATTTCACCAAAACTGCTGTATCTAATAAGATCCTCTGGTTTGATCTCGACCACTATACCTGAATTAGCATAGGGTGAATTCCTTCCTGAAGGTGACATCCCGTTTACAACCACCTCTTCCTGAGCTGTGGCTGACGGTACAATAAATCCTCCGGGGCACATACAAAAAGAATAGACTCCTCTCCCATCTATCTGTTTTGCAAGATTATATGATGAAGCCGGTAAAAATTCTCCCCGCGAATTTCCATGATATTGAATCCTGTCAATTAATTCCTGAGGATGCTCCACTCTCACTCCCATGGCGAATGGTTTCATCTCAAGCTCTACTCCTTTTTTTTTGCATATATCATAAATATCCCTTGCAGAATGTCCTGTTGCGAGAATTACATACTTTGATTTGAATTGTTCATTATCCGATGTAACGACACCTTCTATTGTATTGCCTTCTATCAGAAAATCAGTAACTTTCTTTTCTAAAATGAATTGACCCCCTGCTTCGAGTATTGATTTCCTGATATCTGAGATAATTCCCGGCAGTTTATCGGTACCAAGATGAGGATGAGCTTCATACATTATATTATCATTTGCTCCGTGAAGGCATAGCAATTCCAGAACTCTTGTGTTGTCTCCTCTTTTTTTCGATCTTGTATATAGTTTCCCGTCAGAATAGGTCCCGGCACCTCCTTCACCAAAGCAATAATTACTATCCGGGTCAACAATTTGTTCGCGGCTTATCCGTGCAATATCTTTTTTCCGGGATGAAACATCGCGACCTCTTTCAATTATTACCGGACGTAAACCCAGCTCAATTAAACGCAAAGCTGCAAACAGGCCGGCCGGTCCCGCACCAACTATTATGACCTCTTGCTTAAGTGAAACGTCGATGGGAATGAATGGTGTGATTGTGCGGATTGCAGAATCTTCCCCTGAAAAAACTTCAACAATCAGATTAACACGGATATTTTTCTTTCTTGCATCTACCGATCGCTTAATGACTCTCAAAGCAGAAACAGCTGCCATATCTATACCAGCAAGAGAAGCTGCAATTTTTCTGATCGCTGTCTCATCGGCTGCTGCTGCAGGTGTAAGATTAATCTGAACCTGTTTTTCCATTTCTATTCGAAATGAAATGCAAGAATCCAAATCTGTGACTTCATTTTTTCAATGGCATTCTCGTACTCCGGATGCCCCGGATCCGCTTCTTTGATCAGCACATTGCCGAAACCGTTCGACATTTTCAGCTCAACAGAAAGTTTAAAGTATACAAGATAAAAATCGAGACCTGCTCCCAGTTCATAATAAAGATCTGGTCTCTTAATCCTGATATAGATTGCTTTAGTGTCATCAAATTCTTTCTTGCCTGCCAGGTCATATCGGTAGTTGAATCCACCGATCACATAGGGTCTGACATTATTTAATCTTTCTCCTTTATATTTAAGCAGAAGCGGGAATTCAAGAAATGAAGATTCCAGACTCTGCTGATTATTAACAAGCACTCCGTTTTTATAAAACATGATGACTCTCTGACCAAAAGACACACCGGGAAGAAATCTTATATCCAGATGATTAGCTGGTTTAAGATCAGTGACAATCTGGATGTTAATTCCAGGATTGAGCTTGCTTACTTCAGGGTAAAGAGAATTTAACTGAAGATATTTTTGTGAAGGAGTTATATTGAAATCCATTGTATTAAACCCAAGACTGAATCCAAAGTGAAGAATCTTATCGTCGTACCATGATGTGTTTTTTGGTTTCTGCTTCTGCCCCGACAACATGAGATTGTTCAGAAGAAAAATTATAAATAAAATTATAAAAGCAGCTTTCTGTTTCAATCCTCTTTAAGATTTTTGATTTAGCGATACAAGATAATAAACTCGTTTGAATTCCAATTATTGCATTGATAATTTGATGCCGGTATAAATACTTGCCACGCCTCCGGTCAGTTTTATCTGGTGTGTATCGGAGCATCCTGCCTGAACAAGTAATTTTAGGAACTCCTCATTATCAGGAAATTTCATAACCGAATCAGGCAAATACCTGTAAGCGGCTTTATCTTTGGAAAAAAGTCTTCCGAAAAGAGGAAGAATATTTTTGAAATAGAAATTGTAAAGCGGTTTAAACGGGAAACCAGAAGGCTTTGAGAATTCAAGTACCATAATCATACCCCCATTGCGTATAACCCTATTCATTTCCGACAGGCCTTTCAGAGGATCTGAAAAATTTCTGACTCCGAATGCCACCATTGCAACATCAAAAAAATTGTCATCAAAAGGAATTTTCTCCGAATCTCCGGATATCAGATCTATCTTTCCGGCAAAGCCTTTTCTTTCAACTTTTTCTCTGCCGATCTCAAGCATTTTGCATGATATATCAATTCCTGAAATCTTAGATGGATTTAGCTTCATAGCTGCTATTGCCAGATCAGCAGTGCCTGTGGCAACATCCAGGATATTAGGTGATTTATAGGATTTTGAGATTATCTTTATTGCACTCCTACGCCAGAGCCGGTCAAAATTAAAAGAGAGAAAATGATTAAGAAAATCATACCTCCATGCTATAGAATCAAACATCGACTCAACAGCAGCTTTTTTATCGTCATTCAGATTCGCAGGCTGATTTCCCATTATTATTTTTTAAACTCAAAGATAGAATTATTTTGATGGTGCTTCTGCACACTACTTCACTCGAAATAAATTTCTACTTTTACTTAATAAAATAAAATTATAGAAGATGAATAAAACCATAATGATCACCGGCGCAACAACGGGTTTCGGAAAAGCAACTGCTCTGAAATTTGCTGAAAATGGATATAACATAATAATAACAGGAAGAAGAAAAGAGTTACTTGAGGCGCTTGAAAAAGAACTTAATACTGGTGGTAAGATAAAAGTCCTTTCACTCAATTTTGATGTCAGAAAGAAAGATGAAGTTGAATCAGTTATCGGAAACCTTCCGGAAGAGTGGAAAAAGATTGACATACTTGTAAACAATGCCGGGCTGGCAGTTGGACTCGATCATATCCAGACTGGGAATACTGATGACTGGGACAGGATGATCGACACAAATGTCAAGGGTCTGTTGTATGTTACAAGAGCAGTAGCACCCCTCATGATTGCAAGGAACAAAGGACATATTTTTAATATTGGCTCAATTGCCGGAAAAGAAACCTATGAAAACGGGAATGTCTATTGTGCTTCAAAATTTGCGGTTGATGCTCTTTCAAAATCAATGCGTATCGACATGTTGAAAAATAATATTAAGGTGACTCTTATAGCACCCGGAATGGCAGAAACTGAATTTTCGCTGGTCCGTTTTAAAGGAGATGAAAAAAAAGCAAAAATCGTTTATAAAGGTATTGATGCACTATCTGCAGATGATATTGCTGGTGTAATCTATTATTGCGCCACTCTTCCTGAGCATGTCTGCATTAATGAAATTGTAATTACTCCAACACAACAGGCAAGTGTGAATCACAGTTTCAGAAGGGAATAGGAGGAATTAGGAATTGAACATATCAGGAGATTAAGGGCTAAAGGTTTAGGTCTGGTAATAAAATTTAAAAAAGTAACTTGCATTTGGTTATGCTAAATGAATAGTAATTTTAACTGACTTCCATTTATTTCAGCTTATTTCTCAATAATTAGCACCTATGAAAAGACAGATTATTTTTATCATTTCCTTATTTATTCTCCTGGTTATAATACCAAGAAAATCATTTGGAATAAACACAAATGACACACGTATGCTGGCACAGCCGGCAATAAGCGCAAACCATATTGCATTTATTTATGCTGAAGATCTATGGGTTGCTAATATCGATGGAACCCAGCCACGGAGGCTTACAGTGGATGAAGGGATAGAATCTAATCCCTTCTTCTCACCTGATGGAAAGCTTATTGCATTCAATGCTCAATATGACGGGAACACTGATGTATATATTATCCCCGTCGAAGGCGGTGTTCCAGTAAGATTGACCTGGCATCCCAATAGCGATCTTGTCAGAGGTTTTACACCCGACGGAACAAGCGTCCTTTTTGCATCCCAGCGATCTTCCTTCACTAACAGGCATTTCCAGCTTTTTACTGTCGGGATCAACGGAGGTTTTCCCGAAAAACTTCAGATTCCGAATGCATGGACTGCATGTTATTCTCCTGACGGTAAATCAATGGCTTACACTCCTTTATCTCCTGCCTATCAGCAGTGGAAAAATTATAGGGGCGGAAGAATTTCCACAATATGGATATGCTCGATGACTGATTACTCAGTTGTAAAAATTCCTCAACCAAAAGAAGGATGTAATGATGCAGAACCAATGTGGATTGGAGATAAGATTTATTTTCTCAGTGACAGAAACGGAGAATTTAATCTGTTCTCGTATGGAGTAAGCAGCAACGAGGTCAACCAACTTACACATTTTAAGGATTTCCCAATTCTTAAAGCATCCTCAGGAAATGACAAGATTGTTTTTGAACAGGAAGGGTATCTGCACATATATGATACAAAATTAAACTCTGAAAAGAAACTGACAGTTGGTATTGCAGCAGATCTCCTAGAATTGAGGCCAAGGTTTGTTCAAGGTACCAATTATATCCGAAGTTGCGATATCTCCCCGACCGGATCTAGGATTGTTTTTGATTTCAGAGGTGATATCATTACCCTGCCAGCCGAAAAAGGCGATCCAAGGAATATAACTCTTACTACAGGCACTCATGAGAAATATCCTTCCTGGTCTCCCGACGGAAAAACCATTGCTTATTTTTCAGATGCTTCCGGCGAATATCTGCTTCATCTGAAACCACAGGACGGAAAGGGAGATCCAAAAATCTTTAAGCTTTCTGGTACAGGCTTTTATGCTTTTCCGAAGTGGTCACCTGACAGTAAAAAAATCTGTTATGCTGACAATGGAAGGAATCTGTATATTCTGGATATAGCAACAAATACAATTAAAAAAATTGATTCTGATGAAATTTACGCCCCTGATCCCTTCAGAAATATTTTCAGTGATTGGTCATCCGATTCAAAATGGATCGTATATACCAAGCTGAAAGAGACAAATTTTAAAATTGTTTATCTATATTCAGTTGATCAGCAGATGGCATTTCCGGTAACAGACGGATTAAGTGAAGTTTCCGAACCTAAATTTGACCCTAATGGCAAATACCTTTATTTCTTCGCTTCAACAGATGCCGGTCCTGTTGTCAACTGGTTTGATCTATCAAGTGAGGATATGAGGATGACCAATTCAATCTATCTTGTTACATTGAGAAAAGATATTATCTCTCCGTTAGCAAAAGAGAGTGATGAAGAAACTGCTAAACCGGAAAAACCTGTTGAAAAGAATAAAAAAGAGACAAAAACAGTTACATCGGTAAAACCAAAATCCGAGTTCCTAAAAATCGAAACGGATGGTTTACAGGACAGAATAATTAATCTGCCGATTAAAGCAGGAAACTATTCAGATCTTGGTGTGGGGGATTCTGGTGAAGTCTTTTATATAGTCAGGCCCTCTATACCTTCGGAATCCTCTAAATTGCACAAGTACAGCCTTAAGGACCGTAAAGATGAGGAGATTATGGAACTTGACAGTTATTTAATATCTGCTGACAGAAAAAAAATGTTTTACTCTAAAGGAGATGTTTTTGGAATAACTGCCACAGGTAAAAAGCCTGAACTGGGGAAAGGGATACTTAATACAGGTGCTGTTTCAGTCAAAATAGATCCTGTTGCTGAATGGCCGCAGATATTTGATGAAGCATGGAGAGTAAACCGGGATTATTTTTATGATCCTGGTATGCACGGAGTTGATTGGGATGCTATTAAAACGAAGTATAAAAGGTTTCTCCCTGACCTGGCCTGCAGAAGTGATCTTTACAGGGTTATTCAGTTTATGCTAAGCGAGTTAAGTGTAGGGCACAGCTATATGGACAGCGGGGACGGGTTCTATAATCCGAAGAGAATAGGTGGAGGACTGCTTGGAGCTGATTATGTAATCTCTTCCAACAGATACAGGATAGATAAAATCTACGGTGGCCTTAACTGGAATCCTGGTCTGAGATCTCCTCTGACAGAACCTGGTCTTAATGTTAAAAAAGGAGACTTTGTACTTGCTGTGAATGGGAAAGATCTGACGGCAGATAAGAATATTTACAGTTTTTTTGAAAATACCGATGGAAAAATCACGGAGCTGACTATCAATGATAAGCCTGATTATACTGGTTCAAGAGTTGTTAAAGTTGTTCCTGTCTCAGATGAGTATTCTCTCAGAAACCGGGATTGGGTTGAAGGAAACCTGAAAAAGGTCACGGATGCTACGAAAGGACAGGTAGCTTATGTTTATGTCCCGAATACTGCTACTGAGGGTCATGATTATTTCAAAAGGTTTTTTTTCCCGCAAGCTAACAGGAAGGCAATCATTGTTGATGAAAGGTTTAACGGAGGCGGGTCACTTGCAGACTATTATATAGATATCCTTCAACGTCCATTGCAGGCTTACTGGAATATGAGATATGGCACGGATCTTAAATCCCCAAGTGCTTCAATACAGGGTCCAAAAGTTATGATAATTGACGAAACAGCAGGATCGGGTGGTGATATGCTTCCGTGGATGTTCAGAAAGTTCAAAGTAGGAACCCTGGTAGGCAAGCGAACATGGGGCGGGCTGGTAGGAATTCTGGGGTTTCCCGAATTCATTGACGGAGGATCAGTTACAGCGCCAAATGTTGCCATCTGGACAAAAGACGGATATGTTGTAGAAAATACCGGGGTTGCTCCTGATATTGAAGTTGAACAATGGCCAGCCGATGTGATCAATGGAAAAGATCCGCAACTTGAGAAGGCTATTGAAGTTGCATTGAAAGAGCTGTCAAAAAATCCTCCGGAAGTGCCTGTACGTCCGCCTTATCCTGTAAAGGTTAAGAAATAAGATAAAAGATAAAAGACAAAAGTCACAAGATAAGAGTAAAGAAAGTTTCAAAGTGCGGGATGCAAGGTGCAAGGTGGATTTAACATCGACCATGCATTATGCAACATGCAACATTTAGATTTAACTTTTTATTTTTGTCTTGTGACTTTTATCTTTTGTCTTGATTATTGCTCCATAAACCCCTGGTCCTTCAGTACTTCCAACAGTATTTTTGAGAAATAAACATTATCTTCCTTTTTATATCTGACATCGGTAAAGACCTGCGCCAGAGTTTCTTTATTATTCTCATTCACAAACTGTTGTGAATCTTTTCTTTCCTCTTTCGCTTTATAGTATTTTTCAATATCCTCTACGGAATAATCGCTATATGTCTCTTTATGAATTACTGCTTCAAGTGGCAGCCTGTCTACCTGTTCAGGTTTCTCAGACGGCCATCCGATAGTAACGGTTGTAACCGGAATGACTCCTTTGGGAAGTTTCAACAAGTTAATGATTTTATGAGCATTATAAGTTGTTGTTCCGAGATAGCATATTCCAAGGCCTTTTGACTCGGCTGCGATGCATACAGTTTGTGCGACAAGTAATGCATCAATTGCACCGGTAAAGAAAGAAAGAAAATTATCATAACCGGGCTCAGCATTTCTCAACAGACACCATTTGTTAAATCTGTTGAAATCTGCACAGAATGTCAGAGCAACTGGAGCCTCAGTAATCATCTTCTGATTAAAATGAAGAGGAGAAAGTTCCTTTTTCATTTGTTCATCCCTGGTTATGATTATACTATAAACCTGCATATTCCCGGTTGTGGAAGCTCTGCAACCCATAACAAGCAGTTCGTTAAGAAGCTTATCATCAATATTTTCGGAAGAATATTTCCGTATTGTTCTGCGATCCAGAAGAATATCTGAGAATTTAGCCATTTTTTTATGTTGTAGAATATAATACAAAGTAAATAAATTCCATCTAAACCTTTCGACTGAAGTAAAGGATTTTCATATCTTAGCATGAACCTTAGAAACCTAATCCGTAAAATATATTCGTATGAAAAAAGATCTTTTTATAGTATTACTTCTTGGATTCATTATTTGCTTAAATCCTGCTACTGCACAAAAGAAAAAGAATGCTTTTAAAGATGCCGCGAAAGATTCCTTGAAAAAGGAAACGGGATTATCCTCCACATTTACTGGATTATCATTCCGGAGCATTGGTCCGGCATGGGCTTCAGGAAGAATTTCCGATTTTGCCGTAAATTCTGAGAACCATTCTGAAATCTATGTTGGTGTTTCTGCCGGTAATATCTGGAAAACGACAAATAACGGTACAACCTGGACACCCGTATTTGATAAGTTCGGAGCTTATTCCATTGGATGTCTTAAGATGGATCCCTCAAATCCGTCGGTGATATGGGTTGGAACAGGAGAAAATAACCATCAGCGTCAGCTTGGATATGGTGATGGTGTTTATAAATCCGAAGATGCAGGAGCAAGCTGGAAAAACATGGGCCTGAAAGAATCGAGACAGATTGGAATGATCACAATTGATCCGCGAAATTCAGATATAGTATATGTAGCAGCTGAAGGTTCGATTTGGGGACCAGGCGGAGACCGCGGCCTCTTCAAAACAACAGATGGTGGAAAGACATGGAATAAAGTACTGGATATCAGCGAAAATACCGGTGTAAATAATGTTGTGCTTGATCCGCGTAACCCTGATCTTCTCTATGCCACATCTGAACAGAGAAGACGGCATGTATTTACTAAAGTTGGCGGCGGACCTGAGTCAGCGGTTTATAAATCGAAAGATGCCGGTAAGACATGGGACAAAATAATGAATGGCCTTCCTACCGTAGATATAGGAGGCATGGGCCTGGCAATCTCACCGGTAAACCCGGATGTTCTTTATATTATAATGGAAGCGGCAGGAGAATCAAGCGGTTTTTACAGAACAACCAACAGGGGTGCATCATGGGAAAAGATGAGTTCATATGCTTCAAGCGGCCAGTATTTTAATGAGATCTTCTGTGATCCTAAAAATGTAGATAAAGTTTATAGCACTGAAACTGTTTCAAAAGTCACACTTGACGGTGGAAAAACCTGGACCAATGTAGGAAATAATCAGAGGCATGTTGACGATCATGCAATGTGGATCGATCCGGACAATACAAAACATTTCTATATTGGGGGCGATGGCGGTATTTATGAAACATTTGACGAAGGCAAAAATTACATTTTTAAATCGAACCTGCCCGTCTCTCAATTTTACAGGGTTTGTGTCGATAATGCTTTGCCGTTTTATAATGTTTACGGAGGAACCCAGGATAACAACTCAATGGGAGGTCCTTCGCGTAATATCAACAAAGACGGTGTTGTTAATGCCGACTGGAAGGTTACTGTTGGTGGAGATGGTTTCTGGGTTGCAATAGATCCTGTTGATGAAAATATTGTTTATACGGAATCCCAGTACGGGAATGCAGCTCTCTGGGACAAAAAAAGCGAAGAATCGGTAGACATCAGACCTGTTCCGGGGAAAGGGGAAAAGACGTATCGATGGTACTGGGATACTCCGCTGATCATTAGTCCGCATAAAAGAGAACGGATTTATATGGCAGCAAACAAAGTATTCAGAAGCGATAACCATGGACGGAGCTGGGAAGTAATATCTGAAGATCTTACACGAAACGAGGATCGGAACCAGTTTAAGGTGATGGGAAAATACTGGAGTATTGATGCTGTTGCCAAAGATGTCTCGACATCACTCTGGGGACTGATAGTAACTCTTTCTGAATCAAAAGTTAAGAAAGACCTTATTTATGCAGGAACTGATGATGGTGTTATTGCAGTAACAGAAAACGGAGGCAAGAACTGGATAAGGTACACTACTTTTCCGGGTATTCCCGAATATACGTATGTAAGCGATATCCTTCCCGATAAATTTGATGAGAATGTGGTTTACGCTACTTTCAATAATATGTTAAATGATGATTTTAAACCATATATACTGAAGAGCACCGACAAAGGTAAATCATGGACCTCAATAACAAATAAGCTCCCTGTAAATGGCACTATCCATACAATACAACAGGATAATACAAATCCGAACCTGCTCTTTGCCGGTTCAGAGTTCGGATTCTATTTCTCGATAGATGGTGGTAACCAATGGATTGAATTCAAATCAGGATTACCAACCATTGCAGTCCGCGACATTGCACTCCAGGAGCGGGAGAGTGATCTTGTAATAGCAACATTCGGAAGAGGTTTATATATTCTCGATGATTATTCTCCATTGAGGAATTTCAAGAAAGAAATTCTCGATAAAGACGGGTATATCTTCCCTATAAAAGATGCTAAAATGTACGTCCAATCCAATGGGTTTGACAATCAGGGTTCAATGTATTACAAGTCACCAAACCCAGAATTCGGAGCCACTTTTACATATTTTGTAAAGGACGTTCCCAAGACTGCGAAAGCTATAAGGCAAGAAAAAGAGAAAGCCCTTTTTGAAAAAGGAGAACCCATACCTCAGCCTTCCATTGCAGATCTCGATGCCGAAGTAAAAGAGATAAAACCATACCTGATATTTACAATTACCGATGAAAATGGCAACATTATAAAAAAAATGTATAAGTCAGCCGAAAAAGGGGTAAACAGGGTCACCTGGAACTTCACCTATGAAGGAATCAATCCCGTAACTACAGTAAAATATGATCCGATACCTGTAACTACCGGACAAAGAAATGGTGGAATTCAGGTAATGCCAGGGACTTACAAAGTTTCTCTTGCAATCTTTGCGAAGGGAGAAATAAAGGAACTTGCAGTTCCCGTCCCATTTGTATGCAAACCCCTCAATCTTGCTACTTTCCCTTCAACTGACCTGAAGGCGAAATATGCATGGATCAGTGAGGCATCAGATTTTTCAAAGAGCATATACGCGACCATCAGTTATACAACTGAACTTATGAATAAAACCAATGCTGTTATGCAGGCAATACATGAGACACCTGGGGCTTCCGCTGAAATGATGAATGAAGCCGAAAGAATAAATAGTGAACTGGATAAAATTATGTTCATATTTAATGGCCCTACTGCAAAAGCAAGTGACGAAGAACTTCCTCCAATGGATTTACCACTTTCGCAAAGACTAGGTTCGATGGCATCTGCAAGCTATGGGACAAGCGGGGATATCACAACAATTGCAAAGGAACAGATGGATATCCTGAAAGTTGAGTTTCCACCAATCCTCGATAGGGTTAAAAAGGCCGGACAGGATCTTCAGAATCTTGACAAACAGCTTGATGCAATAAAAGCACCGTGGACTCCGGGAAGAGTCCCTGTTTTATAAGGTAAAGGACAGCAGTAAATTATAATTGCTTTTTAGGAGAATGTTTTTTATACTTGTTATTGAATTATAATTTTAAAAAAATTGATTATGAGCAGACCAGTCACACTCTTTACAGGCCAATGGGCAGACATGCCGTTTGAGACTTTATGCCAAAAAGCAAGATCATTTGGTTATGACGGTTTGGAATTAGCTTGCTGGGGCGATCATTTTGAGGTAAATAAAGCTGACGAAGCATATTGTCATAAAAAGAAAGATTTACTTGCTAAGTACGGACTTAAAGTATTTGCAATTGCGAATCACCTGGTTGGTCAGGCTGTTTGTGATCGCATTGATGAAAGGCACAAAAGTATATTACCTGACTATGTATGGGGCGATGGAGATCCGGAAGGTGTTCGTCAGAGGGCAGCGAATGAAATGATCAGAACTGCTGAAGCTGCTGGAAGGCTGGGAGTTGATACCGTCACCGGCTTTACCGGAAGTTCTGTCTGGCCTCTTCTTTACTCATTTCCCGCAGTTCCTCCTGCTATGATAGATAAAGGATACATAGACTTTGCAACTCGCTGGATACCCATTCTGGACAAATATCATGAACTTGGTATTCACTTTGCACTCGAAGCCCATCCGACTGAAATTGCATTCGATATAGCTTCGGCAAAAAGGACCCTGAAGGCTGTTAATAACCAT
The DNA here is from genome assembly GCA_003141715.1 of Bacteroidales bacterium. GTDB lineage: Bacteria > Bacteroidota > Bacteroidia > Bacteroidales > VadinHA17 > LD21. The sequence continues at coordinate 27,548 of PLNF01000111.1, read as the reverse complement.
CCTGCCTTCGGGTTTAATTTTGACCCCTCGCACTTTGGTTATCAGGGTGTTGATTACGTGAAGTTTATTTACGTATTCGCAGAAAAAATTTTTCATGTGCACATGAAAGATGTAGGCTGGTCAAAAGTACCAACAGAGGCTGGTATTTTCGGTGGTCATACTGAATTCGGAACACTGGGCCGTTATTGGGATTTCAGGAGCCTTGGTCATGGAGACATTGTTTTTGAGGAGATTATCAGGGCACTAAACCTGATCAAGTATAAAGGACCATTGTCAGTTGAATGGGAAGATAGCGGAATGGACAGGGAATTTGGAGCAAAAGAGGCATGTGAATTTGTACGCAAAGTTGACTTCGCTTCTTCAAATATTGCATTTGATGCAGCCTTTGAAAAAAAATAAATTGAAATACAAATTAACGATAACTCTTAAAACTAATTAAACCCGACAACCTCAAAATGGAGACCATAAAGAAAACTCAATTGTTCAATGCAAGCTGTGTTGCATTAGTTGTTACTGCATTAGCCTTTGCCACCAGGGGTTCATTTGTACAGGCATGGGCAACTGAATTCAACCTTACCCATACCGAAGTGGGATGGATTGTAGGAACCGCATTCTGGGGCTTTACCCTGGCAATGGTTTTTGGAGGACCACTTGTTGATATTATTGGTATCGGAAGGATCATTTCAATTGCTTTCTTATGCCATGTTGCAGGGATAATTCTTACAATTATAGCAACAGGATTTTGGTCGCTCTTCATCTCCACATTGTTAATCGGGATAGCAAATGGCAGCGTTGAGGCTGCATGTAATCCTTTAATAACAAGTATGTACACTGACCAGAAAACACGTAGGCTTAACCGTTTTCACGCCTGGTTTCCTACAGGAATAGTGATTGGTGGGCTGATAGTTTTTCTTTTTAACAAGATCGGACTTTTAAACTGGCGTTATGCGATGGGTATAATGCTGTTGCCGACTTTTACTTATGGGTATATGTTTCTTAACAAGGAGTTTCCACAAACAGAACGGGTTGTCTCCGGATTTACCTATAAAGACATGTTAAAAGCATGTGTGAGTCCATTATTTATTTTCATGGCTTGTTGCATGATCCTTACCGGTGGTACGGAGCTGGGAACAAACCAATGGATTGCGGCATTACTGGCAAATGTTTCCCATAATCCTATTCTTCTCCTTGTCTGGATATCAGGTATAATGGCACTTACCCGGCAGTTTGGAGGTACCCTGATACATAATTTTAAGTCAACGGTTGTACTGCTTACATCTTCAATCCTGGCATTTATTGGATGTATCCTGATGGGTTATACCAGCGGAGCATTGGTATTTGCATCAGCAGGAATTTTCGCTTTGGGTGTGGCATTTTTCTGGCCATCTATGCTGGGATTTGTATCCGAGAATATTCCTCAGAGCGGTGCTCTGGGTCTCGCAATCATGGGTGGTATCGGCTTCCTGGGTGGTGCGATTGCTCAGCCTGTTCTCGGGGCAATCTTTGATGCACAAACCTTTGCAGCAGTCCCTGCCGGCCAAACAGTTGAATTATTAAAATCAGCACTTGCCGGAACTAAAGAGGCAGCAACCTGGGCTGCAGCTCAGCTTACCGGTGGGGAACACACATTAAGATTTGTTGGATTTGTACCGGCTGTACTGATTATCAGCTTCATCTTTCTGCATATATGGAAAAGAAAACATGTATAATAAAAGACAAAATACAAAAGTAAAAAGATAAAAGTATGAAGAAGATTAAAATGGGAATGATTGGCGGGGGGATTGGGGCATTCATCGGTGACGCACATCGTCGCGCTTCCAGAATCTGTAATGATTTCGAACTTGTTGGTGGGGTGTTTGATGTTGATTATGAAAAAAGTAAGCAATTTGCAAAAAATGAGGGTATCAGTCCTGAACGATGTTATAAAAGTGTGGATGACCTTATCAAATCAGAGTCATCCTTACCTTCTGATTCTCGTATGCAGGTTGTATCAATAGTTACTCCAAATGCTCTGCATTTCCCTTTTGCTAAAAGTCTTCTGAATGCCGGATTTAACCTGGTTTGTGAAAAGCCAATGACAATGACTGTCAGTGAAGCAGAAGAGCTGGAAAAAATGGTTACTGAAAAGAAGTTGACATTTGCGCTGACTCATACTTACACCGGTTATCCTATGATCCGGCAGATGAGGGATATTATATCAAAAGGCCTCCTTGGCACAATCCAACGCATTGATGCCCAGTATTATCAGGGTTGGATCAATTCAATAATACATGGGACGGTCAGCAGGATAACAGGAGTCTGGAGGCTCGATCCAAAACATGCAGGTGCCAGCAGTTGTATGGGTGATATCGGGGTGCATGCCTTTAACCTAATTGAATATACTACAGGCCTTGAGGTGAAAGAGGTACTTTCTGATCTTAATCCTGTTAAAGAGGATATCCAGCTTGACCTTGATGGAACTGTTTTATTGCGTTTCAGCAAAAACCTGAAAGGAGTTATCAGAGCCAGCCAGGTCTGCGGCGGTGAAGAAAATAATCTTACAATAGCAGTTTACGGATCAAAAGCCAGCCTTAAGTGGGCCCAGGAAAACCCGAACTATCTTTATATGTTAAGCGATACTGAACCAACAAAAATATTTAAACCGGCACACGGATTCAATGATCAGCTTGCAGAAAGCAGTCATACGATGCCTTCAGGTCATCCCGAGGGAATCTATGAAGCTCTTGCTAATATATATAAAGGTACTGCAAAGTCAATCAGAGGTGAGAAATTTACCCCTGGAGAATTCCCCACTGTTCACGATGGAGTCAGAGGAATGAAGTTCATTCACGCCGTTGTAGATTCAAATAAGGGAGGAAATATCTGGGTTAAAGTTTAATAAGATAAAAGACAAAAGGAAAAAGACAAAAGTAGGGACATGCCATGGCATGTCCTTTTTTAGTAACAAAAGGGATTAAGATTCTATGTTTTCTTTTTTATCAGGATTAAGCCAGATAACCTTTTGTTCAGATATATGAGGTTGCCCGATTATATCTTTATAGAGTTCGGGTATCCTGGCCATTATATATCTATGACCACCTGACTGAGTAAGTTTTTCAGGAGTCAGAATTGCTGAAACGAAATCATCGCCAAGTGTCCGGCATTCCGCTATAATGTCTCCAAACGGATCTAATATCATTGAGCAGCCATTCTTCAGCTGGTCATCATCCATACCGATAGGATTTGAAAACACAACATAAATTCCATTATCATAAGCTCTTGACGGTAACCATTTCATCAGCCAGTCACGCCCTTTCATTCCATCAAATTCAAGCCTGAGAGATGTGGGATCCACTTCCCTGTTATCCCATAATTTTGGATCGACAAAACCTGCTCCGGGACGAGTTGAGGGTGTGCACATGGTAACGTGCGGCATAAAAATGATGTTAGCTCCCAATAGAGTTGTTGCCCTGACATTCTCTATAATATTGTTATCATAGCAGATCAGAATCCCACATTTCCAGCCATTAAGATCGAATGTACAATATTTGTCTCCCGGAGTTAAGAAGGGGTTTATAAAAGGATGCAATTTCCTGTAACTTGCAACCAATCCATTCCTGTCAACACATACATATGTTTTGTATAATTTCCCATCCTCGTCTTTTTCAAATAACCCGGCCAGAATATAGATACTATTCTTTGATGCAATCTTTGTCAGCTTTTCAATACTCGGACCTCCAGGTATAAACTCTGCCAGATCCGTCATTTCCTCTCTTGACAGATGCCGTGCAAATGAATAGCCGGTAACAGAACATTCATGAAAAGCAATAACATGGGAACCCTTTATGGCAGCGGCACGTGCCAGACTTTCAATTCTTGACAGATTGAACTCCTTGTCGCCGCTCCTGTTTTCAAACTGGGCAGTCGATATTTTTAGCTTATCCATTATTCCAGCAAATCAACCGGCTGATTGGACAGATTAAAATTACTTTTTCTTTTTGAGCAGAAAAAATGCACCCGCACCGACTACAACAACTGCTCCGGCAACAATTGCGATAGTTGCAACAGGACTTTTTCCTTTCTTATCATCCTCAACCGGATAATAATAAGTTGGCTTGGCATTGGTATCCATGTTAACTGTATCTTTCTTTGGTTTTGGTTGCTCCTGCCCTGCTGCCACATTCAAACCACTAAGAATAAGGAGCAATGTCATCGAAAACACTAAAATTGATTTTTTCATTATTTAACTATTTATAAATTAATTAATTGTGTTTGCAAGTTCATCATATTTTTTAGCAATATCCGGGTTTGAATTCCTGTAAGTATCAGCTAGTGCAATAATTGCCGGCTTATAGTGGGGATTCATGTTAAGGCAGGTGGTGAGTAATTTACGTGCCCTTATTAAATCCTTGTCTATCAATAATTCAGACATTCCGACATATGCTTCAAAATACTTTCTGTCAGCTTCAATAACTTTTTCATAGTATCTTATTGCCTCATCTGTCCTGTTCTGTGACCTGGCAATGTTACCAAGGTACATAAGGATCGGTTCAAAATCAGGATTTATCTCTAAACCTCTTTTTAAAAGTGAATCGGCCTTCTGATACTGGCCATCGTTATATAAAGCTGCCGCAAAATTATAAAAAATCATTTCATCACGATCATCAATTCTTAAAGCTTTTTCAAAGAAACCAATCGCTTCTTTGCTCCTTCCCTCAGAAAGAGCAACATAACCAGCGTAGTCGTCTTTCGATTTTCTTTCAATCACGGCACAGACAGGGACCTTATCGGCATAGACAATATGTATGGTATTTTCAGGCGGCCAGATATTATTTCTTAACTGGAAAGGAGAAATATACCTGTTGGCCGTAATCGCATAATCCCAATCTGACTGGCTTCTCTCTTCATACCTGAAATAAGATGTTTCAATTTCGGGATGATTGCGAAACAACCATTCTGCCGAGAATGTCGCCTTAACTTTTATTTTGCCGCTGATATTCTTATGTTTGAGATAATCAATGAGCCATTTTGATGCATCAGTCTGACTCACATAATAGTAATCTGTTTCATAATTTGAATAAGCTCCCCTTAATCCTCCAACCAGCTGATTATAATATAAATAATAAAACTTAGGATTGTTTAACATGAACTTAAGGGGATGGAATGAAAGTACACCTATTAAAGCAACCATTCCCCATTTTAAATATTTGCTTTTTAGATATTCATAAAAGTGATGATAACCTGTTGAAGCCAGTAATACGATTCCCGGATAAATAAAAAGAAATTGTCTCCATGAAGAGTACAGATTCGATTTCTCATAAACCACGAAGACCAGGGGGAAGAGTACTGTGAAAATTGCAAATCCATATAGTATAGATTTTTCAGAATTGAATTTAGATCTATAGAAAATACTGAATAATGCCAAACCTGTCATCACGACAATGGGAATTGTAATCGCCATTGATTTAGGAAGATAGTACCATGGCATAAAATCAGACCATTCGACTTTACCTTCAAAGATCTGACGGAAAGTCGAAGGAAAATGAGCCATTACCCGGTATGATTCAATGACATTTTTGACAGGCCCCTGAAGGGCATAGGGCCACAATAAGATGCTTAAGAACCAGGAAATAACAGTAATACAACAGATCCAAAAAAACTTGGTTCTGATTTCAATTAAATCAATTTTATTTTCTCTGAGGAATTTAAAGAGATAGTATATGAAAAAGAAAAAGAACAGGTAACAAATCGATAACAACCCTCCTGCCCGAATACTGATGGAGAAAGCGATACTGGCTGTCAGAAATATTATATCACGATAAGAGTTTTTTCTGCCTGAAACAAGAAATTTTAGTGTGAAAAAAGTACTGGCAATGTAAGCCAGCGCAAATGGAATATCTTTCAGGTTATTCTGTGTGTGGCCCAGGAAAGTCGGGGAAACAGCAAAAAGGATAAGTACAAGAATACCTGACTTATAGTCTGCCAGCCAGATAGCAAAAAGTGCGGTTATAAGAATAACCAGCCACCCTGCAATAGTACTCATCAGGTGCCGGAAGCTGTAAACATCCTCAATATTAAACCATTTGACCAGAATTGTTACAATGTTATCATAGGACTGTCCATAGTACTTCAGATTAGTAACCGGAGTACAAAGTGCAGACTGATCTTCACCATGAGATTCAAAATAGTTATAAACTGAAACAGAATGATTATAATGAAGGACCTCATCACAGGTGATGCCTGCATTTTTGCTTAAAAGCAGCATCAGAACAAGAAGAAATGCAGAGGAAAAAATAAAGATATATTTTAATCTTATCTCATTCATCATTTTTCCGTACCGCCATCATAGAACTTTTTGACAAAATAGACCGGACGGTTTTGCGATTCTTTATAGTTCCTGTAAACATATTCCCCAAGAATTCCCATGAAAGCCAATTGGATAGAACCAAGAAAGTAAATACTGAGCATAGTGGATGACCATCCTATTACTGCAAATCCATATGCCTTAGCAACTAAAACATAGATTCCCGCTCCCATAAAAACCAGGGCTCCTATTGACCCAAGTATCAGACAAAAACGTATCGGGAACCTTGAAAATGAAAAAATGGCATCTGCTGCCAGGATTAATAGTTTGCGAATGCTCATTTTCGGGTGTCCTTTAAAACGGTCATCCCTCACAAATTCGACATACCCCTGCCTGAATCCGATAAAAGTCCGCAGACCCGGAAGATACCTGACCTTTTCTTTCATGGAGAGTAGTGCATCTACCGCTTCCCTCTTCATCATGGAGTAATTTCCTGAATTCTCCATGTTTTTTATTTCACCAATATGTTTGAATAGAAGATGGAATAAAACTGCGTAAAGATCGCGGCTGTTTTTGCCCTTTCTTCCGATTCTTTTCCCGCTTACAACATCATAATTTTCTTCACAGATCTTTTTGTACATCTCAGTCAGAAGCTCCGGAGGATCCTGCAGGTCACCATCCATCATAGCAACCAGGTCACCGTCAGAATATTCCAGGCCTGCGGTATAAGCCGCCTGATGGCCAAAATTTTTTGACAGCGATAATATTTTAATGTGGTTGTTCTTCTTCTGCCACGACAGAATTTTTTCAAGACTCTGATCAGTGCTACCGTCATCAACAAAGATCACCTCATAATCCTGAATAAATGATTCTATAGATGAAATAGTCCTTTTAACCAGTTCATCAACCAGTTTCTCTTCGTTAAATATCGGTATTACCAGTGAAAGCATAATTATTTTTGAAGCCTTGAAAGTGCAAATTCAGCTTCATCCTTTAGCTCAGAGTTTAAAACAAGTTCTTTAATAGCTGGAACTGAATAATCTGATCCCATCCAGCTTAGTTCGCGAAGTAAAAGCTTCTTTGCCTCAACTGTTGTTTCATTGTTTTTAAGAACTTTCACCATCATCTTTTCAATTTTAAGTATACCTGTTTCATCACCTGCAAGGTTACGGATATGACTCTGTATACAGGAAAGGTATTTAGTGCTTTTTGGTATTTCATAATTTCCGATATTAGCGAATGCTTCATCGAGTGTCATCTCTTTAAAGTCGGGACGAAGCACAACTCCGGCAGCACTTGGAAAATCCCAGGGCACCTTTTGGGTAACATCGCCAGTAACGGCCCATTCAGCGCCTCTCTGCAGAGTTGTAATAAAACCCACACAATGCATTGACGGACCACCACCTTCATCAGCGTGTCCCATTGTTGTATGGAAAATCCTCCCTTTGCCAAAAGTGATAGTCATAAGCATAGGCTCATCCCTCATTGTACCTCCACCTGCTGCACTGTCAGCAAAAGCGGTTGCAAGGATTTGCATGTTTTTAGCAGGCCCGCGAAGCTGGCTGTACAATTCATCAGTTCCATGCAACCATGCTACAGGCAAACCCCTGGTTATCGGATGATCGGTTATCCTGGTCCTGACTAGAAATTCTCTCCTCTTGCCATGAGAACCACCGTTACCAACTGAGGTATCTGTAACGAGTATATTATTTTTATAATAAACATATGGCCCGTCTTTCTGATTACGGTTACCCCATCCTCCCAGTCCTGTCATTTCGTTATATTCTTTCCACGACGGAAAAGAATTATCTGCAGCATGGTAGAATACTACTCCCCCTCCGTTTTTTACATATTCAACGAATGCATTATTCGTTTTTTCTGACCATGAATCACCATTATAGTCTATAACAACCAGCTTATACTTTGAAAAATCGGGATTGAAAGTTTTCATATCTCCACCTTTATCGGGAGTAGTCATAATCTCTGCAGAAAACAAACCAGTTTCATCAAGTATCTGTTTTAGAACAGGAGAACTGGCTTTCCAGTTATGATTATTCTGACCTGTTATAATTAACGTTTTGTATACAGTTTCATTTTTACATGAAGAAAAGAAGGTTAATAAACCTGCAACTACTATTAAAAGTAAATATTGTTTTTTCATATTGGTTTCTGTTTAAACTATTGGTAATGTCCATGGTTGACGATAGGGACGGCTCAGCAGGCGTGTGGCCTTTGGATTGCCTATTATCTCTTCTTTTTCAGGATCCCATTTAATTGTCTGCCCGGTAGTCATGGCAATTTCACCCAACAGGGCAACAGATATCGCCCTGTAAGCTACCTCAACAGGAGCAATTGTCGGTTTTCCTGATTTAACACAATCCACAAAATTCTGCCAATGATTCTCGCTCTTATATAAATGGATCTCATTATCTCCAATGACCTCATTAAGGATTTTTGGATCAGAAGCTGAAATTATATCTCCACGATCAACATGTAACCAGCCAAGGTCGCCATGCCATGTTGTTCCCATACCCAGAGGAAGCCGCGATGCATTTGCTACGCGCATTTCAATGCCGTTTGCATATTTGCATAGAAAATCATATTCAACAGGAACATTAAAAATTCCTTCCACGGGGTAAACGCCTGCACCTGAAATTTCAACCGGTCCGGTATGTTCCAGTCCTGCTCCCCAGTTGGCAATATCAATATGGTGACCTGCCCAGTCAGTCATCTGACCACCTGAATAATCGAGTATCCATCGCCAGTCCCAATGTGAAACACCTCGGTATGGCACTTTTAAAGCTGGTCCAAGCCACATTTCCCAGTTCAGTTCGGCAGGAACCGGCTTAACAGGTGGTGTTCCAATACCTCTATTCCCATCAGGAAGGCCTACTTCAATATATTTAATTTTACCTACTCTTCCATTAATTGCCAGTTCTGCTCCACGGTGGAAATTGGCGACAGAACGCTGCCAGCTGCCTGTCTGCCAGATGATATTGTTCCTTTTTACAGCATTAACAATAGTCTGACCATCTTTTATGGTACGACATATTGGTTTTTCTCCGTAAACATTTATTTTTTTATTTGCAGCAGTTGAATATATGATTCCATGCCAATGATCAGGAAGGGCAATGGATACAGCATCTGGTTTCTCCTTTTCCAGGAATTCCCTGTAATCGCCATATATCCGGCAATCACTGTTTTTGTTTGCAAGGTCAATAGTATCTTTGGCTACAGCCAGATGGTGTGTATCCACATCGCAGACTGCAACGAATTGTAAGGCATCTTTGAGTCTCAGAAAGTCCCTCATATTGCTCATACCCTGCGATCCGACGCCTATTGAACCAATCACAATACGATCGCTTGGAGCAATTCTTCTTCCCATCCCAAACGCTGAAGAAGGAATGATTTGTGGAAGTACAAAAGCACCTGCAACAAGTGCCGCTGATCGTTTAACGAAATCTCTTCTTGATGATTTGTGTGCCATATTAAATTATTTAAAATTATGTCAGAATATAATGATTTATGTATTAAACAGCCACAGGTGTGCCGGGGATTGGCGTTTCAAATTCCATATCAACAGGGCCCAACTCAATTTTTTTAGGACCAAGGTCCATATCGGATTTGAATATCTCATCCCATGTAATCAGATGACCCGTATAGGCAGCGGTCCTTCCCATTATTGCGGTTAAAGTCGAAATAGCTGTCCGTTCAGCTTCATTCACATAATTTCCGGTACGAATAGCATGAACAAGATGCATATGTTCCTGTACGTAAGGAGGAATCTTAACTGCATTCATCGCATTCCCGTTTTCATCTTTCGGATATTCAAATTGCCATTTTACATTTCCCTTCAGGTCCCAGATTGTGTTATTACAGTTGGTATAGCCCTCAGTTCCCATAATAAGCTCTCCTGTTCCATTTGCACAACTGTCTATCTGGCGGCACATACTATGCGAGCTGACACCCATGCCGTAATCAAAGTCTATACTAAAGAAGTCATACTGATCTCCTGTGACCCTTCGTGCCCTGCCCCCATATCCTATTGCTTTTTCGGGGTGTTTACCCAGGAACCAGTTGATTACATCGATGTTATGTACATGTGTATCAAGAATATGATCGCCACATAACCAGCAGAAATTGTTCCAGTTACGGATCATATATTCCATATCGTTCCATCCTTTTTCCCGTTCACGGAACCATACATGATCCTGGTTCCAGAATGCTTTGGCAGAGGTTATTGTTCCAATTGCACCAACAACAACCTGTTTATAGGTTTCGATATAATCTTCCTGATGACGACGCTGTGTACCTGTTACAACACATAATCCTATTGCTGCTGCTTTTTTTGCGGTAGTAATTACAGACCGTATACCAACTGGATCAACAGCTACCGGTTTCTCAAGAAATGCATGCTTATTATTCTGAACAGCTTCAAGAAAATGTTCGGGACGGAATTGAGGCGGTGTAGCAAGAATAACAACATCAACTTCAGGAAGAGCCATCAGCTTCTTGTACCCGTCAAATCCCACGAAACAGTTTTCCGCAGGTATTGGTAGTTTGAAAGATGCAAATCTATCGCGACATGCATCAATTTTATCCTGAAAAACATCAGCAAGAGCAATGATCTCCAGATCAGGACCTGCGCTTATAAAATTTATTGCTGCTCCAGTGCCTCTTGCTCCAACACCTACCAACCCGGCCCTTAATTTTTTACCTTTTGGAGCACCCTTCAGGATCGGAGGAAGGCCTAAAGCTTCAATATTCGGCTTCCTTCTACATGACGTTATCAAAGCTCCAGCACCTGCTATTCCGAGGCCTGCAAGTGCTGTTTTCCCAATGAATTTTCTTCTGTCAATATTCTGCATATATTTCCTGTTAAAATATTCTTTTTATTTTCCTATGGTGCTATCAGCTTCACATATAACCCTGAATCCCACATCGATACAATCGGAATACCACCATATACTCTTCGGCATTTGTGGATCGGTAACCAGCCATGCCTTTGTTTTAGTGAAATCGCGCGATGCACTTCTTACATCCCTTGCATCACTCTTAAAAGAACCTCCCCGAATAACATGTTCCTGGCCGCTGACAGGACCACGTGGATTAACTGCTTCTGTCGAATCTTTCTTATATATATCGGGCGAATAGAAGTCAAAACAAAACTCTGCAACGTTTCCGAGCATGTTTTTCAAACCGAATGGATTTTCTTTAACTGACTGAGGCTCTTTTGTTCTTGAATAACTATTTACTTTATAAACTACTCTCGAAGCAATCCCGGCAGTATCGGGACCAAAAATCTTCTTTAACAAACCGGAAGAGGTAAATTTTTGGGGGTCGCCAACAAAGAAATACGGGGTTTCAGTTCCTCCCCGGCAGGCATATTCCCATTCAGCCTCAGTTGGTAACCTGTACTTTTTGCCTGTGACTTTCGACAGCCACAGGCAATAGACAGAAGCAGCATGCCACGACATCGTAATTGCAGGTCTGGAACCTTTTCCCCAACCCTGGTCAGGAGCGCCCCATGGAGGAGTTGCACCGCTGATAGCATCAACGTTCTTTCTGGTGACGACCTGGCCTTCTGTTCTTCCCTGCGAACCGGTTGCCCTGAAGAAGGCCATGTATTCATCCCAGGTCACTTCTGTTCTGGCTATCCAGAATTTTGACAGGGTAACTTTTCGCAAGGGACCCTCGTCTTCTTTACGTAATGGTTCATTGTCAGGACTGCCCATTTTAAATTTTCCACCCGGAATTGCTACCATATCAAACGACACATTTGTCCCGGGTATTTTTTCTTTGAAATTTTCAAATTTTTCAACCTTGGCAGGCTCTGTGTACAGATCCTGATTTAGTGTTAACGTAACACCAAAATTTGTATTGTGAGCGTGAAGAGCATTTTTGTCAAAGTGGCCAACATTAAGATGACAGTTAATGCAGCTTAACGGCTCTTTACTGGTAGTGTAGAAAAGGTGAGCGTTGCCTCCATCCAGAGATAATTTTACAGGAAAAAGGTTCTGATGACATTCGAGACATGATTTTTCATACACTAATCCTTTAGCGTTCTCGAGCAGCTTTTTTTCCTGCCAGTTGATCTTTGCACTGTCCTTGAAGAAATATCCATAGACATCTTTAAACCCATGTTTTGCTTTGGCAAAAAGATATCCATGTCCTTCAGGAGGGAGGTGACAATCAATACAATGTACAATATTGCCTGTTCGATTATTAAAATGTGGTGACAGCTTCCAGCTTTGATCAGCCATTGGATGAATATGGCATGAGACACAATATTTATCGGAAGAGGTATAAGATAATACTGTTTTTCCCGATTTCAGAAAAATCAGGCCTATAATAAAGCCGGTAAGAATTAGCCAGAACTTTGTCCTTCGCTTAACAAAAGTCTTACCTCGATGATTATTTAAATTCATTTCCCCGGAGAAGATTCAATTAAAACTTGTTAAAGTTAACTGTTTGTCTGACTTCCCGGCAAAAAATAAGTTACTTTTTATCTTGGAATATGTACTTAAACTGACAATATAAACCACTCCTTCACACCTTCGGGCTTTGCGGTTAAAAAGGTCTTTTCAGAACCTCTTGGTGTATGCATGGCAATATGGTGCTTTGCCGTTTTTGAAATAATAATCCTGGTGATAGGCTTCAGCCGGATAAAATTCTGAAGCTTTTGTTACAGCAGTTGCAATTTTGAAACCTTTGGCCCTCAGCATATTCAGGTCGTTCTCAGCTATATTTTTCTGATCATCATTCAGATAGAATATTTCTGACCTGTACTGATCACCTATATCCGGGCCTTGTCCTCCAACCTGGGTAGGATCATGAATCTCAAGGAAAAGTCTAAGCAGCTTCTCATAGGAAGTTTTTTGCGGATCATAGACTACTTTAACAGCTTCTGCATGACCAGTATTACCTGTGCAAACCTCCTGATAAGTAGGATTTTTCACAGTTCCGCCCGTATACCCGGAAGTAACTGAAATTACACCAGGAGCTTTCTTCAGGAAATAATCAACGCCCCAGAAGCATCCACCGGCAAAAATGGCTGTTCCGTATCTTCCAGCTTCAAGCTTAGCAGGTAAAAATTCGAGTGACATAGAATTAACGCAATTGCGTACATTTTTAGCGGTCAAATGCTCACCGGTAAAAACATGTCCCAGATGAGCTCCGCAGTTTGCACATTCGATTTCAGTTCTGATACCATCGGGGTCAGGGATCCTGACAACAGCGCCTTTTATTTCATCATCAAAACTCGGCCATCCGCAGTCTGATTCAAATTTATCTGAGGAATAATAGAGTGCAGTTCCACATTTTTTACAGACATACGTACCTTTTTCCTTGAAATTGGTATACTTTCCTGTAAAAGGAGTCTCAGTACCTTTATCGTTTATAATATGTGACTCAGCTTTTGTAAGATCATAAAATTTTAAATTTTCCTGTGAATAAGATTTTTCACTCATACCGTTAAAATAGATTAATAATGTTATAATAGCAAATCTTGTACTCATAGATCATTTTTTATACGCTTATGTTAACAAACAAATACAATGTAAAAATGTTGACTTGTAAACCACTTTACAGATTTATTTGTCCCAAAATATAATATTTTTGGCATAAAGATTGTTTTTAGAATGAAAAGTATATTTTTGTACATTAATATTATTGAATCGATATGAAAAAGATTGCTGTTATACTTCTTGTTACTTTTGTTACTGCGATTGTTGTCAGTTCATGCAATAAGAAGGAATGCCCTGCTTATTCCAAGGGTCATGCCAAAGCTAATACAGAGCAGACAGGGAAGAATGTCTGAATTCTGCATAGTTCTTTTGATTCATCCAACTTTATAAGTTAGCAAAAAAATGAAAAAGCTGCTTATACTAGCGGTAGTAGTTTTATTTGGTACAATATCATTGTTTGCACAGGGTGAATTAGATGAGCAGCAGAAGGTTTTTTTCCGTAACGAAAAATCATTTGCTATCCTCCTTAATTCTGATGGTATAGGATTCAGTTACCGTGGTGCTAAAAGAATTGATTATCGTAATAAGAATATATTCGAAATCGATGCCGGAAATCTAAAGCTAGTTAAAGAATATAGACAATCCAGTCAACAGCTAGGGGGTGGTTCTTTTATATTTGGCAAGCTCAATTCAACTTTTTACCTGAGATCAGGTATAGGACGTCAACATGAAATTTTTAAAAAAGCTGATCTGGGTGGAATAGCTGTCAGATATTTCTATTCGGCAGGACCAGTTTTGGCAATATACAAACCAATCTATTACAAAGTATATCGTCTTATTTCAGCTACTGAATATGAAATTATAGAGGAAAAATTTGATGCTTCAATCGCTTCATCTCAGGATATTTACAGCAGAGCTTCCTTTATAAAAGGACTGGACGAAACAAAAATAATGCCTGGATTATATGCTAAAGGAGGATTCAATTTTGAATATAGTAAAGAGGATAAGATAATTCATGCTATAGAATTTGGAGCCCAGGTCAATGCTTTTCCTAAGAAGATACCAATAATGGCCGGTTCCGATAACAAATACCTGTTTTTTTCACTGTTTGTCAGTTACAGGTTCGGTGTGATATTAGACCCTCTTGATCCTGAATCAAATAAGCTTTCAAATATATTCAGGAGAAAAAAGAATAATTGATCTTTTTTAACTCTTGACTTTTCCGGGGAAAATACTATTTTTGTGAGTCAATTTATTAACTAATTAATGAAACAGAAATGTCAAAAATTAAAGTAGGTATCAATGGTTTTGGCAGGATCGGCCGACTGGCCTTCAGGGCCGCCATTAAGAGGAACGATATAGAAATAGTCGGGATCAACGATCTCCTCGAAGTGGAATATATTGCTTATATGCTAAAATACGACACCGTTCACGGCGGATTCGATGGAAAAGTTGAAGTTAAGGACGGCAAACTTGTTGTAAACGGACAGAGTATCCGTATTACTGCCGAGAAAGATCCTTCAACCCTGAAATGGAATGAGGTTGGCGCTGAATATGTTATTGAATCAACCGGCCTTTTTCTTACAAAAGAAAGCGCAATGGGTCATATAACAGCAGGTGCAAAGCATGTTGTGATGTCAGCTCCATCCAAAGATGATACCCCGATGTTTGTAATGGGTGTTAACCATAAGAAATACACATCAGATATGCAGTTTGTGTCGAACGCCTCCTGCACAACAAACTGTCTTGCTCCTGTTACCAAGGTACTTCATGACAACTTCGGAATTATTGAAGGTCTCATGACAACCGTTCATTCGACCACAGCAACACAGAAAACAGTCGATGGTCCCTCGAAAAAGGACTGGAGAGGCGGCCGCGCTGCTTCAGGCAATATTATTCCATCGTCAACAGGTGCAGCCAAAGCAGTTACCAAAGTTATCCCCGAACTTAAAGGAAAGCTTACCGGTATGTCTTTCAGGGTTCCGACGCTGAATGTATCAGTTGTTGACCTCACCTGCCGTCTTGAAAAGGCTGCCAGCTACGACGATATAAAGAAAGCCATGAAGGCTGCTGCTGACGGTCCGCTTAAAGGAATCCTCGGATATACAGAAGATGCTGTAGTTTCCAGCGACTTTATCGGCGATTCACGCACCTCAATATTTGATGCTGGAGCAGGTATTTCTCTTAATGATAACTTTGTTAAGGTAGTAGCCTGGTACGATAATGAATGGGGATACTCCTGCAAACTTCTCGACCTCATCGCTCATATGAACACGGTGAAGTAAAAGAAGGGACGTTGCATGCAACGTCATTACCGTATAAAAGAAGGGACATTGCGTGCAACGTCCCTTCGAATTTTATACTATCATATTAATTTCCAGCGGAATACCTGCCGTATCACGATAATGTTCACCAAGTTCCAGCATCCCTTCGTCGTCTTCTTCATAAAGCCACTTCATCGTAACATGCTTACCAGATCTCCCGTATCCAGTTAATCTTTTAAGTATTTCATAAAGATACTTAGAGGAGCCGCTGTTAATATATTCCAGTTGAATATTGACATCCAGCCCGTTATTCTTTTCAAAATGAATGGTAAGCCATTCTTCCAGACGGCGGAAGATAAGCTCTGGATTTTCAGGGATGGAACGTCCGACCAGTTCAAGTTTGTTTATATCGGGATAATAAGCAATACCCGGACAGTTTTTTAACTCTTCCTGAATTATAAATTTTTCCATATTCTGATATTTTATTCATACCTTAAAGCCTCAATTGGATCAATATTAGCCGCTTTTACCGCCGGTGCATATCCGGAAACAACACCTACAATAAAACAGACAACTATTCCAGTCAATACCCAAACCCAGGGAATAACAAAACTTGATCTCAGCATTGAAGATACTGCATTTCCGATAAGTATACCAAGAATAATTCCAAAAACACCACCCAGCTGACCTATCATTATCGATTCAAAAAGGAATTGATACTTAATTGTCTGGGTCTTTGCACCTATAGCTTTCCTGACTCCAATTTCGCGTGTTCGTTCAGTAACGGAAACAAGCATTATATTCATAAGTCCGACTGCAGCCCCGAATAATGTGACAATACCAATAATTGTAGCAGCAAGTGTGACAAATCTGAGGTTCTTGAGAAGCATATTGACAATATTGTCGCTTTTTGAAATATTAAAATCCGATTCGTCTCTTGGATTAAGATTACGAACTGTTCTGAATACTGCTTCTGCTTCCCCGGTCATCATATCCAGATTAACAGGGTTCATTGGCATAATAGTTATATTAAAAGTCATATTTGGTTGTGAAAAGTATTCACGGGCTGTTGTGATAGGCATAAAACAAACACGATCCGGGTTACCTATACCCGAACCCTTACTTTTAAGAACACCTGATACCTGAAGTTTTAACCCGGCAACTGTTATTTCCTTACCCAGTGGGTCAACACCGGAAGGAAACAGATCCTTCACAATATCTGAGCCTATAAGTACATAGTGACGAATTTGTTGAACCTCATCAGCACTGAAATTTCTTCCCGACTCAATCTCATATCCCGAAACTGAAAGATGGTTCTCATCAATACCAGTCAGATTAACATTCGGATTTGTCTTTGCGGAACCATATTTAACAGTTGTTAAACCGGATGCATTAAACGAAACGGCAACCCATGCTGCTTCTGTAAAACGAGTTTTAAACTCCTCTGCTTCCCTGTAAGATATCCTTGAAAAATTTTTTGCCCTGTATCTATCGTTACCAACCTGAATATTCATTCCACGCGAAGTTATTGTGAATGAGTTCGCACCCATCATTGTAAACTGATTTGTAAGGGACGATTTTATCGCATCAATCGCTGTAAGAATCCCCACGAGTGCCATAATCCCGACAGCTATTATACAAATTGTAAGGATAGCCCTCACCTTGTTTGACCTGATTGCGCGAAATGAAATCTTCAGGTTTTCCTTGAAAATGGCTATTTTTAGTATACTTTTCTTCATTTATAGTATCTCCGGCTGTGTGTCAATAATAAAAAACTAAAAGTACACTTTTTTTCCTTTTCATTGAAATCAGAAATCGTATAATTTGATAAATTAGAAATTATGGAACCACTCCGTGGTTCATGGCTATCAGAATAACTGTATCTAAAATTGATGGAATCCCTCCGGGATTCTTCGATTTCAGCAAATTCATGATTATAAAAACGATCAGATTCTTTCTCGTAATTTTCTTTTGCTGTCAGGGTGAGATTTCTCATTCCGAGCGGAAGCGAGGAATCCCCTACTTAACATCTTTGGCTGTCTCCATTGTTCAGGATTGTCTCAATATATTTTTATGCATCATATTGAAAATAATTGCTCTTCTGGTTGCATAACTAATCTATTCGTTGTACATTTGGTATGGTTTAATGTGGACAACCAAATTAAAAACATTTGAACAAACGAATTTAGAATTAATAAATTAGATATGAGAGAATTAACCAGGGCTGAAGAGGAAGTGATGCAGGTTCTTTGGAAGATAAAAAAGGGGTTTGTGAAAGAAATACTCGAACACTTTGATGAACCAAAACCTGCATATAATACAATTAGTACGATTGTCAGAATCTTACAGGATAAAGGTTTTGTTTCTCACAAAGCCTACGGAAGGACGCATGAATACTTTCCGGTTGTTTCAAAAAACGAATATTCCAAAACTCATCTCAACACGTTTGTAAATGACTATTTTTCAAACTCCTTTGAAAAGATGGTCAGCTTTTTTGCAAAAGAAAAAAGCATTTCTGTGAAGGAAATGGAAGAGATTATGAAAATAATGGAAGGTGAAGTCAAAAAACAAAAAACAAAATAATGAATACACTATTTGTATATATGGTAAAAGTTGCGCTCTACATGATTGCCTTTTACCTCGTATATTCAATAATGTTAAGCAGGGATACCTCCTATACCCGTAACAGGGCATTTATCATTCTGTCATTATTATTAGCTTTGATTTTCCCATTCATCACCCTGCAGACAATCAAACCATGGAACATTCAGTTTTTTGGAAAAATCCTGTCTGAAGTTTTTATAACTGCAAGTGCGGGCACAAATAAAGCTCTTAATCATGGAATATCGACATCCGGTATTCTGCACCTGATTTATTCAATCTATATCGTTGTCGTTTCTGTATACATACTCAAATTATTAATCGATCTTTTTAATCTGCTGCTTTTAATTATTCGTCACAGAGATGAAGGATGCCGTATCATCAGGTTTCATGGCTTTAATACATCCGGGTTTTCAGCAATGGGATATATCTTTATTAATGCGAAGCTGAGTCCTGAAGATGCCGGTGAGATAATCAGGCACGAGCAAAACCATTTAAAACAGAATCATTTCATAGATATCATATTCATGGAAATGGTAAAAGCATTTCAATGGTTTAACCCTGTAGTCTATCTTTTCAACAGGTCATTAAGGGCTATTCATGAATACCAGGCAGATCAGGAATGTCTTAGTTCAGGCGTGCCGATTGTAAATTATCAGAGTCTGCTGTTAAGCCAGGTCTTTAAATCGAGAGCATTCAATCTGACAAACAGTTTTTCGAATCCTTCGCTTATTAAAAAGCGGATGTTAATGATGACAAAAAAACGGACTTCTCCAATTGCGAGTACTAAGATTCTTATTGTGGTACCGGTAATCGGGTTAGTGTTTTTAGCCATTTCAGCATACAGCGTGATCCCAAAATCCTCTGTTAAGCAAATAGTGCCCGTAATATCAACTCAGAATTCATTAACTGAGTCAGGTTCTGATCTGGTTGCACCTCCTCCACCTCCGCCTCCACCACCCCCTTCAGATTCAAAGGGAAATATCCGGGATGTGAAGGAAGAATCAACAGGTAAATCAGATGAACCCTTTGTTGTTGTTGAACAGATGCCTATGTTCCCCGGGGGTGATGGCGCCCTTCTTCAATACATTTCAGAGAATACAAAGTATCCTGAAAATGCAAAAACACAAAACATACAGGGAAAAGTTATCATACGTTTTTGTGTTACTCCTGATGGAGGAGTCAGTCTGGCAAGTGTGCTTAAAGGTGTTTCTCCGGAACTTGATGTTGAGGCAATGAGGGTCGTCAATACACTTCCTTCCTTCCGGCCCGGCACACAGGGAGGTAAAGCAGTTCCAGTCTGGTATATGGTACCGATAGCATTTACTCTGAAATAAATCGTGTTGTTGTTATAGTTGAATAAAATGATCCTTGATACGGATCATTTTTAATTTATAATTAATTATTTAGTTGCATAACTAATTATTTCGTTGTATATTTGAAAACATATAACAAAGCGAATCAGCATTTTTCATTTTCTATTAAAAATTTACAATTATGAACATTAAAAAAAACACTCTGAAAACTGAAAGCCTGAAATTAATATTGGTAATACCAATAATTATTGTGGCTCTCATTGTCTTTTCGTCAAGTGCCTCCGGGCAAAAGTCCACTTCGGCTAAAAAAGAAGTTGCTCCGCCGTCACCGCCACCACCACCTCCTCCTCCACCACCTCCCGGCTCTGACAAGAAATCCGACTCTGGCATGACAGATGGCGCTTACCAGAAGGTAGATGTAATGCCGGTATTTCCCGGTGGAGATCAGGCGTTACTTAAGTATATTGCAGACAGTACACGTTATCCGAAAGATGCAAAAACCCAAGCTATTCAAGGAAAAGTAATTGTCCGTTTTATGGTTAAAGCAGACGGATCAGTTACTGATGTCAGCGTACTCAAAGGTGTCACTCCTTCGTTGGATCAAGAAGCAATTCGTGTAGTTAAGACACTTCCGAGTTTCACTCCCGGGGAACTGTACGGGAAAACTGTACCCGTATGGTACATGATTCCAATCCAGTATTCACTAAAATAAATCATGTAACTATTTGTTGCAGAGACAGGTCTCCGACCTATCTCTACATTATTTTAACAATATACAATTTTTGCCAAGCTGGCCCTTTCCGGGTCAGCTTTTTTTGTTTTATTGTAGTTCAAATTCCCTATTTTTGTACAGGTCAATTATGTAATCTATGGATCTTGAAGATAGAATAAAATCTTTTGCCCTTCTTGGGGAGACACTTCGAAACTCCCTGAATGCCAGTTCTCTGACAAATGTAGCGAACGGTTGCGACCGTTCTCTGCTGAATATTCTTATTGACCAACAGCAAAAACATAACCCCTGGTTCACGCCGGAAAATGTAAGAATGGCAATAACAGCCATTGCTGAAGAACTCACTGAAGAGAATCTGACCAGGTGGACAAACGCATATCCAGGGCTTAAAGAGCAAAAAAATCCCATAAGAGTTGGAGTAATTATGGCAGGCAACATTCCACTTGCAGGTTTCCACGATTTTCTTTCAGTGCTTATTTCCGGAAACAATCTCATCGCCAAGACAAGTTCAAAAGATAATGAATTGATTACCTATATAAGTGATATACTTTGTTCCATAAACCCTCTTTTCAGAAAAAGAATTGAATTCACAGACGGAACCCTGACAAATTTTGATGCTGTAATTGCAACAGGCAGCGATAACAGCTCAAGATACTTTGATTACTATTTTGGCAAATATCCGAATATCATCAGAAAGAACAGGAACAGTGTTGCTATTCTTGACGGAGATGAAACTGATGATGAACTGGATGGTCTTGGAACAGATATCTTCTCATATTTTGGACTTGGATGCAGAAATGTATCAAAGGTGTATATTCCAAAAGGATATGACTTAATGGCAATTTTAGGACACTGGAACAATTTCAGCAGAGTCATCAACCATTCAAAATATGCGAACAACTACGATTTTAATAGAGCTGTTTACCTGGTGAATAAAGAGGCTTTTTACGATTCAGGTTTTCTCTTACTGAAAGAAGACAGTAAAATTTCATCACCGGTTTCAGTGCTTTATTATGAATATTATGAATCTCAATATGCTGTAAAAAAGCAAACAGAGCTCCTAAAGGAAAAAATTCAGTGCGTGATAGGCAAACATAACATTCCGTTTGGCAAAGCCCAGTGGCCTCATCCGTGGGATTATGCTGACGGAATTGATACAATAGAATTTCTTCTAAAAAAAAAATTAGCCGGAATATTGTAATCTAAAAAATATTATATTGCACCCATCGAATTAATACATATTATGGTTTACAAATTTGTAGTGTTATCAGATGAAGATGAGTCATTTGTCAGGGAATTTGAATTTCTTGATACGCATACGTTACTGGATTTTCACAATCAGATTCAGGATGAATTGGAATTTGATAAATCTCAGATGGCTTCATTTTTTATGGCAACCGACAATTGGGAGAAGGAAGAAGAATTCACTCTTTTTGATATGGGTACAGGTTCTTCTACGATGGAAGTCGCTGTTCTGGAAGATATTATTTTCCGAAAGAACCAGAAGCTGCTTTATGTATTCGATTTTTTTAATGAAAGATTTCTCTTTGTTGAGTATACAGGTGAGGTGAAAGAAATTGATGGTCGTGAATATCCATCTTGCACAAATTCGAAAGGAATCCCTCCCAAACAGGTGATTTTCGGTGGCACTGCCCGGAAACTTTATAACAATATTGTTGTTTCCGATGACGATGATGAGGATGAACCTGAAGTTGATGAGCTCTTCCTCAACGGAGATGACGAAGAAACGCTTCCTGATTTCGAAAATATAGAAAACCTGAACGAGGACGAAGAATAGTCTTTGAAGGCTCCAATTCCAATGAAAAATTTTCTGATAGTTTTGCTTGGTCCGACCGGGGTCGGCAAAACAGGTGTTTCTATTGACATTGCCAGCCATTTTAAATGTGAAATTATTTCAGCTGACTCCAGGCAGTTCTTCAGGGAAATGAGTATCGGTACTGCAGTTCCTACCGTGCAACAACTTGAAACAATAAAACATCATTTTATAAGATTCTTATCTATAGAAGATTATTACAGCTCGAGTCTTTTCGAAAGAGATGTACTTGAACTTCTTCCAAAGCTCTTCTCCGATAATAATATCACTCTGATGTCTGGTGGCTCAGGAATGTATATCGATGCTGTTTGTTATGGTATTGATGACATCCCCGACGTTGATCCTTCTGTAAGGAAAAAATACATTGCCAGATACTGGGAAGAGGGTATAAAAGGATTGAGAGAAACATTAAAAATACTTGATCCTGAACATTATGCAAAAGTTGATCTGAAAAATTATAAACGGATAATCAGGGCTCTCGAGATTTGTGAAACAACTGGCAGACCATATTCCTCCTTTCTTAAAAAGCAAAAAAGAGAAAGAGACTTTGGAATAATTAAAGTTGGACTTGGGAGACCCCGGGATGATCTCTACAAAAGAATTAATTCCAGAGTTGATGAGATGGTTAGAATGGGTATGGAGTATGAGGCAAAAAAACTTTATAATTTCAGAAACCTGAATGCGCTGAACAGCGTTGGTTACAAAGAATTTTTTGATGTCTTTGAAGGTAAAATATCGAAGGAAAAAGCCATAGAACTTATTAAAAGGAACAGTCGCAGATACGCAAAACGACAAATGACCTGGTGGGGTAAAGATAAAGAGATCAGATGGTTTCACCCTGAACAGGTAAAGGAGATTATCGAATATTGCTCAGTGAGATGCACCCCCTTTGATTCCCTAAAAGGGGGAAAAATTCTCAGTATTTTAGCATAATTTCACTAAATTTCACAGCTTTTTCTCCCCCTTGGGGGAGATGTCCCGCTTCAGCGGGAAAGAGGGGGGTTTATCACGTAACAGATCTCCATTGGGGGAGATGTCCCGCTTCAGCGGGACAGGGGGCCTTGGATCTCAGATCAGTCTTTTTAATTTCCGTATCGTCCCTTCAGGATCTGCTGAACTAAAAACCGAATTACCGGCTACCAGGACATTAACACCTGATTGAATAAGCTTTGCGGCATTTGTTGTATCGATACCGCCATCGACTTCAATTAAAACATTATAACCTCCTTCGTCAATCATTTTACGCAGCTCAGCTATTTTATTATAGCTCTCCATGATAAAAAATTGTCCTCCGAAACCAGGATTAACCGTCATTACAAGAACCATGTCGACATAGGGAAGTACATTCTTAAGAAGTGAGACGGGAGTATGAGGGTTTATCGCCACACCTGCTTTCATTTCAAGGTTGCGTATTTCTGTTACTGTCCGATGTAAATGAATACAGGCTTCATATTGAACAGTCAGATTATTGGCCCCGGCATCGCAGAACCGGCTTAGATACCGGTCGGGATCTATTATCATCAGGTGAACATCGAGCGGTTTTGTCGCAACTTTTTTTACGGCTTTAACAACGGGGAATCCGAATGATATATTCGGTACAAAAACACCATCCATGATATCGAGATGAAGCCAGTCAGCTTCACTTTTGTTAATCATCATGATATCATTTTCGAGATTGGCAAAATCGGCTGCCAGCAGTGACGGTGATACGAGGTGGTCCATTTAAGCTTATTTTGGGCAAAGATAGAAACAAATTGTTATCCGAGGTAAGACTTCAGTATCCTGCAGCGTGTTGTAAACTGGATTCTTTTTATAGCTTTTTCCTTAATTTGCCTTACCCGTTCCCTGGTAAGACTCAACTCCTCGCCTATCTCTTCGAGTGTATAAGGATGTTTCATACCTAAACCAAAATATAACTTCAGAACCTTTGATTCGCGAGGGGAGAGAGTGCTTAGCGCCCTTTCTATCTCATATGCAAGAGATTCGTTAATAAGGTTTTTATCAGGACTTGGAGTATCAGCACTCTGCAGCACATCATACATGTTGTTATCCTCCTCGGAACTAATGGGAGCATCCATGCTGACAGTACGTCCTGTAGTTTTCAACGCATCCTTAACCTCCTCAGGTATCATCTCAAGCATTTCAGCTATCTCCTGGGATGAGGGTTCCCTCTCATATTCCTGTTCAAGTCGTGCAAAAGCTCTGTTTATCCGGTTAATTGAACCAATCTTATTAACCGGGAGCCGGACAATCCTGGCTTGTTCTGCAAGCGCCTGAAGAATTGCCTGACGAATCCACCATACAGCATAGGAGATGAATTTAAAACCTCTTGTTTCATCAAAACGCTGAGCGGCTTTCATCAAACCAAGATTACCCTCATTTATAAGATCGGGCAGACTCATTCCCTGGTTTTGATATTGTTTTGCGACGGATACTACAAAACGAAGGTTTGCTTTAACAAGTTTTCGCAGAGCTTCAGTTTCACCCGATTTAATCCTCCTGGCAAGAATAACTTCTTCATCAGGAGAAATAAGATCAACTCTTCCAATCTCCTGAAGATATTTATCCAGTGATGGAGTATCACGATTAGTGACCTGTTTTGTAATCTTAAGCTGACGCATTTACTGGCCAGTTTTTAGTTTTTCAAAGAAAGATCAGGCGTTAGGCACAATTTTAGTAAAAAAAAAGCAACATTAAGACATAATATAGTATTTTTTTTTTGGTGAATAATAGTTTTTTAGTAAATTGCAAAGTTATTTTACATATTGAATATCAAATTATTAATTGATTTGATAAAGTCCGTTGCATTTTTGACAGCATTTATTAGGAAATATATTAGCATTTTTTTTTAATATTACAGCGGTTTTTAGGATATGTGAAGTAGTTGTAGCATAATCTATCGGGTTCATATTCATATCTTGACCTGTATTTCCAACAAAATCATTAAAATCTCTTATATTCCATTTATCATTACAATATGTACGACATTCTTGAGTTAAGTAAGAAACTGCTTCCTGAGTTAAAGGATATAGCAAAGGAACTTAAAATCAAAAAAGCAGAATCTTTGAAGAAACAGGATTTAATTTACAAAATCCTTGACCAGCAGGCAATTGAAGCCACAGAAATCAACATTCCACCTAAAACCGAAACAGAGGAGATACTATCTTCAACTGAGGTTAATAACCCGGAGTCTGATTCTGCTTTGAAAAGAGGAAAACGTCCACGGACTTTAAAGCCTGTGGTAAAAAGATCGATAGAATCTGTTATGTCAGTTTCACCGGATGGAGTTAAGAGACCTGAATCCAGACAAGGCGATTGGCAGGAGCAGGTAAAAAAACCGGAAAAAGCCGATGAGAAACCGGATCTGTTTAAAAAAACAGAACAGTTACATGATAACAGAAAAGCTCCTAAATGGAGAACTGATCAAAAATATGAAGAAAATAATGAAAGGAAGGAAAGATTTAACAGTACTCATACCCCACGGTTTGAGAAGAGCAGATCCGAACCGGTAGCGGAAACCGTCATAGATAATTCAATTCCAATGCTTAATGGGGATGTTTCTTTTGAAGAAACTAAGCCTTCTGCAGATGCTTATTTCGGTGATATTATAGTTGAACCTCCGGTAAAAGAGGTTATTCATGAGACCATTCCCGTAAGAGAAGAAAAGAAAGAAAGACCTTATGATTTTGAAGGCATAATATATAATACAGGCGTTCTTGAAATTATGCCGGACGGTTATGGTTTTCTGAGATCTCCCGATTACAATTACCTCAATTCACCCGATGATATATATGTATCCCAGTCACAGATAAAACTTTTCGGTCTAAAGACAGGGGACTCCATCAAAGGATCAATTCGTCCGCCTAAAGAGGGTGAAAAATATTTCCCTCTTATTAAGGTTGATGAGATCAATGGAAGAAGTCCGGATTTTATCAGAGACAGAGTTCCTTTCGATTTTCTTACGCCACTTTTCCCTGATGAAAAATTTACTCTCTGCCAGCCCGGCGAAGGATCTTTATCAGTAAGGGTAATTGATATGTTCACCCCTATCGGGAAAGGACAGCGTGGGCTGATTGTGGCACAGCCAAAAACCGGTAAAACCATTCTCCTTCAGGAGATTGCTAATGCAATAGCCAAATACCATCCTGAAGTTTACCTGATGATCTTACTCATTGATGAAAGACCTGAAGAGGTTACCGATATGGCAAGGAATGTGAAGGCTGAAGTTATTGCTTCAACTTTTGACGAACCTGCAGAACGTCATTGCCGTGTTGCCAATATAGTGCTTGAAAAAGCTAAACGGCTTGTTGAGTGTGGTCATGATGTTGTAATTCTTCTTGACTCAATAACCAGACTTGCTAGAGCTTTCAATACAACTGCTCCTGCATCAGGTAAAGTACTTTCAGGAGGTGTTGACTCCAATGCCCTTCATAAACCAAAGAGGTTTTTCGGAGCCGCTCGTAACATTGAAAACGGCGGGTCTCTTACAATACTTGCCACCGCTCTTACTGAAACAGGATCAAAAATGGATGATGTCATCTTTGAGGAGTTTAAAGGTACAGGTAATATGGAATTACAGCTCGACCGTAAACTTTCAAACAGGAGGATATTCCCGTCAATTGATATACCTGCGTCAAGCACACGCAGAGAAGATCTGCTGCTGAATAAAAACATTCTTCAAAAGATATGGGTTTTACGGAACTTTCTTACCGATATGAACTCAGTTGAAGCAATGGAATTCCTTCGAGACAGGTTACTTCAGGCTAAGTCGAATGAAGAATTTTTGATTTCTATGAACGGTGGATAACGATTAGATTTTTTTTATACTTTTGCACTTTATTTTAAAAACATACTTTTAAATCACATATATAAATAACAATGGGAACAAAAAAATTCATAACATGCGATGGCAATCAGGCCGCTGCCCATGTTGCATATATGTTTAGCGAGGTGGCTTGCATATATCCTATAACTCCATCTTCCACTATGGCAGAATTTATTGATGAATGGGCTGCAAACGGACTTAAAAACATTTTCGGAGAACAGGTTAAAGT
>PLNF01000128.1 GCA_003141715.1 Bacteroidales bacterium | reverse complement strand
GCGACCTTTGCCTCAAACGGGTATTCTCAGGCGGAAAAGGTTTCCATCCAATTAAAGGATGCAAGCATTAAAGAGCTGTTTCAGTCTGTCGAAATTCAGACCTCTTATAAGTTTTTATTTAGAAATGATGCTGTTGAAAACATTCAGGTAACCATGGATGAACTTGATACACCACTTGATAACATACTGAATGAAGCATTGAAGGGATCTGGGTTAGCTTATAAAATTCTGCCAAACAATCTTATTGTTATTGCTTCGAATGATTTTCTTCAACAACTGAAAATAGCCGGAACTGTGACCGATGAAAAAGACAATCCCTTAGCTGGGGTTACCGTAGTTGTTAAAGGAACGTCTCTCGGTACAATTTCCGATTACGATGGTAAATATGCTCTTGAAGTAACTAACTCAAATGAAAAACTGGAATTTTCGTTTGTGGGCTATTTAAGCCAAACGGTTGCTGTGAATGGACAGGCCGTCATTAATATGAAAATGGTTCCCGATTTGCAGAAACTGGGAGAAGTTGTCGTTATAGGTTACACCTCTGCTAAAAAGAAAAATGTCGCATCTTCTATGTCTGTTCTAAATAGCGATGCTATAGTTGGTTTAGCAACTACTGATGTTAACCAGGCATTGCAGGGAAAAATAGCAGGTGTTCAGGTAGTAAATAATGGAGGTGATCCGGGTGCTGGCGCTAAAATTATCATTCGAGGTATGGGGTCTTTCACCAACGTCAACCCGCTTTACGTGGTTGATGGTATTGCAGGAGGCGATATTAATTCAGTTCCTATAAGCGATATTGAAAATGTTACGGTACTTAAAGATGCTTCCACCACTGCAATATATGGCTCTGCCGCCGCGAATGGAGTAGTAATTGTGACCACTAAAAGTGGAAAAAGAGGAGATATAAAAGTGAATTATGAAGGCTCTGTAGGTGTTGCTGAAGTTACAAAACGTATGAGTATGATGAATGCTACTCAATATGTAGATGTTGTAGCCGACATACAGACGAATAATGGATTGGTATTATCAGATAAATTACTTACTCCAGATGTGAGAATTACCCGCACTGATTGGCAAAGTGAAATATTCAGAAAAGCGATGACTACGCAACATAGTCTTAGCTTTAGTGGAGGTAGTGAAAATGTAAACTATTTATTTTCAGCAGGATATCAAAATGAAGAATCAACCATCATTGCTTCAGATTTTGAACGTTTTACCTTTGGCGTAAAACTTTCAGAACAACTACTCAAGAAAAGACTGAGATTTAACGAAAATATTCGTATAAAGAATGATATCTACAAAGGTGGTACAGCCAATTTTAACGATGCATTGCGCATGCCTCCATATCTTGAGGTATATGACCCGACTAATCTCGGTGGATATTCACGTTGCGATAAAGTGACCGACCTGACCGATGCTAACAATCCACTGGCCTCCGTTTACCTTTCTCCTTACAATA
Organism: Bacteroidales bacterium; assembly: GCA_003141715.1. Classification (GTDB taxonomy): domain Bacteria; phylum Bacteroidota; class Bacteroidia; order Bacteroidales; family VadinHA17; genus LD21. The sequence continues at coordinate 3,427 of PLNF01000128.1, read as the reverse complement.
GCAGAAGTTTAGGAACTGAAATAGATTTAAGCGGTGAATTGGATATCTTGAGGGGCCTTACATTTAAATCGCAGGCAAGGGTTTCGGGTGGAAATTACCATGATAAAACTTTCAACTATCCTTTGAATGGCGGTAACTTCAGCCGTACAACATCCAATATGGTTGAGAATTATAATTTCTATTATAACATGTTATTTGAGAACTTCTTCTCCTTCAACAAAACATTTGGCATTCACGATATTAGCGCAACTGCTGGTAATTCATACAATCCGGCAGGTTTATACAGCTCGGTTCAATTACTCGGTTCAAACTTTACGAGCGATGCCATTCAAAATGTTGCGCTTGCCAATTCCAACTCCATCAGCGGATCTTCATTAAATAGCGGGAAATCAAGGTTATCTTATTTTGGTAGATTAGGGTATACTTTATCAGACCGATATGTTTTAAATGTCAGTGTTCGCAGAGATGGATCCAGTGTATTTGGTGTAAATAACCGCTGGGGTACCTTTTATGGCTTAGGATTAGCATGGACCATATCTAAAGAAAGTTTCATGAGTTCCATTCCTGAAATATCCAATTTAAAATTGCGCGGCAGCTATGGCAAAACCGGGAATGATAACATTCCACCTAACCTAACTTCTTCAACTGTTTGGACAGGAAGTAGCAACAATATCGTATATTCTTTTGGCGATAACGGGACTTTTTCAAATGGAGCTACCATAAATAGTATCCCAAATCCGAACCTGAAATGGGAAGAAACAACAATATACGATATGGGTTTTGACTTGGGATTATTTAATAATAAGATCAGTTTTGTATTTGACTATTATAACCGTGCAAACAAAGATTTGCTGATCAATACCCAATTGCCTCTTACTACTGGTTTAGGAAACCCCGGCGCCGTTGGAACAGAATGGATAAATGCCGCCAGTATGAAGAATTCAGGGTTTGAAGGTACTATAACCTATACCAGCAGGGAATCTGAATTTAAATGGGACGCTTCTGCAAATGCAACCTATAGTACCAATGAAGTTACCGCTCTGGGGACCGTTGGTAATACCCCTATTTCGGCGGGCGAATTTATGACAGGTATTGGTAACAGTACACGTACCGATATTGGACATCCGCTTGCATCGTATTATGGCTACAAATTTGACCATGTTGCTGTTGACCAGACCGATGTTAATAAATTGAATGCTGCCGCTACAGCTGCTTCCTCTGGAGCAGTAACCCAGTATCAGGTTGGTTTAAAACCAGGAGACCGGGTATTTAAGGATATTGACGGAAACGGATATGTGGATGCTAAGGACCGCACCTATATTGGTAACCCTGCGCCAAAACTTCAATATGGCTTTATTTTTAATGCCTCTTATAAAAACTTCGATTTTCAGGTTATGTTGCAAGGCGTTGCTGGTGTAGATGTTGTTAATGCCGGGAAGTACTGGTACGAGGGAATGTCAAAACCTTTCAACCAAAATACTGCCGTGCTTAGTCGCTGGGAAAATCCTGGCGATATAACCAATATACCTGCTGCTGGTCAAAATTCAGGTTCCAACCTGGTTTTCTCCGATTGGTATGTTGAAAAAGGTGATTATTTAAGGGTGAAGAACCTTAGTTTAGGATACACTTTGCCACAAAGCCTCTTAAATAATGCAGTTGCAAAGTTCAGGATATATGTAGCCATACAAAATGCGCTTACTATAACCAAGTACTCTGGTTACGATCCTGAAATATCTTCAATTAGTCCGAATGATCCCAGTGCTTATATTTTCCAGCATGGTATTGACCAGGATCAACATCCTAACCCAAGGATTTACAGAGTTGGTATACAGTTAAACTTCTAAAAAGCTAATATTTATGAAACATAAAATCTTATATTCAATCATCGCAGTAATGTTTGTTGCATCCTGCACCAAAGATACACTGACTGTAAAAAACGAGAATAGCTACGATGGTGCCTCATTTTTTACAAATACAGTTACCATAACTGAAGCATCCACAGCAATGTACACTCCTTTATTATTTCAGGGAATGTACTGTAGGGAATTTTATTTCATCTTTGACCTGCTGGGTAATGACGCTGATAAAAATTTCCCTCTACAAGGCAGTTTGTTAGATTTCCCGCTTTACACATTTACTCCCAATAGCGGAGAATTGAATTACTTATTCAATTCCTGCTATAAAATGGTTTTCAGGGCAAATTTTGTTTTGGATGCTTTAGGAAAATGGCAAACCACCACCGATGCCGATGCAGCTTTGAAAACCCGTATTGCAGGGGAGGCAGAATTCCTAAAATCACTGGCCAATTTCTGGTTAGTGACCTGCTATGGCGATGTTCCTTTAAAAAAGACACTGGCCGACCATTACATTCTTCAGTCACCAAGAACACCTAAAGCAGAAGTATGGGCTGACATTGAAACCAATTTGACGGACGCCATAACCAAACTACCTGTAAGTTATGCAGATGCTGATTACGGTAGAGCTACTCAAGGTGCCGCTGTTGCGCTTTTAGGCAAGGTATATCTTTTCCAGCAAAAGTACACCGATGCCATTACCCAATTTGAAACGCTTGGCAAAGCTCCTTACGACTATGCTTTGGCTAATTCACTGGACGACATGTTTGTTAATGATATAAAAACCAAAGAAACCATTTTTGCTGTAATGCACGATGTATGGCAGGGTTGGGGCGTAGCTAATGCATACAACGTGTTTGGCGGTCAGGAAACATGGGGTGGAAAAGCAACCCACGAGGACCGGGCAATGGAATACGGATTTAAGGATTGGTGGAATACACTCGTATCCGATGCTTTAGTCAACGACTTCAAATATAAAGATGAAAGTGGAAAGGATTATGTTGATCCGCGTGCTGCATTAACTTACTATAGCAATGGCAAACAAGGCGGCGATACAACATACTGTGACCAATGCCCTGGTGGTAAAATACTATATGATACTGTTGTAAATAAAGGTCAGATTTCGTGGCGTAAATATGAAGAGTATGAATACAGGCCAAGTTACGGCCAGCCTGACGGGGTTATCAACAGCCAGGTTATCCGTTATGGCGATGTCCTTTTAATGTTGGCAGAAAGCTACATCGAATCTAATCAAGTCAGTTCGGCATTGCCTCTGATTAATAGCGTTCGGAATCGCTCAGGCGCTTTTCAATATACTACATTAGGATCGCAAGACCAGGCACGTGCTATTCTCCGTCATGAACGTCACATTGAACTTGCCGGTGAACAAACCAGGTTCTTTGACTTAGTTCGCTGGGGCATTCTACGTCAGACCATTAATGCTGAAAAACAAGCTTCAAATGGTGTTCAGCCTATTCAGGATGATTATCATGTGCTTCTACCGATTCCCCAAAGCGAAAGAGATGCTAATCCGGTACTGAATGCTCAGGTTAATAACAATTGGAACTAAATTC
>PLNF01000067.1 GCA_003141715.1 Bacteroidales bacterium | reverse complement strand
AGCTATAAAGCTGAAGGCAATAAACAGAACAGGTTACTTTATGTTGCAACTTTTATTACCTGTTTTGTTGTTTTCACCGGTATGCTTTTTAAAATACAACATTGGCCCTTTGCGGGCATAGCACTTCTTATCGCACTTCCTTTTCCATATATTGTATTTCTTCCTGTTTTTTTGGCCGTCACATCTAAAAACAAGAATTTCAATATCTATAATACAGTTTTTGTTCTTCTGCTCCTGGCCCTCAATTCCGTTTTTTCGTGTCTGCTTGCATTGAATGTTTCAAAGGATGTTATTGAGGACAGCTATAATTTATCACGAGACTATAAAAGGATAGAAACAGCTCTGATACAACTTCCGGAAAGATATCAGCAATCGCCAGTCAATCTGAAAATTGATGGAGTATTAAAAATCGTGAATGAATATCAGGATAAAATTTTAAAACAGGAAGGTCTCTCCAGAGAACAATGGAATAGTAATCCAGGAAACTTATGGCGACCTGAAGCAAGGGGAGTAGCTGCAGATGCAATTTTGAATCCTAATGGCCCTTTTCCTGGAGAAGAGCTCAAGACCGCTCTTAAAGATCTTATACTGGAATTTGGGAAAAGTCCTGGTTATGAAAGTCTTGCCAAGGCTGCTCCTTTAATACTTGATTACAGTGAAGACGGTTATGGAGGAGAACCAGGGACACAGAATGATTTCACATTGAATCCCCTGTCATGGGCCCTCATTTACCTCGATGGTCTTGAGGCAAATCTGAATATGATAAAAGCGTCGACGCCTGCAGCCAATTAAATTCGATTAATTGACCAAAAGAAATAGGGACAAGCTTACTGCGTGTCCCTATTTTCATTTTGATACATATCTGAATTCGCACTATCTGTCGGTAAAATAGGTCAATACTTCTATTAAGTTTTTTCATGGTAATAGTCCACTATACATTTATCCCATAATTGAAAAAGTTCTATGAGAAAATTGATTTTAATATTAAGTTTTTGTTTGATAGTAGGGACATGCCATGGCATGTCCATTCTTGCACAACAGGATAGTACATGGACTCTGGAAAAGTGCATCGAACATGCGTTGAACAATAATATCCAGGTAAGGAAAAGCGGACTTTCAATTCAACAGTACCTGATTAACGCAGAAGAGGCTAAAGCACAACGCTTCCCCTCTGCAAATGCTTCGTTCAATCAGAATTTTAACTGGTCAAAAAGCAATATTGCAGGAGAATCCGGATTAAAAGGAAGTAATGGTTCAAATTATTCAGTGAATTCTGGAGTTACAATTTTCAATGCATCAAGGCTTACGGCCCTGATAAAACAGTCAGAGCTCAGCATTGAAAGCGGCAAATACACACTCGAGACCACAAAAGAATCAATCAGCCTGAGTATTCTTGATGCATATCTTCAGATTTTATATGCTGAAGAGCAGGTCAACAACAGTGAGAAGCAAATTGAATCCACTACCAGTGAGCTTAACCTTGCTGAAGAGAGACTGGCACTTCAGGCAATTTCTAAATCGGATTATGCCCAGGTTAAATCGCAACTTGCAAGTGAAAAACTTACCCTGGCTAATTCACAGAGTCAGCTGGTAATTGCCAAGGTAACCCTGGAGCAGTTAATGGAACTCCCTGTTACAGATAATTTTAATATTGCACATCCTGATCTGACTGAATCCTTAAATCAGAACCGGATACCTGATGTTAAATTAGTTTATGAAACAGCTTTGGCCATAAAGCCACAGATCAAAAATGCTGCTATCAACAAAGAAATCGCATCTCTTGATGAGAAAGTAGCAAAAGCAGGACTTTTCCCTATACTGACTGCCAGTGCAGGAATCAGTTCAGGCTTTACAAGTCTGAGCAATGAATCTTATGTTGGACAGTTAAACAGTGGAATTTATCCTTCTGCCGGATTCTCGCTTTCCATCCCAATTTATCAGAAGAAACAGGTTAAAGCCAGCATTGCACTTGCTAAAATCGGTTATCAGAATGCTGAGCTGAGTGAATTTGATACGAAAAATACTCTCAGGAAAAGCATCGAACAAGCCTGTGTCGATGTAAGGTCAGCTCAGATCAAATATGAAGCAAGCAGGGAGAATTACAGTGCAACCCTTGAAGCTTCAGTTCTCTCGGATGAAAAATTCAAGCAGGGAGTTATTAACTCAGTTGATTATCTGGTTTCAAAAACGAACCTGATTGTAGCGGAAAGCGAGTTATTGCAGTCAAAATACAACTTGATAGTCAGTTATAAAATCCTCGATTTTTATATGGGAATTCCTTTATCGCTTTAAAAAAGCGAAAGATAAGAGACAAAAGAAAAAAGATAGAAGTTTAAAAATAAAATGATGAAAAAGAAAACGTTAATAATTATTGCACTGGTTTCGGTTATAGTGATTGCCGGGGTTCTGGCTCTGAAACCATTTTCAAAAAAAGAAACTGCCGTTTCATTCAATACTGTTAAAGTTGAGAAGGGTAACATCAGCAATACAGTTACTGCCACAGGTACAATTCAGGCTATAAAAACCGTTAATGTAGGAACCCAGGTTTCAGGAATTATTCTACATATATATGTTGATTTTAACGATCATGTGAAGCAGGGACAACTTCTTGCAAAACTCGATGAGACACCTTTGAGGACACAACTTGATCAGAGCCAGTCTTCGGTTGATCAGGCACAATCGCAACTGCATTTCGAAGAGGCGACATATAACCGGTTAAAAGTCCTTTATGATAAGAAGCTTATTGCCCAAACCGATTATGACCAGGCATTATATAACTATGAGAATGCAAAAGCCTCCCTGGCTAATGCCAAATCGGCACTTGACAGGGCAAAGGTAAACCTGGAATATGCTACCATAACCTCTCCTATCGACGGAGTTGTGCTGAACAGGGCTATTGAGGAAGGCCAGACAGTAGCTGCCAGCTTCAGCACACCAACCCTGTTTACCATCGTAAACGACCTGACACAAATGGAGGTCCAGACAAGTGTCGATGAGGCAGATATAGGAAAGGTAAAAAACGGACAGCGTGTTGAGTTTACAGTTGATGCATATTCTGATCTGAAATTTGAAGGTACTGTCTCACAGGTCAGATTACAGCCGGTGACAACCAATAATGTAGTTACCTATGTGGTAATACTGAATGCTCCTAATCCGGATAAAAAGCTTATGCCCGGAATGACTGCCAGTGCTACCATTTATGTGGAAGAGAAGACAAATACCTTATTACTTTCAGGAAAAGCAGTACGCTTTACTCCCGATCAGGCTTATATGATGAAAATGTTTGCAAAAATGAAGGCAAGCGGCTCAATGCCAAAGATGCCGGCAGGTGCTCCGGCAGGTACAGGAGAAATGCCTCAGAACGCTCTTGCAGGGCAAACAATGCAGGGTGTGCCTGGCGCAGCAGCAATGGCAGCTATGAATACTGACCCGAAAACAAAAACTGTATGGTTAACCGATGATAAAATGGGTATACGTCCAAACAGGATTAAAATTGGTATAGATAACGGAACAAATGTTGAGGTACTCTCAGGTTTGAAGGAGGGAGATGAGGTAGTTATTTCCACTGGTGATAAGGATGTTAAAAGCACGGCAAAAAAGACCGATAATGGTCCTCCTGGATTCCCATTTTAAAAAGTGAGAGTGAAAATAACTTTAAAAAAAGTGTTATGAATAATAGTATAATTGAAATAAAAAGTCTCAGGAAGGATTACCATGTTGGTGAGGTTACCGTACATGCTTTGCGCGGTGTGGATCTTAAAATACATGAAGGGGAATTCGTAGCCATCATGGGCGCCAGCGGGTCGGGTAAATCAACAATGCTTAATATCCTCGGATGCCTCGACAAGCCAACTTATGGGGACTATCTGCTGGACGGTGTTAATGTTAATACAATGAATAATGATGCTCTTGCAAGATTCCGGAATAAAAAACTGGGATTTGTATTTCAGTCGTACAACTTGCTGGCCAGGACAACTGCTCTTGAGAATGTGGAACTTCCTCTCTTCTATAATCCTAACGTCAGGTCCAGGGAGCGTAAGGAATCGGCTCTCAGGGCGCTCGAAGCGGTAGGACTTTCAGATCGGATGCATCACATGCCAAACCAGCTGTCAGGTGGTCAGCAGCAAAGGGTTGCCATAGCCCGTTCGCTGGTCAATGACCCTGTTCTTATTCTTGCTGATGAGCCGACAGGAAACCTTGATACCAGGACTTCTTTTGAAATAATGGAACTATTTCAGGATCTGAATGATAAAGGTAGAACAATAGTCTATGTAACACATGAGACCGATATTGCAAGGTTTGCTACTCGGAATGTCACTTTTCGCGATGGGAAGATTCAGCGTGAAAGTAATGTAAGTGAGCGCCTCGATGCAAGGGAAATTCTGAAAACAATGCCTGTAGAGGCTATTGAAGAATTCGATTAATAATAAATCTTAAGAAAATGAACTATACAAACTTATTCAGGATCGCAATAAGGGCTTTGATAAGAAACAAACTGAGAGCTTTCCTGACAATGCTCGGAATAATTATTGGAGTAGCTTCAGTAATTGCAATGCTTGCAATCGGCGAGGGTTCAAAACAGAAAATCAGGGGACAAATATCCTCGATGGGGACAAACATGGTGATGGTCATGCCTAATATGCAGCGAAGAGGTGGCGTGAGCCTGGGATCTTCAAGCTCAATGGTGCTCAAGTACAGTGATGTACAATCCCTGAGAAATGAAGCAACGGCTCTTTCAGCAGTTTCTCCGGAAGTGATGGCAAGCGGACAGGTTATATACAGTAACCAGAACACCCAGACAACTATTTATGGAGTGAGCGAGGAATATCTGGAAATTAAAAAACTTGAAGTATTAAGCGGAAGGTTTTTTAATACCAATGAAATAAAAGATATGTCGAAGGTATGTATACTGGGCCAAACTGTTGTGACAAACCTCTTTGGCGCAGGCGCTGATCCGGTTGGCCTTTCCATTCGTATCAAAAACCTTCCTTTTCTTATAATCGGGGTTCTTAAAGACAAAGGGGAAAGCGGAATGGGTCAGGATCAGGACGATTTGATACTCGCCCCGTACACGACTGTCCAGAGAAGACTGGCAGCAATCGATTATATAAACGGTATTTTTGCTTCAGCTGTAAGCGAAGAGAAGAGTCCGACTGCAATTGCTGAAGTTGAGGAAATTCTGAGGAGAACACATAAGCTGAAAGAATCTGCAGAAAATGATTTCAGGGTAATGTCACAAACGGAGCTTCTCAAAACTGTCACATCAATAACCGATATAATGACCTATCTCCTTGGTGCTATTGCTGGTATTTCGTTGCTGGTAGGGGGAATAGGTATTATGAATATAATGTTTGTGTCAGTAACGGAACGCACCCGCGAGATAGGATTACGCATGTCAATCGGCGGACGGGGGAAGGATATTATGAAACAATTTCTGGCAGAATCGATTATTCTTAGCATTTTAGGCGGTATAATGGGGGTATTATTCGGATATCTTTTAGCCAGACTTGCCGGGTCACTGATGACCAGCCATGCTATAGTAAAAACTCAATCAGTCGTTCTTGCTTTTATAGTCTGTTTTATAATAGGAGTATTTTTTGGATGGTATCCGGCGCGCAAAGCCGCAAATCTAAATCCAATAGATGCTCTCAGATACGAATAGAGGGTCAGATTAAGTGGAAAACAGTTGATTTTTCCAACTAAAAGGCAGTAATTTGTCACTTTAACCTTAAAAGGGAAATAAACAGGAATAAGATTATGAAAGATTTTTTCACAGGTAATAAAATCAAAATATTTCTTCATCTTCTTGCCTGGTCAATTATTCTGGGAATACCGCTCTATTTTTTTAAGAGATGGGATGTCGGGAAAGACTTTATCTGGATTTATTATATTGGGAACATAATCAACGGTATAATATTTTATTCAAATTATCTGATCCTTGTACCGAAATACTTTTTCGAGAGCAGGAATCATAGATACTACATATCGGTCTTTTTTGTATTAGCATTCTTATATATTGTCTCCGACAGGTCAAATGAGCTGGTATTTAAATATGTGCCGGGTCGCAATCAGACTGAAGAAATTAATAAACCAAAGGAGGATAGGAACATGCAGGGACCTCCTAAACCTGATGCACTATTCGGACGACCGCCATTCCGCGAGATGCATTTCTTTAATTATGCCATGACATCTTTATTCCTTGTCTTTTTTTCTTTGGGAATGAGAGTTCTTGAACGTCATTCGCAAACCGAAAAACTTCAGAAAGAACTTGAAAAGGAGAAGCTGAATTCTGAACTTGCGTTCTTGAAAAACCAGATAAGTCCTCATTTTTTCTTTAACACGCTTAATAATATTTATTCATTGATCAGCATCAATGCCGAGGATTCTCAAAAAGCTGTTTTAAAACTTTCAAAATTAATGAGATACTTGTTATATGATTCTGAACATGGGAATACAATGCTGAGTAATGAGATTGATTTTATGAATAACTATATCGATCTTATGAAACTCAGGATGAGTAATAAGATCAGCCTTTCTGTCTCATTCCCTGAAAAGTACGATGATATCAATATTCCGCCATTGATCTTTATTCCGTTTATTGAAAATGCTTTTAAACATGGTATTAGTTACCGCGAAAAGTCGTTTATTGATATCAGTATGACGACAACAAAAGAATCAATATTATTCAGGTGCGCCAACAGCATAGTGAAAACCAGGGAGGAAGATGAATCCTCCCATTCAGGTATTGGCCTGGAAAATGTTACAAAGAGGCTGAATCTGTTATTCCCCGGTAAACATGATATAAAGATTAATAAATCGGATACAGAATTTGAAGTACTTCTTCAGATTATTATTGCATAATGATTACTACCGTTGCCATAGATGATGAACCGCTGGCTCTGCAGCTTGTTACCGGGTATATCGAAAAAACGCCCGGATTAAAGCTTGTCGGGAAGTTCGATAATCCCCTGGATGCAGCTGAGTTTCTGACTGACGCCAGGGTAGATCTAATTTTTGTTGATATTCAGATGCCCGATCTCTCAGGAATTGAATTTACCAGGCTTATGGAAAAAGGGCCTAAAGTAATATTCACAACGGCTTTTGAGAAATATGCACTTGAAGGTTACAAGCTTGAGATAGTAGACTATTTATTAAAACCATTCAGCTATGAAGAATTTCTGGCTGCAGTGCATAAAGTTCAGAAGTTGCTGAGGCTTGAACAGAACACTCCTGCCAGAGTGGATGTTAATAATGAATTTCTGTTTCTCAAATCGGATTATAAGATCAAAAGGATAAATTTTAATGATATTCTTTATATAGAAGGACTTAAAGATTATGTAAAGGTATATACTCAGAATTCACTAAAGCCTGTTCTTTCTCTTACCTCACTGAAACTTCTTGAATCAAAGCTTCCCGAAAATAAATTTATGCGGGTCCACCGTTCTTTCATTGTCAACCTTGAAAAAATCGATACGATTGAACGAAGCAGAATTGTATTCGGCAAAGAATATATTCCAGTTAGTGACCAATATAAGGTCAAATTTCAGGAATTCCTTGATAAGAATTTCCTGTAGCATATCGGGATCGATATATGATTGAGAGATGGATGTTCAAAAAGCCAAATTAATTCTAAAATAACAATGCTATGAAGACAAAAAGCTTACTATTTCATTTTTCAGTAATTGTTTGCATTTGTATACTCTTTTCCGGCTGTAAGCAAAATACAGTCGCATATACCCGCGGAGTTGGCATTTACCCGGGTAATCCGGCTGAAGACTTTTCTCCGATGCTGATACCAGACAATAATAATTACAGGAATATAGCTAAGCTCAGATCTTCTTATAATTCATCGAGTTACGATTTTAATCTTACTGCCCAGCTGATAACTGATGGTTTAATAACAGATGAGATGCCGGCTTATATTTCAGTCTCTACAAACAAGGGTGTAGTACCAAGGACTGAAAGAGAATGGCTTCTCGATCATAATAGTGTAACTGAAATGAGCCTGGAAGGTGCAGATGTATGGATACAATATGAACTGAATAAAGAAACAACGCCTCAGGATGTTGACAAAATATCTATAAATGGAACATTGGAATACAATGAAAAGATTAAAGGGATATGGCAATTTGTCTGCTCAGGATCCAACGACGGACTGAAGTGGGACGACCTTGGGAAATTTTCAGGAACCGGATTGCCCGGTGAGGCAAAGCCAAATCCTTTTGCTGCTTTTATGAAAGCTCTGAAACCACAGGGAAAGGGTTCTTCAAAACCTGCTGCAAATCCGTTTTCATTCTTAATGAGTCCATATGGAAACGGCCCGGATGCTCCGAAACCATCCTTCTCTTTTAACTTCCAGATGCCGGGTCCCCAAAGATTGATTAATCCGACATTTGAATTTAAAAAACCGGTTGCTTATCATTTTTATCGCGTCAGTCTGTCAGCACCCTGTGCTGAAAAGTGGACAATCGGAGATCTGGATTTTTATACTAAAGATACCAGAATGAATATGGTCCCTTCCCAGATATTTAAAAGCGCCTGGATGAGCGCCGGCACAGGTGATGAATGGGTTTATATAGATCTGGGATCAAACAGCACTTTCAATCGTATAAAATTGTACTGGATCAATAAAGCTGTTGAAGGATCTATCCAGGTTTCCGAAGATGCCAAAAATTGGAGCGATCTGATTGCACTTCCCGGTGGCGACAAAAAGGTTGATGATATCATACTTAAACAATGGGCCAAAGGTCGTTATGTGAAAATTCTGATGAATAAGCCTATGTCAGACAAAAATTATGTTTTAAGTGAAGTAGAAATATTCGGTAAAGGTGGATTGGTGGCAAACCCGAAACTAAATCCTGAAGTTAATGATAACAAACTTTATTTATCGGCCGGTAGCTGGAAAATTCAACGGGCATCACAGGTTACTGCAGCAGGTGAAGGAATTTCCCTGACAGGGTTCAAGTGTGATGACTGGGTAGCAGCAACCGTTCCGGGAACAGCGCTGGTCAGCTATTGGAATGCCGGCGCCCTTCCTGATCCAAACTTTAGCGACAATCAGCTGATGATATCCGAGTCGTTTTTTAATTCCGATTTCTGGTACCGTGATGAATTTATTGTTCCTGATAAATTCAAAGGTACACGCATGTTCTTAAATTTCGATGGGATAAACTGGAAAGCCGATATATTCGTGAACGGAAAGAATGCTGGCAGAATTGAAGGGGCGTTCATACGTGGTAAATTTGATGTTACTGATCTGGTTAAACCTGGTCAGAACAATGCAATTGCAGTGCTTATTCATAAGAATGACCATATAGGAGTTATAAAGGAGCAAACAGCTCTTTATCATGACAAGAACGGAGGAATTCTCGGAGCAGATAATCCCACCTACCATGCCTCAATCGGCTGGGACTGGATCCCCACAATCAGAGGAAGAAATATTGGAATCTGGAATGATGTCTATTTAAATATATCCGGGGCTGTCACCATATCCGATCCGTTTGTTCTTACAGATCTTTCTTTACCCGATACAACATCAGCTGATATCAGTTTCGAGGTTACTCTGAATAATTACAAGGCTGAACCGGTTACCGGTACACTCACAGGTAATTACGGTAATATCAGTTTTGAAGAGAAAATATCTATTGGCCCTTCAGAATCAAAGGTAGTTAAGATCAATCCTTCAACCCATCCTGAACTACATTTTAAAAACCCGAAACTCTGGTGGCCAAAAGGTTATGGAAATCCCAGCTTATACGATGTCAGGCTTTCCTTTAAAACCAATGACGGTATTTTATCTGATAAAGTTGCATTCAAATCCGGAGTCCGTAAGATGACTTATAATGAAGATAATCAGATACTGAATATGTACATTAATGGAAGAAGATTCATCGGTCGCGGCGGGAATTGGGGTTTCCCTGAGTCTAATCTTAAATACCGCGGACGCGAGTACGATGCTGCCGTTGCTTATCATGCCGATATGAACTTTACCATGATCCGTAACTGGGTCGGGCAGACAGCTGATGATGAATTCTTTGAAGCCTGCGATCGGCATGGGATAATGGTATGGCAGGATTTCTGCCTGGCAAATCCTGCAGATGGACCTGACCCGTACAACCCCGGAATGTTTATTAAAAATGCTGAAGATGTGATTAAGCGGATCAGAAACCATGCTTCCATAGGTATTTATGTTGGCAGGAACGAAGGAAATCCTCCTGAAGTAATCGATACTGCATTACGCGCATTGATAGCAACACTTCATCCAGGGTTGCATTATATTTCCAACTCTGCTATGGGAGTGGTCAGCGGTGGTGGCCCGTACAATGCTCTTCCTGTCAGAGACTATTTTCTTCTGTACGGTTTTAATAAGTTTCACAGCGAACGCGGAATGCCAAATGTCATGACCTGGGAAAGTCTTAAACAAACATTGCCTGAATCCGCTCTCTGGCCTCAAAACCGCATTTGGGGTGTGCACGATTATACTCTCGAAAGTGCGCAAAGGTGCGCTTCCTTTAATAAGATGATTGAGAAAGGTTTTGGCCCGCCAAAGGATGCTAAAGAATTTACTGAATTGGCTCAGTGGATAAATTACAACGGGTACAGAGGTATGTTCGAGGGACGCAGTAAGTTCCGGCAGGGATTGCTGTTGTGGATGAGCCATCCGGCATGGCCTTCTATGGTTTGGCAGACATACGACTACTATCTGGATCCCACTGCTGCTTACTTTGGATGTAAGAAGGCTTCAGAGCCAATCCATATTCAATGGAATCCTGTTTATGATACTGTTGAGGTAGTAAATTATAGCGCCGGAAACAAATTCAGTATGACAGCAAAAGCTCAGTTGATTAATATGGATGGTTCCGTACAATGGGAGAAAGAAACCAATATTGATTGCAGGGAAGATGCGACCGTGAGATGCTTTAAACTTGAATTTCCGAAAACTCTTTCGTCGGTGCATTTTATTAAATTAACGCTGAGTAAGGGTGAAAAGATCATTTCCGATAATTTCTATTGGCGGGGACTTGAAGATGGAAATTGGCAGGCGCTGCACGAGCTCCCGAAGGTGGAACTTGAAAGCAATACTAAGGTCATAAGGTCAGGAGAGGAATGGATGCTGTCTACTACTTTGAACAATACCACAAAGCAGCCTGTTTTAATGATAAGGTTGAAAGTTATTGGCAAAGAAAGCGGGGAACGACTTCTACCGGCATTCTACAGCGACAATTATTTATCGCTTATGCCCGGCGAGAAAAAGATCATCGTTATGAAACTGAAGGACATGGATACGCACGGTGAAAATCCCTCAGTTGAAATCTCCGGATTTAATGTGAAATAAAAAGTCTAGCCCCCTTTGGGCCGCTCTTTCAAAATCAACAGGTCAAAAAACTAATCAAAAATTTGTTTTATCGAAAACAAAGTTTACTTTTGCAGCTGAACAAGATGTTAAAATGAAAGCAATTTATACATATTGGCGTTGGTGGTTAACTAAATTTCACTTTTTGACGTGAGACTCCCAGCTATTTGTATATAATCTTATAAGATATTAATAAACGGCCTGTCGTAATCACGACAGGCCGTTTTGATTTTTAAGATCGTCCGGTGTTTTGAAAAGGAGATGCGACAGATGATAAAAACAAATATTATGGCAGAATTTAAAATTAAAACGACATCCAGGAAGCTACTTGCCGACATAATAACACCGGTAAGTATATATCTGAGAATAAGAGATATATATCCAAATTCCCTGTTGCTGGAAAGTTCCGACTATCACGGCAATGAAAATAGCTATTCTTTTATATGTATGAAACCGCTGGCAGGTTTCGAAGCTGATAATGGGTTTGTTACTGAGACTTACCCCAGTGGATCAAAAATAATTACAGAAATAATTGATAAACAAACATTTAATACGAGATTTTCAGTATTTACAAACGCATTTATTCAATCGGATTTGCAGGGAGATATTCCGGTAAACGGGCTATTCGGTTATTTATCATACGATGCAGTAGAATATTTCGAGAAGATTAAATTAAAGCCTGGTACTGACTGCCCTTTTAAAATTCCTGATGCAAGGTACCATCTTTATAAATATATTATAGCTATTAACCATTATCAGAATACATTACAGATAATTGAAAACCAGGTAAACGACGAACCCGGGGAACCCGACAGGATTGAATCATTACTGAACAGCAGAAATGTGGCGATATACTCCTTTAAAACTGTTGGTGAGGAAGGCCGGAGCATTTCTGATGACCAGTACAGGGCAATGGTAAGTAAAGGCAAGGAACATTGTCATCTCGGAGATGTATTCCAGGTGGTATTGTCGAGGCAGTTTTCACGACAATTCACAGGAGATGAATTTAATGTTTACAGGGCTCTTCGATCGGTCAATCCCTCTCCCTATCTGTTCTATTTTGATTACGGGAATTATAAAATTTTCGGATCATCTCCTGAAGCGCACCTTAAGATTAATAAGGGCAAAGCTTATATTAATCCGATCGCAGGAACTTTCAGGCGTACAGGCAATGATGAGAATGACAAACTTCTGGCACAACAACTGTCAACAGACCAGAAAGAAAACGCAGAGCATGTTATGCTGGTCGATCTTGCACGTAACGATCTGAGCAGACATGCTGACAATGTCAAAGTTGAAAGTTACCGGGAGGTTCAGTTTTATTCACATGTCATTCATCTTGTTTCTGCAGTTTCAGGTGAACTTAAAGAAGGTACCACTATTGCCGACATGATGTCTTCCACATTCCCGGCCGGTACACTTACCGGAGCCCCTAAATATATGGCAATGAAGATTATAGATAAATGCGAGAATCAAAGAAGAGGTTACTATGGTGGAGCTATTGGGTTCCTCGATTTCAGAGGCAATTTTAACCATGCCATCATGATCAGAACCTTTCTGAGTAAAGCCAATACACTTTATTACCAGGCTGGTGCCGGCATAGTAGCCATTTCTGACGAAGAGAAAGAACTTCAGGAGGTAAATAATAAGCTTGGGGCACTCAGAAAAGCCATTGAACTGGCAGGAGATATCAAGTAATAATTTATTGTAAAAAAAATGAAAAGGATATTGGTTATTGATAATTACGATTCGTTCACGTATAACCTGGTACATTATATTGAAAAGCTCACAGGATCCAGCCCTTCTGTATTCCGGAACGATGAAATCTCTCTTGAAGAAGTGGGTGGGTATGAAAAAATTCTTCTTTCACCCGGTCCGGGTGTTCCTGTTGATGCAGGGATCTGTATTGACCTGATAAATCGTTATGCGCCAACGAAAAGCATCCTTGGGATATGTCTGGGCCACCAGGCAATAGGGGAGGCTTTTGGGGGTAAAATCCTTAATCTAAGCCATGTTTATCATGGTATTGCAACTCCGGTCCTGATTACCGAATTGAATGATCCGCTTTTTGTAAATATACCTTCCTCAATTATCGGAGGGAGGTATCACTCATGGGTTGTATCAGGTGATGAGCTGCCTGAATGCTTTAGAGTCACCTGTAAAGACGAAAACGGGATAATTATGGGAATAAGCCATAAAATTTATGATGTGCGCGGGTTGCAGTTCCACCCGGAATCGGTTCTTACCGAGCATGGCATAGACATCATAGCTAACTGGATTAATAATTAGATATAACTTATATATTGTCTGTCAAATACATCTAAACATGCGTGAAATACTGAATCATCTGTTCGAGCACAAAACCCTTAACCGGCTGGAAGCAGAAAAAGTGCTTACCAATATTGCGAAAGGCATTTATTCAGAGTCGGAAATAGCGGCTTTTCTTACTGTTTACTTTATGAGGAGCATAACAGTAGAAGAGCTCACTGGATTCCGGGACGCTCTGCTGAAACATTGCATCAGGATCGACCTGTCAGAATTCGAGTCTATGGATGTATGTGGTACCGGAGGTGACGGTAAAGACACTTTCAATATATCAACACTTACTACATTTGTTCTTGCCGGGGCCGGGATCAAAATAGCCAAACATGGTAATTATGGTGTAAGTTCAACATGTGGCTCTTCTAATATACTGGAGCATTTCGGTTATAAATTTTCGACGGATAATGATAAATTAAAAAATGAAATTAATAAATCAGGCGTCTGTTTTTTGCATGCTCCGCTTTTTAACCCTGCGATGAAAAATGTGGCGCCTGTCCGCAGAGCCCTTAAAATAAAGACATTTTTTAACATGCTGGGACCGATGGTTAATCCATCATTCCCCACAAAACAACTAATAGGAGTCTATAGTCTTGAGCTTGCTCGTTTGTACAATTACCTCTACCAGCAATCTGCAATGCAGTATATGATTATTTTCAGTCTTGACGGATACGACGAGGTTTCCCTTACCTCTGAATTCAAATATATTCTGAACGGAGTTGAACAGATCGTTTCCCCTGAAGCGATGAACTACAGGAGAGCTCTGCAATCGGAGCTGAATGGCGGACGGAGTGTAATGGAAACAGCTGATCTCTTTATGAAGATCCTTAAAGGGGAAGGCACGACAACCCAGAATAATGTTGTGACCGTAAACGCGCAGATGGCCCTGAAATGTTATTACCCAACTAAATCTTTTGAAGAATGCCGCGAAATTGCAAGTGAATCTCTTCTAAGTTCAAAGGCGTATAAATCATTTATAAAACTGATTGAATTACAACCATGACCATTCTTGATAAAATAATTGAAAATAAGAAGAAGGAACTGGAAGTTCTTGCCGGGGCGACTGCTGTCAAAGATCTCGAAAACAGCAGACTTTTTAAACGGGAGACTATTTCTCTTTCAGAATCCCTTCTCGACAGGAGTAAAACAGGAATTATAGCTGAGTTCAAGAGAAAATCCCCTTCAAAGGGTATAATTAATTCATCATCACCGGTTGAGGAAGTTACATCGGGGTATTTCAGGGAGGGAGCTTCAGGCATATCTATTCTTACTGATAATCAATTTTTTGGTGGTTCAGATACCGACCTTTTGATTGCTCGGGAAAAGAGTCACTTCCCCATATTGAGAAAAGATTTTATTATTAATGAATACCAGGTAATTGAATCAAAATCAATCGGTGCCGATGCAATCCTGCTCATTGCTGCAGCTCTCGGGGAACAGGAAATTCTGAACCTTTCAAGATTAGCCAGGTCGCTTGGGCTGGAGGTTCTTCTTGAAATACATGAGGAAGACGAACTCGACAATATAAACCGGTATGTTAATATAGTAGGTGTGAATAACCGTAATCTGAAAACATTTGAAGTAAATACTGATATCTCGGATAAGATCGCAGATAAAATTCCTCAGGGTCTTCTGAAGATCTCTGAAAGCGGTATCTCTTCACCGCAGGTAATAAAAAAGCTCAGAGTTATCGGATACAATGGATTTCTGATAGGGGAGAAGTTTATGTGTACCCCTGATCCGGTAAAAGCTTTTTCTGAATTTGTTAAGGATTTAATCTGAAGCCATGGTGAGAGTTAAAGTATGTGGAATGACTGACCCTTTAAATGTCAAGGAAATAGCTGGAATTAAACCAGACTTCGTGGGATTTATATTCTTTCCCGGATCACCAAGATATGTGGGTGAAAAACCTGATATGACGCTTTTTCATAACGTTCCTCCCGGCATTAAAAGAATAGGTGTTTTTTTAAATGAAGATAATCATAAGATACTTGATTTATCGATCCATAAAGGTCTGGATATGATACAGTTGCATGGCAATGAATCACCTGTTACATGCCTACAGTTAAAATCATCGGGACTAAAAATAATTAAGGCATTCAATATTGAAAAGGATTTTAATTTTGAATCTCTGAATCAATATATGCCGGCTTGTGATTATTTTTTATTTGATTCAAAAAGTGAAAAGCCGGGTGGCAACGGCATGAAATTTAACTGGGAAAAACTAAAAGAATATTCCCTTGATAAACCATTTTTCCTCAGCGGAGGAATCGGCCCGGAAGATGCAAGTGTGATTAAATCCATCAGGAACAAAGGATTCTTTGCAGTTGATATAAACAGCCGTTTTGAGACTGCTCACGGAATTAAAGATGTTGCCCGGGTAAAAACATTTATTAAAGCAAGTAAAAATGATTGGCTATGAATTATAATGTAGATGAACGGGGTTATTACGGAGAATTCGGTGGGGCCTTTATTCCTGAAATGATGTACCCTAATGTAAAGGAATTAGCAGACAATTACCTTAAGATACTTAACGATAAGAAATTCAAAGATGAATTCCACTCATTGTTAAAGCATTATGTAGGAAGACCTTCTCCTCTGTTTTTTGCCTCACGTCTGTCATCATTTCATAATACAAAAATCTTCCTTAAAAGGGAGGACCTTAATCATACAGGTGCACATAAAATAAATAACACAGTCGGCCAGATACTAATTGCAAAACGACTTGGCAAATCGAGGATCATTGCAGAAACAGGTGCCGGCCAGCATGGAGTTGCCACAGCTACAGTATGTGCTCTGATGGGAATGAAATGCATTGTTTTTATGGGACAGGCCGACATTGAACGGCAATCCCCGAATGTTTTACGGATGAAAATGCTGGGCGCTGAGGTGGTCGCTGTTACCAGCGGTAATAAGACACTGAAGGATGCAACAAATGAGGCTATACGCGATTGGATAAGTAACCCGGTCGATACATATTATATTATAGGTTCAGTTGTCGGGCCACATCCATATCCCGATCTTGTTACCAGGCTTCAGTCGGTGATAAGTGAAGAGATGAAATTCCAGGTTAAAGAGCTATCAGGGAAAGAAAACCCTGATTATATCATTGCTTGTGTTGGTGGCGGGAGCAATGCAATTGGCTCTTTCTATCATTATCTTAATAATAAACACGTTAAACTGATTGCCGTGGAAGCGGGGGGAAAAGGTATCGAAAGCGGGGAAACAGCGGCTACTATGGTGACTGGTCGTCCGGGAATAATACATGGTAGCAGGACAATGCTTATGCAGACAGATGATGGTCAGATCACCGAACCGTATTCCATTTCAGCCGGACTCGATTATCCCGGTATCGGACCAATTCATTCATATCTTCATAAAATAAAGAGGGTTATTTTCGATAATGTGAATGATGATGAAGCCCTTGAAGCTGCTTTCAGACTTACCCGGCTCGAGGGAATTGTGCCGGCTCTTGAATCTGCTCATGCCCTCGCATGTTTAGGAAAATATCAATTCCATAAAGAGGATGTTGTTGTCGTAACAATTTCAGGAAGAGGAGATAAGGACATGGCAGCGTATATAAAGTATATGGAGCGAAACAGTTTTGACAAATCTGAAAAAACAATTTAAACTACTACAGATGAACCGAATCGACAAACTTTTCAGAGAGAAAACAGCCAATATACTTTCGGTCTATTTTACTGCAGGATACCCACAATTAGATTCAACCGCCGGTATTGTCAGAGCTCTTGAATATGCCGGCGCTGATATGATTGAAATAGGAATGCCTTTTTCCGATCCTATGGCTGACGGACCTGTTATTCAGCGCAGTAATGAGAAGGCACTGAAGAACGGCATGAACCTTAAACTGCTTTTCGCCCAGTTAAATAGTATACGAAATGAAGTGAAAATTCCGCTGCTTCTGATGGGATATTTAAACCCTGTAATGCAGTTTGGGGTAGAGAACTTCTGCATGCAATGTATGGAGACTGGGATAGACGGAGTAATTCTTCCGGACCTTCCACCTCAGATTTATACTGAGGAATATCTTTCCGTTTTTAATAAATATAATCTTTACAATATTTTACTTATTTCTCCGCAATCTTCCGCCGAAAGAATTTCAGCTATAGATAAAATCAGCCGTGGTTTTATTTATATGGTTTCTTCATCATCTGTTACAGGGGCAAAAGGAAACTTCTCAGAGGATCAGATGGCATATTTTAAAAGGGTAAGCGAAATGAACCTGGTAAATCCATGCCTGATTGGTTTTG
>PLNF01000107.1 GCA_003141715.1 Bacteroidales bacterium | reverse complement strand
TTTTTGTCTTTTCCAGAGAATAATCTATTAATACCGAAGGTTTAAACTTGAATGTCTGGGAAAACGTAATCAAACCGCCGGCTGAAAAGATAACATCATATTCATTAATACTGTGATGAACTTCAACAGAACCTGTTGAAATATTTTTTTTATAATTCAGGAAAGCAGGAATAGAAACTCCTGCAAATAATTTATCGCTGTAGTAGTAGATTCCTGCGCCAAAATTAGGAAGAAAATAGGGTTTGTCATTTTCAAGAAATACAGGATCATTCGGTGTAGTTGTAGCTAAACCGGTATAATTGGTGTTTGACCTGTCGAAACCTCCTTTCAGTCCAAAGGAAAGCCTGCCCGTTGCAAAATGAATCCTGTAAGCATAGCTGAAATAAATGCTCTGTGATTTGGTAAAGCCGAATTGCATGAACTGCGCCATCAGGCCCAGGCCCACTTTGTCATTTTTCGTCGGAGCATTAAGCGAAACCGACTGAAAAACAGGAGCATCCGGTATTCCCATCCATTGCAACCTGTAGGACAAAAATGTGCTCAAAGCACCTCGTGAGCCGGCATAAGCAGGGTTTATTAAGAGGCCATTCTGAAGGTACTGGCTATAAACAGGATACCCAAGGCTGATCGAGGTAGAGTCAGGAATTGCCTGCCCGGGAACGCTTGTGAAAGCAGATAAAAAGGAAAAAAAGAATATTAATTTTATTTTATTCATTTGTCGAAAATCGCCATAAATCCTTAATAATAATCCTGACATCAATATCTTTTAACTACAATAAATCCGCTTAATCTGGAAACAGGTCCATTTGATTTTTTTGAAGTTATCTTCAACATATAATAATATGTCCCCTGAGGAAGGTCAATCCCATTTGAATTTTTCCCATCCCAGTTCGTCCATGTCTGATTGTTGCGGTTAGAAGTTTTAAACACTTCAGTACCGGCTCCGTTAACAATACTCAGATCCACATAATTATCATCCAGATATAAACCTTCAATAACAAATGTATTATTAAATGCATCACCATTTGGCGAGAAGCCCTGGGGGATGAAATTTTTCAGTAATTCAATATTCACTGAATCCTTTAGTTTGCAGGTTCCTTTACTAACAGTCCACAAAAAGGAATTATTCCCGACAGACAGATTCTGGATAACTGTATTATAACTCGTAGGATCATTAATAGAACCGGTCCCATTGTTAAGAATATCCCAATTCCCGGTTTCTCCAGCCAGTGGTTCACGGGCTTTCATATGGTAAATCTTGCTAATGGAATAGATAATAGTATCGGGTCCCGGGTAAGGTATGGCAGGAAGTGGCAGGATAGCTATGCTCACAATATTTGAAGTATCATGGCAGCAATCTCTTAACCCCGAATAGATATATCGTCTGTATTGTGTTGGATCAGAGATAGATGATTTTGAGTAGGCCGAAGATGTACCATTAGTGGAAATATCTGCCCATCCGCCAGTGGCAACATTCTGCTGCCATTTATATCTGTAGGTTCCATCACCACCGGAAGGGCCCGGAGTTACACTACCTATAGGCGATAATGGTTGATTCTTGCAAATTGATTGGTCCGGTTCAATATTAAATCCTGATATCCCGGGAAGAACATTAACAGTTACAATGTTGCTCAATGAATTACATTTGCCTGAAACAACCTTAAGTTTGTAATACGCCGAGGAGGAAAGTGTCGCTTCTGTAAAAGTTAAGCCCGTAGCTCCGGATATATCAGTATATGAGCCTATTGATGAAGAAGATACAGTCCATTGCGTAGCGTAAATACCGTTGCCGCCCCCGAAAGGAAGGCCGATTTTCCGGATCTGGTTGGGTTTTTGTCCACTACATATAATTGTATCTGGTCCTGAACCCAGAATAGAAATTGAATTATTTATTATTGATGGCTGTACATTTATGGCTACCAAAGGGCTTGTATTTGTACAAACCGGCAATGATTTGTAAACTCCTGAGTAGACAGTACGTCGGTACCATGTAGAATCGAACAGTGCCGGAGACCCATAATTACCGGTAGTATTCGTTCCAATTGCATTAGTCCATGAGGCTGTTCCACTTGGGCTCTGTTCCCACAAAAATGTATATGCCCCTGTGCCCCCTGTGGGAGAAGCAGTTACACCTGACAAAACCAAAGGAACATCTCCTGAACAGATAGTCTGGTCACTTTGTACAGAATTGTTTTTAATTTTATGAAAGCGTGTCAGGAGAATCGGAACACTCTTGCTCTGACAAGTATTTAAAGGTCCTGAGAATACAACTCTTCTGAAGTATCTTTTTTCATTATTCACAATTGGAAATTTCGAGGTGTCAACGGAATAGGTGCTATTTGTATTAGTGTTAATTCCTGATGCCGGACTCCATGTACTTACACTATCCTGCCACTGATAAGTATAAGAAAGATTACCTCCTCCTGGAGCAGTCGATGTAAGGATTGGGAAAATGCTTCCCTCACAGATCACCGAATCGGAACGGATGGTGGAGTTTCCTGTAATATTAGGAAGAACAGTTATTGTTACAGTAGAACTGAAGTCAATACAACGGCCGGATTGAACAAATCGTTTGTAGAATGTTGTCTGTATAAGAGAAGGGGGATCGTATCCTTTGCCATTGATTATTGATCCTGAAGCAACCTGTAGAGTGTCCCAGCTGCTATTCGTAAGATTCTGAAGCCATTTATACCTGTAGATTCCATTACCATTTGAGGGTGTTGAATTAAGTGGAACAGATCCGATAGGAAGAGGATTCTGGCCGTGACAAATAGTTGTGTCTTTACCAATATTGTTGCCTGTAATTGCCGGCTGAACTATGATTTTAACAGGCTTACTTACATCAACCAGAGGAGTCGGAGAATTGTCTGTTACAGTTCTCCTGAAATAAACTGTCACAATTTCAGGTGTGGAAGGGGGAGTATAATTAATTGAATCAGCCGGAGTACCCACATTAGTCCAGGTAGTCTGATCATAGCTTTTCTGCCATAGGTAAGTATATGGGCGTTTCCCTCCGACAGGGACAGTCCCGTTTATTTTAGGAGGCACCATATTTGAACAGACCGAATCAATCTGATCGCCGGTAACTGAAGAACGGATTGAGTTGAATAAGAACCCGTTAAGTTGAGCTTTAAAATTGTACTTGTCCAAACCAGGGTCCCCAGGTGATGCGTTTGTTGTAATTAAAATGGTATCAATCCCTGCGTCTCCACCGATTAATGTATTAGTAACAGTTCCTGGTTTTGAACCCTGACTAATCCACAATAAACCGCCTCCGCCACCACCACCTTGTCCAAAATCGTCAAGATGATTGCCTCCCTTTCCTCCTTTAGCTGAGAGTTCAACATTTGCAAGGGAATTTGATGATATTATTACAGAACCTCCTGCGCCTCCACCACCGGCACCAGCGTCCAATTTAGCAGTAGAAACACTTTTCCCGTCAGCAATTATTTTATAACCATTACCAATAACCTGGTCAGTCACAATTATAATAATACCTCCTCCATTACCTCCGGGTTGGGAAACTGACCCCACCAATTTTGTTGAAGATCCCCCGCCACCACCCATAAAAATACCTCCTGTAATAGTATCGAGCCTGTCACTGCTTGCAGTAACAGACACACCCTGATTGCCTCCATAAGCTGGTGAGGTACATGAATAATATTCCTTGCCACCTTGTCCGCCATGCCCTCTGTTAGATCCGCCGCCTCCACCTGAAAATTTACCGTTGCCACCGCCACCACCTGTAAAAAGAGGGCCTTGCCCTTTTAAATAAAGTGAAAGGGCTGCAGGTACGCATGGATCGGGACAAAGACTCTGATGCGAAGCTAATCCATCACCCTTGTAACCGGCATTATAAAATGAACCGGGAAAAGAATATTTGTCGTTGATTCCAGAGGAGTAGGAACAATTTCCTAATCCAATAGTGTCTTTTCCTCCTGAAAATCCTTTACCTGACACATCAATATTTTTATTCAGGGTCAGAGTATTACCCAAAATCATGGCAAGAACTCCGCCTGTTTTAGTTAATCTGTCCCAAGGTTGACAGGTAAGGATCTTTGATGAGTTCAAAGAATTGAAAAACGGGACTTTAATTATCTGAACATTGCCTGCCGGGTTATATTTATTTATCTTTGAGAGAAAGGTGATTGTATTGCTCGCATGAACGACATTCAGTATAATGAGGAATTCATACCTGCCGGGTATTCCCACTAATTGGTTGGCTCCCTGACCATAGACGGGTGAATCAGATGCATCTATTGCAACCCCCTGCATCTGGATAATCAGAACATAATCCCCATTACTAAATGCCGAAGCATCATCAACTACGACCTGGTAATCGCTCCGGGAGAGAACTCTTGCATATTTATTAACGACAGTGTCTATCTGAGATAGCAACACACTACTGCTAAAACCAAGTATCAGCAAACAAAGAATAAGTC
Source organism: Bacteroidales bacterium (assembly GCA_003141715.1). Lineage (GTDB taxonomy): Bacteria > Bacteroidota > Bacteroidia > Bacteroidales > VadinHA17 > LD21. Next base: position 2,421 of record PLNF01000107.1, on the reverse strand, counting down.
TCTTGCTATGGCGCAACAAATTGCCAGTCATCATTCAGGTATCAGAACCGCTAATATAAGTATTATATTGATTATTTCTATTGACAAATATTTTAAAAAGAAGTTTGGAGTTTGGAGTTTGGAGTACTTAAAGTTCAAGAAAATAAATAATAACCTATTGAGAATAACTTTAGGCACTCTAGGCACTTGGCTTCTCAACAGTGTACAGTACCGGTAATTCAAAATAGAAGACAGATCCTTTACCAACCTCAGATTCAAACCAGATCCTTCCGTTCGCACTTTCAATATATTTCTTTGCAATCGATAATCCCAGTCCCATCCCCGATGATTTGGTCGTAAAATTGGGCGTAAAAAGATTCTTCCGCAAGCCTGCCGGTATACCTGATCCATTATCCGAAACCGAAACTAGAACTTTATCGCTTTTTACCTCGAGATTTAACGTTATAAATCCTTCACGTCCCGATGGAATGGATTGAATCCCGTTCTTAATAAGATTTGAGAAGACTCCGTTAAGTTGCTCTTTATCGGCATAAATAACAATTTTGCTTTCGCGCGGCCAATGCACCCGGAAGTCAACATTTTCAGTATTTTTAAAGAGTTCGAGAGTTATACTGATCTGTTCGAGGATGTTAACTTCCACCGGGTTGGTTACCGGCATCTTTGCGAAAGCCGAAAAAGCAGAGGCAATTGAGGAAAGATTATCAATATATTCGATCTGGTTCTTTGTAAAACGATCAAGTGTCTTATCAAAGCCCGGAACCTTATCATTCCACGATTTAAAAAGCTGTTGCACATTTAATTTCATTGGCGTAAGCGGATTCTTGATCTCATGAGCAATCTGCTTTGCCATCTCTCTCCAGGCGTATTCTCTTTCGGAGTTGGCCAGCTTGTGAGTGCTATCCTCGATCTCATCAACCATCCTGTTATACTGTTTAACAAGCTCTCCAATTTCGTCATTTCCTGCATAAGTAAGATGTTCACTCTTCTTTCCCACCCCTACAGTAGCTATTCCCTTACTGAGCATCGTGAGCGGAGATGTCAGGCGCCCGCTGATAAAGACAGCGAGACTCATTGTAATAACGATAAGAAGCAGTGTGAAATTAATAACCACGACAATCAGGTTTGAAATCTCCTTTGCCAGAACGCTTTGCATTCTGAAATAGGGCAGATTCAGATAAGCAAGAACTTTATTATCGGTGTTGAAAAAAGGCACATAAGCTGATAAATACTCGAGCTTACCGATTTTCTCTTTCTGATAATACTCACTTTTTTTAAGATGTGCCAGATTAGTTAATGCCATATTGTTAATTCGCTCACTGGTAAGATCGCGGTCAAAAATCTCCTGTCGTGAACTTGCGATGAGGAATCCGTTGGTATTATAAAGATTAATATCGGTATTGAAAACATTCGAAAGCTTTATCAGTAATTCATTCAGTGATGAGTAACCACTGCCTTTCCAGTCTGGTGAAATATACTTTTCCATCGAAAGTTTACTGTCGAGCTCGAGATAGACAGAATTAAGTTTTTCTTTTATATTTTCATAATGTTTTGCCTGGTATTGTCCGATTGTAATATATGCCACAACGATACCTATCAGAATAAATGAGAATAGAAGTATTACTATATACGAGAGTTGCAGCTTCTGACGGAAATTGAAGATATTCACACTCCTTACAACCGGCCTTCTGATCATCAGAATGATCATGTTTGAGAAGAAAAGAATGAAAGCAAACAAATAAGCAAAAGAGATGATTAGATCGCCTGATGTCAGATCAGGTCTGGTTATTATAACAGTAGCATTCCCGTTTTTGTAAAGTACATGTTTAAACCCATCTGTTCTGAAAATCCTGTAATCTGAAAACTTATCGACATATTCAGCATCAGTTTTATCGTATGGGAAACCCTCTGTTCTCAGAACCAACTCACCATTAATATACTTGGCAAAAGAGTAGTCCTTCAATCCTGCATATTCATGGTATTTTTTATCAAGAAGCAGCTCTGAATAACCAGGCTGGAAAATGTTTGGATCACTATATAGTTCAATGAATAGACCATTTGTTTTGTTCTTTACTGATTTATAATACAACCTGCCAAGATAATAGGATCTGCCTCCCTGGTTATCAAGAAAATAAAAATTGGTGCCGGTCAGTCTGTGCCCGTCTCTTTTAATACGTTCATCAAAAAAACTAAAGCAGTTCTGAGACTTATCACTGCCGGCGCCAATTTGTATAGGCTGATCATTATGGCACGGGATAAGGCTAAAATGATAATTTTTCCAGAATCCTGTAAAATAATTATCCTCAAGGTAATTAGATATTTTTTCCACATTATCCTTATAGAAATGTTCAACCTTCATCATATTTGTGAGTGAAGTATCCTTTTCAATTAAGGGGTATAGATCGAGTAAAAGATGTTCAGCTT
>PLNF01000077.1 GCA_003141715.1 Bacteroidales bacterium | reverse complement strand
CATAATAATGAAAAAATGGGGTTCCAGTATAATATCATGAAAAACAGTCCCCATTCAAATGCTTTTAATATTCTTATTTCTGACAAGGCAGCCCGTTATGCAAAAAAGGCCAAAGTAACAGAAAATCCACAGGAAAGTCCTGTCTGTTTAAAATGCCATGTGACGGGAGGAGGTCTCGATTCATCTTTCTTTGCACCTACATACAAGAAAGAGGATGGAGTGACGTGCGAAGCCTGCCACAAAGGAGCGTTCATTACAAAAGCTTTTATACCAAAAGAAGCAGATTGCTTAAATTGTCATAACGATTCTGTTCATAGAATCCACAAATTCAACTTCAAGGAGAATTGTGTAAAAATAGACCACCCAAGACCAAAAGCTAAGCTTAAGGAGACCTGACTTTTTCAGTTGACTCCGGCCTAAACAGGCCGGGTTAGTTGTCAAATACAGATTTACGACAGAAAGTATTTATTATATTGTAGATTGATTTATACTTAGGAAATTTCAAGAATGAAGAAAAATCTTATTTATTGTCAATCGCAAAATAAAATATTATGGATTTTAAGCAATCTTATTTTATACGGATTAGTTTCCCTTGGTTACAATGGCACTGTTTTCTCAGCAAATTTGCAGATTGCAGATTCTGTCATTGTTAAATCTATGACTTTTTCAAAAACCAATCAAAATAAAGTCGACTATCAAAAACCTTCAACCAATTTTTATAAAGCTGACAGCATCTTTTCCTTTCGGTCTCAAAAAGGATATTTCCCCTCATTGATTAACGACTTTGAAGAGCAGATAACTGCACCTTTTAAACTTAAGACAAAACAATTGTTAATGACTGGTGCTGCAATTGGCATAACTGCTGCCCTGATTCATGTTGATGGAGAAATAGACGAATGGGCACGCGTTCAGAAGACAGAGCATAAATGGATAAATAAATCTTCTCCTGTTATAACTAAGTTTGGCAGCGATTGGGGCATTTACTCAGTTATTACAGCAGGGGTACTAAGTGCTGTGTGCAAAAATGAAAAAGGAGTTCAGACAAGTTTACTGGCAACGCAGGCCATGATCACCTCAGGCGTCTGGGTTAACATTATAAAAATACTTGCCGGCAGAGAGAGACCTATAGCTGATTATACTTTCAGCAAATCTGAAGGGGGTGCATGGTACGGACCGTTTGCATCATGGGACCAGGATTTAGCCATTCGAAAACCTATTTCCGCTTTTGATGCTTTTCCATCGGGTCATACGGCTACTGCATTTTCGATAGCTACTGTGTTTGCAACCCAATATAAGGATAGGAAAGCAATCCCGATAATATGTTATTCAGCAGCTACACTAGTTGGAATATCAAGATTAACCGAACATCAGCACTGGGCATCTGATGTTTTCGTCGGGGGGATTATGGGATATATATGTGGCAAGCAAGTAGTAAATCATTATAATAAAACACATCAGAACCTGGATAATTCTTTGTCATCAAAATCAAAAAATAAAACAGAACTCACATTTATTCAGGAGGGAAATCAGGTTGGATTCTCTCTGAAATGGTAAGAATAAATTGAACATAAACAGAGGCTATTCGTTTCTCTACCGGTCGAATTATTAGCATTATTTAACATTCTGCTCAATTTTTCTTCAAATTCTTTTCCTTCTTTTGCACCGGCTAGTTATTCAATAGATAATAACTGACAAATTATTCATCTAATCTTAATATTAAAATGAGATCACACTTTATAAGACCTTTTCTTTTTACTGTAATAATTCAACTCTTCTTTTGTATCGCCGTAAGCGCTCAATCAAAACCTCAATCAAAACAAAATAGCGCAATTTCCGGTAAAGTATTTGATAAATCCACCAATGGACCTCTGGAATATGCAACAATTACCTTAATAAGCAAACAGTCGGGAAAGGTAATAACCGGTACTGTGGCCGATGTGAAAGGTGCATTTAGAATCTCCAATATCCCTTTTGACACATATGTGATAAATATCGAGTTTATTGGTTATGAAAAGATAACATTAGACAACATCAGCATCACCAGCGATAAGCATTCAGTTACATTGGGACCGGTTTTTCTTTCCCCTTCAATGCAGAGTCTACAAAGTGTAACAATAGTTGGAGATAAACCTGTTGTTGAAAACAAAATTGATAAAATTGTATACAATGTCTCTAATGACATTACTTCGCAGGGTGGTGCAGCTATTGATGTACTTAAAAAGGTACCGCAGGTAACAGTTGATATAGATGGTAATGTAGAATTACAGGGTAATTCCAATATCCGCTTTTTAATCAATGGGAAGCCTTCCAGTGTGTTTGGGAACAGTCTTGCTGATGTTCTTGCTTCTATTCCGGCCAGCCAGATTAAAAGTGTGGAGGCTATTACCAATCCGGGTGCCAAGTATGATTCACAAGGTACGGGAGGAATTATCAATATTATTCTCTATGACAATAAAATGCAGGGTGTAAATGGAAATATCAATTTATCGGCAGGGTCAAGACTGGAGAATGGGTCTGTCAATCTGAATTTAAGACATAATAACTTTGGGGTCAATGCTTTTTTTAGCGGCAATGCTCAATTAAAATCACAGATGCCTTATTCTCAGAACCGTTTTGCAAGAGATACTTCCGCTAAAACAATTACTAACTTATTGCAGACAAGTCGAACCGATTTTGAGAGAAACGGCTTCCGGTCAGGTGTTGGTTTTGACTGGAATATTACAAAAAACGATATCATTACCGGCTCTTTGGGCTATAATCAGTTTGGCAACCAAAACCAGGGTCTCACAAATCAGGAAGAATTAACAACTGATTATTCATCTAATCCTGTTTCGGATATATTTACTTTGAGTAATTCAGACAGTCGCTCCAGGATCAGATCAATGGACTATAGCCTCGACTACAAAAAGAAATTTAAAAATGAAGGACAGGAGTTGGATATAGCATATAATGCAAGCAATGGAAAACCTTACAGTAATTATATTCAGTCACAATCATATGAAGGACAAGCGATTCCCTTCTCAGGATCATCAAGCACTAACCCTGGAACAGATAATGAACTGAACTTATCAATTGACTATGCACAACCTGTGAATAAAAACTTCTTAATAGAGACAGGCGCAAAGATGAGTAACGAAAATATTACGAGCATAGCCAATGTCAGTGTTTTCGACCCTTCTATTGATCAATATGTAAGTGATGCATTACAATCATATCACATGAATTATAAGATGAAGATTTTTGCAGGATATCTTTCCAGCGACTTCAAATTATTTAATTGGCTGAATCTTAAAGCGGGAGCAAGATATGAATACACCGATGTCAGTATTGATTCCCCCAATACTTCTATTCCATCATATGGTACTTTGGTACCTTCTGTTGTTTTATCTCATGATTTCAATAAGACCCAATCATTAAAACTGGCGTACAGCAAACGCATCGAACGCCCGGAATACAGAGAATTAAATCCCTTTATTAATCTGAGTGATCCTTATAACATTACAACTGGAAATACATTATTGAAACCCGAAATTGGAAATAATTTTGAATTAGGCTACAGCAATACGTTTAAAAAGGGAGGGAATATTTATATATCATTAATTGAACGTATTAACACTCACGATGTTAAACAGGTTACCACTTTTTACCCCACTTACCTGATAGGTGATTCAACTTATACTAATGTATCGGTTACCAACAGACAAAACATAGGAGAAGAATACAATACAGGTATAAGTGTTTCAGGTTCCTATCCTATTACTACCAAATTAAATTTGCGTGGCAATCTTATGGTTACTCATCGTTATACAGTTAGCAGTATAGGCATCGGCGACCAATCATCAGGAATCAGGGTCAGGTTCAATATGAACGCAACTTATCAATTGAATAAAGATCTGGTATTTGAGCTATTTGGTTTCTATAGTTCGCCGGTACAAAATATACAGGGTAAGACTCCACAGTTCTTCATTTACACTTTTGCTTTAAGAAAATTGTTCTGGGATAAAAAAGCAAGCTTTGGATTTACTGCAACAAATCCTTTTAACAAATATGTAAGACAATTATCTACCATTTCTGCAGAAAGCTATTCATCGACCAGTATCCGACAGATGCCATTGAGGTCTTTTGGGATCAGTTTTACTTATAAATTTGGTAAAATGGAATTCAGTAAGAGCAAAGAAGAAGATGATAATAATTTTCTGAATAATACATCTTCAGGAGCCAATTAATCACAATAACAATTGTCCGCGTTGTTTTAGGGATATCAACTGGTGATCACTAATGATGTTCTTCCATGTAATGAATCCAGTTTAAATGTTGCACCACAGAAAATTTACAGATCCGTAAAATATTCATGCTAAATATAACTGCCTGTTGCTGAAAATAGTATAAATTTGGTATAAATAATTTAAGAAACATCACCTGACGAGTCATACATGAATAACCGTTACCTGAGTTTTCTGATAATTTTAGTTTTTAGAGGTGTCATTTCATGTAGCTGGGCTGATTCATCTTCGACTGTTCGACAAGGGATTATTATCAATGAAAATTCCCATTCAATAAACTTAGAAGATATTCCTGATGAGCAGACCTGGAGTATTTTAAGTCCACTGAAATTTAAATTGCATTCGAATGTTTTTGAAATGCAGGATACTATTTCAAAGGCAAAAGAACCTGTCACTGAAAAACCTGTGCAGGCTTTCAGTCCGGATATGGTGATTCAGGTCGGTGCATTCCTACGTGAATCAAATGCTTTGTCATTGAGACAGAGGCTTTCGGATTTGCTTAACAAAACTGTGATTATAGATACTTCAGATGGATATTTTAAGGTGCGGATAATAGGGTTTACAAGTCTTGAGGATATGGAAAAACTCCTTCCAACACTTGGTCTGCTTGGAATTAAAAATTTATGGATATTCCGGGTTAAGAAGAAAGAAGATATTAAATCTCAGGTTGTTGTGCAGACTGATACCTCTCTAAAAGCAGTTAAGAATAAAATCAATTTACCTGTTATTGCAGAAGAGAAACCTGTCTTGGCCAAACCAACTATTAATCTGCAGGTTGGGGTATTCCATATAAGATCAGAGGCGTTACGTGCACAAAGAAGAATCACAAATAAACTAAATCTTCCGGTTGAGATCGTCAGGGAATGGGAATACTATATTGTATTTGTTACCGGATTCAAAACGAGGGAAGAGATTTTTAAATATTACCCTAAACTTGCGGCTTTGGGATATCCTGATAGCTTTATGATTGAGGACAATAAAGGGAGCCGGGACACGATAACTAAATAGCTTTATCCTCAAAAATGTACCAGCATAGTTTCATTAGTAAAAAACCCAAAACCTTGATCCTATTGTGTATCAAGGCTTTATCAGCGATGTTTTGTTGACCCACCTGGGCTCGAACCAGGACTCTGCGGAACCAAAATCCGACGTGTTGCCAATTACACCATGGGTCAATGTTCAACAAAATGAGCTGCAAAATTAGAAATATTTTTGAAAAGTGATCATCAACAGGCGAATTTGATAAACTTGTTGCCAGCAGAGATCAGGTGGGTTTTGATAATATCTTTTCATACCTGGCCCTGTTCATCTCATCCACCTCAACAACAATAAAAGGGCATTCAACCAGCGACCGGAGAATAAAACCCAATTCACACATATCTTCATCACCATGTTCATAATACCAGGTAACACTGGCATTCCTGACAATCTCCTTCATTTCCGACAGCTCTCTCAATATGGTAAAAATCCACTTTATAGAACTGGTGTTAATATATTCAAACCCCAGTTCAATTTTTGATTTCTCTGTATGATTCTGAGCATACCTTGATATCCATTCCTGAACAGGCCGGTAGAAATCGTTGGGATTTTCCGGTATCGATCTTCCCATAATAAAGATCCTCTCTGGTTCCAGAATTATCCAGGGCGTTCTCTTTGTAGGATTATTTTTAAAACTATCAGGGTACATCTTTAAAAAATATCAGGAGATAATCACCTGTTCTCCATACAAATATACGTTGGAATGACAAATTTATTATCCATTCCATTAATCATTTTAATCCGGAATCTGTAAAATTAGAAAAAGGCGGGTATTATCCAAATGTTATTGCGTTACATTCTGATTAAAAAGCGTTGGTTCATTCTCTTCCCATAATGTCGGATGCTCTTCTTCGAATCTTATCAGAATGGCTTTCATAATTGTCTCCCTGAGAAATTCAGATTTATTTTTTACCCGGTATCGGTTACAATATATGCCCAGTGCTCTTATTTCCCTGTTATTGAGCATAAGGGAAAGACGATTCGTACGCCTTAAACGGTCTTCCTTAAAAATTGAATGTCTCACACTCGGGGCAGATGTCCCGTCCGCCAGCCGGCGGATGGGACAGAGGGGTTTAGCAGCGGTTCATTGCATTCAGATCAGCAAATGCTTCTTTCAGTCTTGCAATAAAGGTCTCTTCTCCCTTCCTGAGCCATACTCTTGGATCGTAATATTTTTTATTGGGTTTGTCCTCGCCTTCAGGATTGCCGATTTGACTCTGAAGATATCCATGTTTTTCTTTTGAGTATTTATTTATCCCATCCCAGAAAGCCCATTGCATGTCGGTGTCAAGGTTCATTTTTACAGCGCCGTATTTAATAGCTTCCGTAATGAGATGTTTCTCTGATCCTGATCCTCCATGAAATACGAAGTTAACGGGATTTGGACCTGTTTTAAATTTTTTGATGATATAATCCTGGGAATTCTTCAGAATAATCGGCTTGAGCTCTACATTCCCCGGTTTATAGACACCGTGAACATTACCAAACGATGCAGCAATTGTGAACATATTGCTTACTTTTAAAAGCTCTTCATAGGCAAAAGCAACGTCTTCCGGCTGTGTATATAATCGGGAGCTGTTAACACCCGAATGATCTACTCCGTCTTCCTCTCCACCGGTAACACCAAGCTCAATCTCAAGAGTCATTTCTATTTTGCTCATTCTCTCGAGATATTTTTTGCAGGTTGCTATGTTTTCTTTCAATGGTTCTTCAGAAAGATCAAGCATATGTGAACTGAAAAGTGGTTTACCGTTAGTTTCATAAAATTCTTCACCTGCATCGAGCAACGCATCAATCCATGGAAGAAGTTTGCGTGCCGCGTGATCAGTATGAAGAATTACCGGAATACCATAATAATCTGCAACATTATGAACATGAAGAGCCCCGGAAATGCCTCCGGCTATTGCCCCAACCTGATTTTCCTTGGGCAAACCCTGTCCACCAAAAAAATGTGCTCCACCGTTTGAAAACTGGATAATGACAGGAGAATTCACAGCCTTTGCAGTTTCTAAAACAGCATTTACAGAATTGGTTCCAACGACATTTACAGCTGGAATAGCAAAGTTATTCCTGTTTGCATAGTCAAAAAGTGACTTCACATCATCTCCGAAAATCACTCCTGGTTCCAGCTTTAATTCCTTATTAGTCATATAATTAAGTATTTATTAGGATAAAATAATATCCATAGTCGTTACAAATATAATTAAATTTAAAACCCGCATGAAACAAATTATCAAGGAGTATATTGATTTTATTTGCTCCTCTTGGGGATGGGGTAAACGATGAAAATCAACTACTTATGTTTATTATTAAATCGAGTCATCCTCTTTAATTCACACTTTTGAAAAAAAAAATTTATTCTCTCTGAGATATTATTTATCTTCGTAAACTTATTTTTAAATGATTTCTGTACTGATATTTATCAAATGCAATTAAATCATTATTACATTAAATAATCTGGAACTAACCTTGTTCAATAAAGGTTATCCTCAAAAACCAAATAAATAAATATGAAAAAAATCTTAATATTAATATTTACCTGCCTTCTTTCTTCACAGGGATTTATCTTTTCACAGCAAAAAGTGTGGTCTCTGGAAGAATGTATAAGATATGCAATTGATAATAACATTCAGATTAAACAGCAGGTTATAGTGACAAAAGGTCAACAAAACTCTCTTGATCTGGCTAAGCTTAATCTTTTGCCAACTATTAACGGCCAGGCAACCAACAATTTTTCCTTCAAACGTACTTTTAACCAGCAACAATTCCAGGCCTCTAATAAGAATGGAGTTACGGACCAACTATATGTTGGAGGAAGTCTTAATCTTTTTAGCGGTTTGCAAAATGCCAATGCCATTAAAAAAGACCAGTATCAGTTGTTTGCAAGTCAACAGGATCTTCAGAGCATCAAGGATAATATTGCACTGAATGTGGCGTTGGATTACCTTCAAATTCTCCTGAATAAAGAACTGGTCGCTTCTACCAACAATCAATTTCAGATTACAAACCAGCAGATTGAAAAGACAAAAAGACTTGTCGACGCAGGAAGCGCTGCCCGGGGCACCTTACTGCAGATCCAGTCACAAGCTGCACAGGAAGAGGTACAACTGATAACTATGCAAAACCAGCTTGAACTTTCATATCTTAATATAACTCAATTACTTGAACTTCAGACCCCGGCTGGTTTTGAAGTCGTAGTCCCACAGATAGGCGTTGACACAAATTCGGTCATTTCAGGGAATATTGCAGAAATCTTTGCTCTTGCAGAAACTACGAGGCCAGAGGTAAAAAGTTCTCAATATAGTTTAACTGCAAGTGAATATGCTCTTAAAACTGCAAAGGGAGGCAGAAGCCCACGTCTCTCAATGAATTATTCGTATAATACGGCTTATGTAAGTACCACGCAGGAAATATTAGGATATGATATAAATACCCAACAACCTATTTATGGGCCAACTGTTCCCCTTTCAAAGCAGATTAGTGACAATAAAAATTATGGACTCGGCTTCACATTGGCTATTCCAATTCTTAATGGATGGCAGGTTAACAAGAATATTTCGAATTCAAAACTTGGCATTGAAAGCAGCCGTTATACGCTTGAAGGAACAAGAAAACAACTCTACAAGAATATTCAGCAGGCTTATACAGATGCTACTGCAGCCTTGAAAAAGTACAATGCAAGCATGAGAGCTGTCACCTCCAGTGAGGAAGCTTTCAGATATACACAACAAAAGTTCGACGTAGGAATGGTTACTCCTGTTGATTACAATGTCGCTAAGACACAACTTTTAAACGCTCAATCTGACATGTCTCAGGCAAAGTATGATTATATCTTTAAAACCAAGGTTCTCGATTTTTATAAAGGCATACCGTTAAATCTTAATCAATAATCATAATACAAAATCATTTTAAGATACAAGAACATGAAAAACAATAAGATACTTAAGATTTTACTTCCAATAGTAATTGTCCTGATNNATTGGGAAAAAAGCAGGCTGGTTTGGTAAAGCTTTAACGGTGAAGGTTGCTGTTGAGAATGCTCAAAAACGCACTATCGTTGAAACAATTACAGCAAATGGCAAAATTCAGCCTGAAAAAGAGGTTAAAATAAGCCCGGATGTATCCGGCGAAATTGTAGAATTGACAGTGAAAGAAGGTTACAATGTTGAAAAAGGACAATTATTACTCAGAATAAAACCCGATAATTACATTTCCCAGAGAGACAGATCATTGGCAGAAATAAGCGCGGCCCAGGCACGCCGGTCTCAGTCGGAGGCTCAGTTTACTCAGGCCGAATTATCCTTTAAGCGAAACAAACAACTATATGACCAACAGACCATTTCAAAGTCTGATTTTGAACAGGCCGAAGCCACCTATAACGTTGCAAAAGCCGAGCTTGATGCAGCTAAGTTTGCAATCACAAGCGCCGAAGCCTCCCTTAAAGATGCAAATGAAAACCTTACCAAGACATCAATCTATGCGCCGATGACAGGTACAGTTTCTATGCTTCTCGTTGAACTTGGAGAAAGAGTTGCAGGAACAAATCTTATGGCAGGAACAGAATTAATGAGGGTTGCTGATTTGTCCCGTATGGAAGCTCAGGTACAGGTAAATGAAAATGACATCCCAAGGGTCAAGCTGGGAGATACCGCTCTTATTGAAGTAGATGCATATCTCGATCAGAAATTCAAAGGGATAGTAACTGAAATTGCGAATTCTGCCAAGACAACGGGAGTTTCAGCTGATCAGGTAACTAACTTCGATGTCAAGATTCTGGTTCTTCCCCAATCTTATCAGAAACTTGTTGATGCCGGTGATAAACATCCGTTCAGGCCAGGGATGTCAGCAACTGTTGATATCCGTACCCAATCAAAACCTGATATACTTACAGTTCCTATACAGTCTGTCACAACCCGTACCGATACAACAAAAACTACCGGTACTCCATCAGAAAAAGATATCCGTACCATCGTATTTGTAACAGATGGGAAATATGCGCTCGCTAAAGATGTTAAAACCGGAATCCAGGATAATTCTTATATTGAAATCCTTTCCGGCGTAGCAGTTAATGATCGTGTAATATCTTCTCCTTTCAGCGCGATCAGTAAAAAGTTATCCGACAGCACCTTGATAGAGGTCGTAAAAAAAGAAGTACTCTTTAAAGTGAAATAGGTAGTTGGTATCCCTTTCAAAACATGATTATATGTCTTGAAACTGCGACAAACCTTTGCTCTGTGGCATTATGTGATAGTGCCGGTGTAATCTCTTTGAGAGGAAGCAACGAATCAAAATCACATGCCTCCATGCTCACTGTATTTATTGAGGAAATCCTCAGAGAGCATGGAATGAGAGCCCGTGAACTTGAGGCTATAGCTGTCAGTAAGGGACCAGGATCTTATACAGGATTACGGATTGGTGTATCAGTAGCTAAAGGAATTGCGTATGGAGCAGCTATTCCTCTTATCGGCATAGAAACCACGCTTTCGATGTTTTGGGGGATTGCCGGAAGTAAGTATTTTAGTACAGAACCTGAAGTGAATTCACTTTTCTGTCCTATGCTCGATGCCCGGAGAATGGAAGTTTACTATGCTATTTATGACTCAGGCGGAAATAAAATAAAGAATATTTCGGCAGATATAATCACTGAAGATACATTTGTCAATATTCCTGAATCACAGAAGATTATCTTTTTTGGCGATGGAGCAATAAAATGTAAAGAGGTGATAAATCGTAAAAATGCTCTTTTTGCCACAGATTACATGATATCAGCTTCCCATATGCACAAACCTGTATTTCAGGCGTTTAAAGATCATCGTTTTGAAGATGTTGCTTACTTTGAGCCATTATATCTGAAAGATTTTATAACTTCCAAACCCAGAAAAAATATCCTTGGGAAATAATCGGCACAATTACTGTGTTCCAGCAGGAAGGAGTATGAAAAGATTTTTTTGCATCACCGGTATTGTATTAATAATTTCAACCTTTGCGAAGGGTCAGGCAGTGTCATATAAAGTCGGTGAGAAAGTAACTTATACCATTCACTACGGGTTTATTACTGCCGGAAGCGGAACGCTCGAGTTAAAGAGCGACTCATTTAACGGCAGAGAGGTATGGCATTCAAAATTATCAGCAAGGACAACCGGGATGGCTGAAGCTCTTTTTAAGGTATTGGATATTTACGAGAGTTTCATTGACTCTGTAACCGAATTACCTGTGAAATCAATCAGAAACATCCATGAAGGCAGGTATAAAAAATACAATGTTGTTTTATTTGATCATAAAACCAGGGCTGATTCCAGTATTCTTACCAGCGATCTTACCGGGATACATATCGCTCCACCGGGAATTCATGATATTATCTCCTGTTTCTACTTCTTCCGAAACCATATTCTTCCTATTGACAGCAATCTGAAGAAAGGTGAACTAACAACCATAACTACCTGGTTCTGTGATGAACTTTACCCTATCAGGTTAAGATATATCGGGACAGATGAAATAAAAACCAAAGTCGGGAAAATTAAATGTTACAAGTTTAATCCTGTTACAGAAACCGGAAGACTTTTTAAGACTGAAGAAGATGTTTCATTCTGGTTTTCAGCCGATAAGAATTTTTTACCGGTTAAGGTACGATTTGATATATTTGTGGGTGCGTTTACGTGTGAGATTGTAAATTATGAAGGGTTGGTTTACCCCCTTGGAACTAATAATAAATAGATTAATTAATTTATTGAATAACAGGAACATATATGGCAAGTACTGCAGATTTTAGAAATGGATTAGTCATTGAATTCAACAATGACCTTTATACAATTGTGCAATTTCAGCATGTTAAACCCGGGAAGGGACCGGCTTTTGTACGGACTAAACTTAAAAACCTCAAAAGCGGAAGGGTAATTGATAATACCTTTTCGTCAGGCACTAAAGTGAACCTGGCAAGAGTTGAAAGGCGTCCATATCAGTATCTTTATAAGGATGATATAGGCTTTTATTTCATGCACCTCGAAACCTTTGAACAGATCCACATCCAGAAATCATTGATTGAAAATCATGAATTTCTTCTGGAGGGAGCAAGTGTCGAGATAGTTGTTCATGCCGATACTGAAACTGTCCTTTCAGTAGATATCCCTCAGTCTGTTGTTATGGAGGTTACCTATTCCGAGCCTGGGTTAAGAGGAGATACAGCCAACAATGCATTAAAACAGGCAAAAGTCCAGAATGGTGCAATAATTATGGTCCCATTGTTTGTAAATACCGGTGATAAAATAAGAATCGATACACGCGACAAAACGTACGTAGAAAGAGTTAAGGGATAAATAGTATTATGGAAGATAAAAAAGGTCAGGCAGACAGATTAAAGATTTCAAAATTTAAATTAGACTCATTACTCGATATTACATTATCGATCAATGCGAATCTTCCGACTGAAGACCTTTTATCCAAATATGAATTCATCCTGAGGAACAACCTGGGTATTGGTAAAATCCTCATATTTAAACATTCCGGCACATGGGAATGCATTCTAAACGGTGGTTTCCCGAAACATTTTGAAACTATTGATGTAGAATCAAGACTGCTGGGTATCTGTGAGATTTTTTTCGGTGCTCCCGACCTTGGTTTCGAAGGGGTTGATATTATTGTACCGGTATATAATAACAACGTTCATCTCGCCTTCGTTTTTATTGGTGATATAGAGGAGGAAGGCGAGGGAATGAGCCCTGTTCTGAAACATCTGAATTTCATACAGACTATTTCCAGCATTATAATAGTTGCTATCGAGAACATCAGACTATTCAATGAAAGTCTGCAACAGGAAGCTATAAAAAAAGAGCTCGAGTTGGCGGCCAAAATGCAAAAAATGCTCATCCCTGATAACAGCCAGATGCCAAAAAACCCAAAAATTATAGTAAATGGATTTTATTTCCCTCACTATGAAGTTGGCGGGGACTATTACGATTGCATAAGGCTTTCAGAAACAAAGACAGGATTTTGTATTGCCGACGTATCAGGTAAGGGTATATCAGCAGCAATACTGATGTCAAATTTCCAGGCAAGCTTAAGAGCTCTATTTACCTGGGATATTGAGCTTGAAGTTCTCGTTAAAAAACTCAATTCAATTGTTGTTGTAAATGCGGCAGGAGAAAAATTCATAACACTATTTGTTGCAAGGTATGATCATAAAAACAGGATCCTTGAATATATAAATGCTGCTCATAATCCTCCTGTGCTTTATAATACAGCTACCGGAGAGACCCTTCATCTCAGGAGTTCCTGCGTAGGAATCGGAATGCTTGATGAAATACCGGAGATACAGAAATCTGAAATAAAAATAAGAGATTTTTCAAAGATTGTTTGCTATACAGACGGCCTTTCTGAGTTGAAATATGCTGATGGTAAGGATATTGGAACAAAGGAAATTATTCGCCATATTTCTAACACCAAACCCGTTGAAAATAATATCAGGGAAATGATAAAGGAACTTGGGCTGCCACATGATAATCCTTCGACTTTTGATGATGTCTCAATCATCGCTGCGGATCTTGTAAAGTAGTTGCTACCTTCTTCTTACTGTTGTACCAATGAAAATCTTCTTTAACCTCTCCGAGGTAAGATTATATGGCAAAAAATTTATTCTAAAATGATTTAAGCTCGATAGGCTATGTTTCTTACATTATCCCTTAATTTTTGAGTCTGTGGCAATTATGCCCTGATGCACTGATACTAAATTCGCCGTAGGCGATATGGTATTGTAGAAAATGTACCCTCCGTAGTATTTTTTACCGCGTAGCGGTTAAACATTTTACAAAGCCATTAGGATTTATTAATTTTGCTTAGCTGCATTATTCATTAAATATTATCAATCATGAAACCAGGAACGTTTACCCAAATTTATGTTCAGCTTGTTTTTGCCGTACAAAACAGAGAAGCTGTATTAACAAAAGATATCCGAATACGTGTTTTTGAATACATGAGCGGAATAATAACAAACATGAAACATAAATCCATTATTGTTAATGGAACCTCAAACCATGTACATATCCTCATTGGATTAAATCCAGCTACATCCGTTTCAGATACGGTACATGATGTTAAGAGAAGCTCATCTTTGTTTATCAACAATGAAAAACTCTGCTTTGGCAGGTTCTCCTGGCAAGAGGGTTATGGAGGATTTTCATATAGTCATTCACAAATTGCTGACATCTATAATTACATCAAGAATCAGAAATTACATCATCAAAAGAAGACATTCCAACAAGAATATACCGACTATCTAAATGACAATGAGATGGAATTTGATCAACAATTCTTATTTGATTTTTTGGAGGATTCCGTCTAACCTCTCCGAGGTATTGTGTCTTGTAAGGTTATTTTTCTACAATACTCGAAGCCCTACGGGCTATTCGTCTTTCATAATTCCCGACTACTTAAATCAATTACATGATTTCCCCAATATTCATGGCCATATTTCTCTATTCGCCGTAGGCGATATGGTATTGTAGAAATTATATCCACAATGACATTTTTTACCGCGTAGCGGTTAAACATTTTACAAAACCGTTAAGATTCTTTTTAACCTCCACGAGGTGTGGTGCCTTTTGATGTAATT
This sequence comes from Bacteroidales bacterium, assembly GCA_003141715.1. Classification (GTDB taxonomy): domain Bacteria; phylum Bacteroidota; class Bacteroidia; order Bacteroidales; family VadinHA17; genus LD21. The sequence continues at coordinate 9,814 of PLNF01000077.1, read as the reverse complement.
TTTTCTAAAATACCATAAGCCCTACGGACGGGCTATTCGTCTTTCATAATTCCGGACTACTTAAATCAATTGACATGATTTCCCCAATATTCATGGTCATATTTCTCTATTCGCCGTAGGCGATATGGTACTGTAGAAAATGTACCCTCCGTGGTATTTTTTACCGCGTAGCGGTTAAGCGCTTTACTATTTTCTCTTCGTAGTGTCTCTTTGTCCCTAAGCCCCTTAGTCAGTTAACCCTTATCAGGTAATAGTTTTTCTTCCCTTTCTGTATGAGCAGATATTTTTTATTCAGAAGCGATTCTCTATTAACTACTATGTCAGGGTTATCAACCTTTTCTTTATTTATGCTGAATCCTCCGCCCTGTACGAGTCTTCTTAATTCTCCCCTGGAACTGAATACATGGGAATGTTCTGTGCACAGGTCGGCAATAGTGACCCCTTTCACAAGAATATCCATTTTAACATCAAAAACAGGAACTCCTTCAAAAACAGACAGAAATGTGTTTTCACTCATCTTTTTCAGCGTTTCTGTAGTCCCTTTACCAAACAGAATCTGTGATGCCTCAACAGCACCTTCATATTCTCCCCTTGAATGGACCATTACGGTGACCTCCTCAGCAAGTCTTTTCTGAAGAATACGTTCATGAGGAGCTTTGTCATGCTCAGAAACGATGTTTTTAATCTCCTTCTGAGGCAGAACAGTAAAGATTTTGATATATTTTGCCGCATCTTCATCGGAAACATTAAGCCAAAACTGATAAAACTGATAAGGTGTGGTTTTTTCAGGGTCGAGCCAGACATTTCCTGATTCAGTTTTGCCAAATTTAGTCCCGTCAGATTTAGTTATCAGCGGACAGGTCAGGGCAAAAGCTTCTCCACCTGCTTTCCGACGGATAAGCTCAGTACCTGTCACAATATTCCCCCATTGATCGGAGCCACCCATCTGAAGCTTACAGTTGAAATTATTAAATAAGTGAAGAAAATCAGTTCCCTGGACGAGCTGGTAAGAAAACTCTGTAAATGACATTCCCTCTTTAGCTTCCGACCCGATTCTCTTCTTAACCGAGTCTTTCGACATCATATAGTTAACCGTAATATGTTTCCCGATATCTCTTATAAAACCCAGGAAAGAATATTCCTTCATCCAGTCATAATTATTAACCATGATAGCCCGGTTTTCATTATCTGACTGGAAATCGAGGAATTTAGAAAGCTGCTTCTTTATAGTTTCCTGATTTTTTCTCAGAGATTCTTCATCGAGCAGGTTCCTCTCTTCTGATTTTCCGGATGGGTCTCCAATCATCCCGGTTGCTCCACCAACAAGAGCAATAGGTGTATGTCCGCTCCGCTGGAAGTGGACAAGTAACATAACCTGCACCATATGACCTATATGCAATGAGTCGGCAGTAGGGTCGAATCCGATATATCCGCTGGTTTTTTCCTTTTTTAATAATTCTTCAGTACCTGGCATAATATCATGTATCATGCCTCTCCATTTCAGTTCTTCAACAAAATTCATAAAAGCATTTTTTGAGAGTTGCAAATATAATAAACAGGGTTAGATAGTTGGCTCTTCGGGCTTCTTTTTGAACCGGTCGAAGCTTTGATTGAACCCTCCCTCTCCTATTATCGGGAAGATAGCCGGGGCGATATCGGAAATTGGATTATAAAACTTTGACTCTTCAATTGTCTTCTTCGGAAGGAATGACCTCCTGGCATCAACTGCATTTAATACTACGAAGAAAACACTCATTATCAGCATCGATTTAAGTAATCCAAATACAATTCCGAGAACCCTGTTTATAAAGCCCAGAGAAGCTGCGTTAACAACTTTGTCAGCCAGCATACCGATAAAATGAATAATGACTACAATTATTCCAAATGTAATCAGGAAGGCTATAACCCCTACATAATGGCCGGTCATATCAAAATAATCATAAAGTTTTTCGGCTGTAAAGGTCGAAAATTTTATGGCTCCCCAGATTCCAAGAATTAATGCAGCTAGTGAAGCCACCTCTTTTACCAGTCCGTTAATAAATCCCGTCACCAGTGATAATATGAGTATGACGACTATAATAGCATCTAACCAGTTCATGATATTTATAATTTATAGTATCAAAGATAATTTTAATTTTCAAAACGGCATATGAAGGGCTCAAGACACACGACGCACGACGCACGGATTTTCTTTTTCCCTGCGTCGTATGCCGTGTGTCATGTGTCTTGTATGTCAAATCAGGTGATTTGGAATGATAAAAAAAAGATATACTTTTGCGACTGAAATTGGCCCCATAGTTCAATGGATAGAATGGAGGTTTCCTAAACCTTAGATTCAGGTTCGATTCCTGGTGGGGCTACTGAAATAAACAAATAAAGCCTTGATAAACAATAATATTGAGGCTTTTTTATTTGTACCGGAGCTAAGACACCCTTAAATCCTTTTACCAATAAATCAATAACCTGAGGAAGACAGAACTTTAAAATATTCTGAAAGTCTTAAGATGGCTTTCGAATCCACTTCAATCTGTTGCTGAGCTTCTTTCCAGTTTCTTTGTTCAATGGCTTCGCGAATGCCGGGCATTGTTTTTACACCATAACCGGTATAGGATCCGGGCGCATACAAAGTATGTTTATACCATGCCCTGCGTGGCAGTCCTGCTTCATTCAATAACTGTTGTTCCGCTCTTTGAAGTGCTTGATTAAAAGCCAGGTTCATAGTGTTTGTCTTTATCCTGTTTTGAAAAACAATACTTAAGCTATCAACACTGTTTTCTAATTGTTGTATTGCGTTTTGTAATGGTGAAAAATCAAGATATGGCACTTCTGGTTTTACAAGAGGAACAATATATGTCTTTGTTGGATCTTCCCCCGCATCATAACCCCCGGATTTAATAATCTGATTTTCTAATTCTGTAGTTTCACGGCTTGTCTTCAAAAGTGTGATAAGATCCTTTGAATATGCATCAATAGTTTTAAACAAATGTATGAAATCAAAAGGCAAGCCATCAGCATTGGCCATTCGCAAGATGGCATGCCCTGCAGTCTCAGCAAGAGTCACGCCATACTGGAACCCTGGATCCTTAAACTTTTCATATAAACTATAGGAATCATAGATAGAATGATATTCACCGCCATCGTCTTCTCCGCCAAATCCCAGGTTTAAAGAGGGAATTCCTGCGTGTTGAATAAAGGAAGAATAATCAGAGCCGGAACCCATTGCATCCAGCTTTAATTCTTTTTCATCCCAGATTCTTTTCTTTGCTTCCGTATTTTTTACTGATACGGCTTCATGATCTCTTTTTCTTTCAAAAATACTTACGTTCGTTTGCGGGTCTATTACCTGTTTTGCAATTTCATCCATGAAAGGTTCCAAAGCATGTGACCCTTCAACAGAAATGAAACCACGACCATTACCATCGGAATTTATGTAAATTACCGCCTTTTCTTTCAATTCTTTTTCATGTTCCTCAACCCATTCAGTGGAACCAAGCAAGCCAGGTTCTTCTCCGTCCCAGGCACAATAAACGATAGTCCGGTCTGGTTTCCATCCTGTCTTCAGCATGCTGCCAATTGATTTAGCCTCTTCAAGCATAGCTGCCTGGCCACTTATCGGATCTCCTGCTCCATTCACCCACGCATCATGGTGATTTCCGCGTATCACCCACTCGTCAGGATATTTAGAACCCTGAATTTTCGCAATAACATCATAACATGGAACAATATCCCAATTAAAAGCAACCTTTAAATGCACTTTTACTTTACCAACTCCGATATGATATGCAAAAGATAAGCCGCCATGCCAGTCAACAGGTGCTACCGGCCCATCGAGGGCTTCAAGTAATGGTGCTGCATCATGGTAACTGATAGGTAAAACAGGAATCTTTAAGAGACTTGGTGCCTCTAACCTGTCTAATCTTTTTGCATCTTTTGTTGCACCAATTCCGGGGGTTAAAGGATCACCCGGATATTCTGACATATCAATTACAGAACCTCTTTGCACACCATATTCGTTTCTGAAAGCACCTTTTGGGTAAACATCGCCCTGGAAATATCCATCATCTGCCGGATCGCTGTAAATTATACAGCCAATCGCTCCATGTTCCTGTGCCACTTTAGGTTTAATACCCCTCCAGCTACGGCCATATTTTGCAATTACAATTTTCCCCTTCACATCTATGCCCATTCTATCCAATATCTCATAATCCTCAGGCAAACCATAATTTACAAATACCAGTTCAGATGTTACATCTCCATCCGCGCTATAGGCATTATAGGTTGGTAATTGTCCGGACTGACCTGACGTAGCATCTTCCTTCAGAGCGGGTTCTTTTAAAACTGCTTTATAAATTGTTGGCGAAGTCATCTCAAGGATCCTTGTTTTAGGAGTCGGGAACAACACCCAAAAGGTTTCAATTTTTGCATCCCATCCCCATTTATTAAACAGACCCATGATATATTCGGCATTTGCCTTATCAGCAGGAGAACTTATATGGTGCGGTTCCGCGGAAAGTTTTTTAATTGTTTCACCGATATTGGTTTTGCTAAGATTCTTGTCAAATGCCGATTCGAGGCTCAGCTCCTTATCAATATTCCTATCGTAAAAACCTGTCAATTTCTTAGTCTGGGCAATTGAAGATTGCAAAATAAAAATCATTAAAAGGGTAATCAGGGATCTATTCATCTTCAGGAAATTTAGTTTTCATTATTATAAAAGGCTGCCCTTCCGAAGCTAAAGGCAACAGAGGGAACCCAATACTAAGGTAAAAAAAACATTGTGATTTCAAAATTTCTTTTTCCGGTTACAAATAACTATATATGTTCTACTTACAAATAGAGCCCGATAAGTGTACTTATCAAAATCACATTTTTGAGATAGCTTCATGCTATTATCAATTCAGCCATTAATCTAAATGAGTTTGATATTTGATAAGTTTTATTGTATTCATTCCTGAGATTTAGTAATTTTAGTTAAATAATTGTAAAGTAATTTGCTTGGTATATTAATCTTTCCCCTTGAAATTATCGGTTGTACAACATTGTAATCTGAAATATAAAATGCATTCCGATGAAAAAGTTCCTGTTGATATGTTTTTTATTTATGGGATATTCATGTTTAGTAACTTACTCACAGTTTGAGTATTATAAACCTGACACTACCAGAAACCATCACCGGGCAGGGGAATTAATCGTCTCTGCATCCCCAAATGTTCTCATTAAAACTCCAAATGGGTCACAGATAGCTGGAGGTATTAAACTTCAGGTATTCATCAGTAAAAGATTTAGTCTCGATGCTGATCTGGTTTTTGGCCGGGATTATGTTCATGCCGGACCCGGTCTGATCGGGTTACCATTAGGTCTTATTGCCTGGAGCAATGTCTTTGTAAATGATGGCACTCTGTTTGGAGATGATGAAGACAGCCTTACGGATTTCTTATTTTCTGTAGCTGCCATAGCTCTCTCATTTGAACATATTTCATATCATATACCAATGAAAAACAATTTAGATATTTCACCATTTCTGAGTCTGTTACGTTATAAATATGCTTATGAACATGGTAATTATTCAGATCCGGACTTTATTGGTGAACAGCTTAGTTTTGCTTCAGGTATACAGATAAACAAGTACTTCGGAAGGTTTGTATTTTCGCCCTATGCCGAGTTTAATATTGGATACAAAGACCATATTCCTGGTTATAATTTCGGAGTTTATTGCGGGATTCATTTCCCTGGCAAATAACCTTGAACTGATCTTCATCAAGAGAATAAAATCACCTATATTTAAAGACTTATTCCTATAAAATGCAATGCTAATGGACGGGATATTTCATTTCTTAAAGCAACTGGTGAATCCCGAAAGCATCATTCTATATGGAGGAATCTATCTGCTTCTATTTATTGTATTTGCTGAGACAGGCCTTTTCGTTGGTTTTTTTCTTCCTGGTGACTCACTGCTATTCACTTCAGGCTTATTTTGTTCGACCGGGATTCTCAGATTGCATCCTGCCCTCCTGGTTATTTTAATTATAATTGCAGCGGTTTCAGGCAACATGTTCGGTTATGCGTTTGGGAAGAAAGTGGGAAAACTGCTATTCAACCGGAAATCAACTTTATTTTTCCGCCATGAACATCTGGTGGCTGCTCATGAGTTTTACATAAAACATGGGAAAAAGACCATAATTTTAAGCCGGTTTCTTCCGATTGTAAGGACATTTGCCCCGATTGTTGCCGGCATCGTAAAATTAGGTTACTATAAATTCTTTATTTACAGTCTGGTGGGGGCATTTTTTTGGGTAAGTACATTAGTTTTAACCGGATATTTCATGGGAAAATACATTCCGGGGACAAAAGATTATCTGGGATATATAGTAATATTCCTTATTGTGATCACTTCAATCCCATTTATATATAATTCCATTAAAAAAAAGTTTGGAAAGTGATTTTTTAAAGAGCTTTGTAAAATTCTAATACTTGGCAATGTGTGCGCCTGCTTTTGTTTTTCAATTGTCAAAGCTTTAATAATCCTTATTCACTGGCGCCGGGGGTTATTCATATCTGGCTCTTTCAGAGCCGCAATTGCAATCTAATTGGTTATTATATTTCAGTGCTAAATTAAGATTTTTGTGTGAGTCATCTTCTTCCACCGAAAACACCTGATCTCAATAATAAAATATGCAACAGGTATAAAAATACTTCTTTAGTTCAAGTTTAATATAAGATTAATAATTTGTATATCTCGACAATAACGAGATGTGTATAAAGGGTAGATGAAGGCAGGAAGGGGACTGGTTGGCTCGCAGGAGTTGCAAATGTGCCTTCCAGTGAGACGTGGGATTCCTGAATTTACTAATATCCCGCCTATTTTTTATATACATTGTGCGAAGTAGTTACGCTCCTATATTTATCATCAAATCCTTAAATTTAATTGTTGCTAATTCACTTTGTTGTCCCTTTCGGCAAAAATCCATTTCTGCTAATTGTCTGTTAGGATTCTCAATAATCATTTTCCCATTGATAAGTTTTTTCTTAAGCAGAATTAATGCATCCTTGAACCGTTTGTCTTTTTGAGCTTTCTTAAAAAATGATAAGGTATAACAATAGTAGAATAGATTGTATCGAAAAAATGGAAATTCTGTTTTCATAAACAATGAGCCGATTCCATAATGGCAAGGTCCAGTCGGTTTTTTTACTTCCCAATGCCATAAAAGAAAATCAACAGCTTTATCCAATCGCTTATCTGTATTTTTTAAACCTGTAAATCTAAATGCGTCTAATGCTTCCAATGTTGGTCCGGGATTTGAATACTTTGTTTCAGGTCCTTTTCCAAAACTGAATTTATTGCACATCCAACCTCCATCCTCTTGTTGTGTTTCCAATAAATGCTCAAATGTTTTTTTAATTCTGTTATCATCTGAATATCCCAAATAACAAAGAACTCTGGCTGCTCCAATTGTATGACAGGGATAGATTGCTCCGGAAGGGGAAACCTTGAATCGTCCATCTGGTTTCCATGTACTAAAAATAATGTCAGCAATATCTTGAATAATAATATCTTTTTTAGTGAATCCTAATTCAGAAAGCATTAGTGCAACATCTCTTGTATCAAAGGGGCTTCCTTTGCTAATTTTCTTGTCTTTTGTCGCCCATAATTCGCCCCCATTATGATTAATTTTAGACATAATCATAGCAATGTCATCTTTATATTTCTCTTTTAGATTCATTTCACCTATTTCACACAACAACTCAATAAACTTAACTGGTTGCGTTTATTTGCGCCTTAGACGAAACTCGAACAAGATTCATACATCCTGATAAACAGGCGCCTATCAATTTATGCGTGCTTTTCATCCAATCGCGGTTATTTATATTTATTTAATTCTATTCTTATAAAAACGAATTTAATACATTTTATTTGTCGTGGTTAAAATCTTAAAGATATAGAATCGTTGTCAAATTGCAGTCCCGAGTTGTCGTGTCACGATGAAGCTGTCCAGATGGTACCAGGTCCCGATAGGTGGACAAGAGTTGTCAGGTCATGATGAAGTTGTCCAGATGGCTTAGCAAAAACGACACCAGTAGTGCGCCTGCCTTCCGGTAGGCAGGTTGGCCGGCCTTGCTCCGCCGCGGCTACGTGCTTCGCCGTCGGCAAGCCTATGGCGGCCGATGGAAGGCGATGCAGCCCTATTGACTTTGTCTTGGCAGCAGGATCAGTCCGGGTGCCACAAGATTTTATAAGTTGAGATGATTTTACTCCCATAGACTTTTGGGCCGGTTGAGAAGTTGTCCGGGCTGCCGACTTCGTCGGCCGAAGTCCGAAGGCAATTAACTAAACTGTCCGTGTTATGTTTAGGCTTTTTTTATTTCTTATGTGGCGTCTTGCAACCTTACTATTAGTCAAGGCTCTTTTTTGTCCAGTCAATTTGTAGTCATGGATTAGAAGCCCAGGGGAAAGGTTTAATCGTCCGGTGAGATTGCGAATCATTTCTACGGTTAATTTGCGTTTACGATTCATAATCTCCGAGACCCTATTTTTCCCACCAATTGTATCAGCGAGGTCAACTTGTTTTAAATTCAATTCTTCCATCCTGATTTTAATAGCTTCAATAGGGTCTGGTGCTTCTATTGGAAAATGTTTTTTTTCATACTCGTCAATCATTAGTCCAAGAATATCAGCTTCATCACTTTCTATCGTCCCGCTTTTAGCGTCAAAGATTATTTCAAGTCTTTTTAATGCCACTTGGTAATCTTCTTCTGTTTTAATAAGTTTTATATTCATAACCATTGTTTTTAAATTGTATTTGCATCGATTTTATCATATTCCGTATGAGATCCTATGAATCGAATAAAAATCCATTGTTTCTCAAAGTTGAATTTTGCAACTAATCGATACGTATTACTTTTTATATTAAAAACTATCCTGCTCTCTTTCAGAATACTTGCGTTAGCATAAGTCTTTTTGACATCATTTGGAGTATTCCATTCTGAATTCATTGCAGTGTCATACCACGTTTTTAAGTACTGCTCAGAGTCAGGGTGTTTTTCCCAAAATTGTCTCAAGGTACTTCTTGCAAATATCCTCTCCATTCGTTTTATAGTCTGGGTACAAAGATATAGATAATTCCCGTATTGGGAACTATTTTGTCAGGTTTTTTAAATGAAGGCCAAATTTAAGAGTCGTATTGCCTCTTAGCGAGTTATGTTTAGGCTTTTTTGTTTAGATAGAACAGATCCCATCGTCATGGCGAAATTGTCTAGTCATTGAGTTGGGATCCGATTGAGAAGTTGTCCGGGCTGCCGAAGGCAATTAATTAAAGCACATATGATAAAAGCATAGTCTCAGGTACGATATCAATAATCTTTGTAAATTATTGTTCGTAAACATAATACGAGAGACTATGCAGACACAAGTTACGAAAAAAATCGATTTCCAAGGCAAAGATCTTTTTATTGGTTTAGATGTTCATAAAAAGAGCTGGAGTGTTACCATCCTGGTTGAAGGGATGGAACACAGGACTTTTACTCAGCCTCCCGATCCGCTGGCTTTGTATACTTATCTTCAAAAAATGTTTCCGGGCGGTACCTATCACAGTGCCTACGAAGCTGGTTTTTGTGGTTATGGAATCCATCGTGAGCTCAATGATCTGGGGATAAAAAACATTGTTATTAACGCTGCAGACATACCTTCTAGCCAAAAAGATCAGCTTCAGAAGCGAGATCCTGTCGACAGCCGTAAAATCGCCAGAGCGCTCGAAAAAGGGATGTTGCGAGCCATCCACATTTTTGACAGGGATATGGAAGAACTCCGAAGTTTAAA
>PLNF01000096.1 GCA_003141715.1 Bacteroidales bacterium | reverse complement strand
CTTGCCTGACGTTCTCTTTCGGCCTGGGCCTGCATAGACATGGCATCCTGCAATGAATTTGGAATAAGAACATCTTTAACCTCAACTGAGATGACATTTATACCCCATGGTTCAGTGCGGTCATCTATGATCTTTTGAAGCTGTTCACTCATTTTATCCCTGCCTTCAAGCATCTCCGACAGCATGGTTTTACCGATAACATCGCGCAGCGCAGTTTGCGATGCCCAGTTTATTGCATTTCTGTATTCAGCTATTTCAAGGGCAGCCTTCTTGGCATCCAGTACTTTCCAGAACAGAACTGCATCCACATCAACAGGGACGGTATCTTTTGTAAGGGTCTTTTCGGCAGTGAATGATGTTGTAATGACACGAGTATCAATCCAGTAGGCAACATTATCAATGATTGGAATAATAAAAAAGATTCCGGGTCCTCTCAGCGACTGGAAACGGCCTAAACGTAAGACTACAGCTTTTTCCCACTGGTCAGCTATCTTAATTGCAGCTGAAATAATAATAGCAAGAAGAAACGTAATTACCCCAATAACCATAGTTCCTGTACCTGCCAGAGCACTATTTGCAGAATAAGCGATGGCTAAACCGATGGCAATAATGACAAAAAAGATCAATACTGAAAAAGAGCTTCTGGTTTTCATAACGATTTCCTCCAATTATTTAATAAATTATAAATCAGATGTTTAACCGGTACTGATGCGACATCTTGTTTCAGAACTCGACAGCATCTCCGGGTAATACCAAAATTAAGCATTAAATTATCACAATGCAATAAAATTATTACTTGGTTGCCTTCAACTGCAAGGACAAATTCGAAATCAGTGAGATTTTAGAGTATACAGGCTCTGAATCGACATATTTGGATCGGGTACAGCTGCTTCATGAGCTACGATAAGCCATTTGCCGCCGATCTTTTTAAGGACAACAATATTAACACCGAAAGCTGTTTGGCCGTTATTGGTTGCATCGTAACGGGTAACAGCATATGCGAAGTCACCAGAACAATCAATTGATAATGTACGAATCGAGTCGATATGATATTTCATAAATTGACTAGCAATAATATATTAAGGTTTAGAATAAGTGTGAGGATTATCCTGGTAATTATAGTTTATTTTCATTATCGTCCTAATTCCTGGCCTATTGGATCTGAAGCCTTAAGATGTTTAGCTTCATAAATTAGCTCTGTCATACCATGACCGGGGAGGGGTTAAAGCACGAATCCCCGCAGCGAGCCCCCTGGAGAAATCCGGGGGTTCTCGTTTCAATATGGCGTGAATATTTAGAAAATCGTAACTTACATTAAAATTCATTTTTATGAAAACAGCATATTTCTTAATTCTGACTTTGGTTATTTTCTCATGTAAAAAGGAAAATGATTCGACATTAGCTCTAACAGGTAATTGGAAATTTACAATAACTATGCAGGGAAATTATATTAGGTATTGCAATTTGAATCTTGTTCAAAATGATAATAATGCTCTTGCTGGCTCTATAACAGACACTAGTTTTATTGATAACACATTTATAATAAATGAAATGAAATTACTTTCCACGAGTAAGATAAAAGGTGATTCGGTTTTAATTGATTGTTTATGGCAAGACCCAGCTATTTTAAATTTTAGAGGCATAGTTAATTCCAAATTCAATCAGATGAATGGCAGCTATTTTTCTAATGTTGATTATGTACCAGGTACATGGTCGGCTATTAAAAGTTATAAGTAACCTTAAGCCCCGGACATCTGCACCGGAATGTACTGTTTTAATCCTATTCTTTGGAAATTCGTAACTTTGATTACGAGAGATGAAAATATGTAAACATGGACTGGAACTGGTTTTTTAGCTCCTTTTCTCAAAGTGCAGCAGCGCTAATTGGAATAATTGGAGCATTTATTATTTCAAGACTACTTGGACTTAATGAGAAAATAAGCGCAACTATTTCTCATTTTGATCAACTTTTAATAGACTTCAATCACCTCAAAGCAAGTATTTCAATAAGACATTTTTCTTGGTATACAAATTTGAGTGTTTTTTATGACAGTGATTTAAAAGACTCAATTGAAAATGGCGAGTTTGAAAATCTTAATCAAGTTGAAATATTAAATAAGATTTACCAAAATAACAGTAATCTGTTCAAAATTGATGATTCAGTATTAGAGGCATTTAATAAATTATATGAAGAATATAGACCTCGTCACATTCCAGTGCAAGAGGGATTTTCGATTATTCAAAGAAAACTCCTTTCTAAAATTGCACCAGTCGGACTATGGGATAGTTTAAATGCTGAACGAGAAGCCATAAACCAATTAGAAGTAGAATCCCACACACTCATCCAACATTTTCAGCAAAATTTACAAGATCTTAATTCGTTTATAAGCACTATTAAACCATTAAGGATAATAATCATTATTCTAATGATTTCATTTCCGTTGACTGTAATTTACTCACTGCATTTTATGCCAGTACCGAATAACGAGGAACTCGCAATTACATTCAATCCAATTGTAATTATACAATCAATTTTTACAATAAAATTTCTTTTGCTTTTTATTTTATTTTGTACAGTTGAGGGTATTTTATGCTATTTCTTAATTCAGACATATCAACTTGACCATAAACTAGTTTTAGCAATCCAAACTAATTCAGATGACCTTCGAAATATGAAAAACTACTCTGAATATTTTAAAGAGAAATAACTGCAATCTTCCCTTCTCAGAGTGTTATATTATTTGAAGTATACAAAATCAGTGCAAATTGATATACAAAAAAAGAGTTTAATTCCTTTAACTTCTTTATTTTCAGTGAGCGGGGAAAGGGATTCGAACCCACTAGTCTCAGCTTGGAAAGCAACAAACCGATGCAGCGAGGCCCTAGAGAAATTCGGGGGTTTTGCTTAACTTAAAGACTGATTAGTGGTGATTTGTCAAAAAAAATTTGAAAATCTATAACTTTGCACTAACTTGTGTGTTATATTTGCAGTCCAAATTTAAGTCTATGTTAGAAAAAGAGTTTAAATATTATCTCGATCATCAAGCTGAGCTCTTGAAGAAGTATAATGGAAGGGTAATTGTGATAAAAGGAGACAAAGTAATTGGTGATTATAACAGCGAAGCTGAAGCTTATACTGAATCTCTGAAATCAAACGAACTTGGGACTTTTTTGATTCAAGTTTGCACTCCGGGGAGTGATTCTTACACACAAACTTTTCATTCAAGAGTTGTCTTTTCATAATGGATAATCCCCAACCTCGAATTAATGTCTTTACTACAATTTTTAATGGCCTTGCAAGAGAGATTATTAATAACTGTGGCATATCTCTTCCTTTTGATGGAAGATTAAATACTGGAGAAACTCCACCAAAAGTAAGTCCAGTAAAAGCCCTCTGGGATACTGGTGCAACGGGTTCAGCAATTACTCCAGCTGTTGCAAAATCATTAGGTTTGATTCCTACCACAAAAGCAAACGTGCAACATGCTGACGGGATAAGTCTGCAAAATGTATATTTAGTCAATATCTATCTTCCAAATAATGTGGTCGTTCCATTTGTTAAGGTAACTGAATGCAAGAATTTTATAGGTAACTTCGACATAATTATTGGTATGGATATTATTTCGATTGGAGATTTTGCTATTACCAATGTTGGTCAAAAAACAACATTCTCATTTAGAATACCCTCCTTGAAAACCATTGACTATGTAAAGGAGTTTAATGACATTTATCATAAGCCAACCATACTTGGGAAAAAATTAGGCAGAAATGATCCTTGTGATTGTGGAAGTGGACTAAAATACAAAAACTGCCATGGGAAGACAAAAACTTCATTCCCTAATTGATTTGAAATAAATCGAGAAATACGGAATATTTTTGTTTTTATAAATGCAATAGAACCTGAACAATATTGCCTTCGGCAGCCTGGATAAATCTTTAATGGACGAGGAAACCTATGAGAGTCGATTTAATGCAATTTTGTAGTTATTCGTATAACCTTATAAACTAATGATTTATGCTACTTAAATTCTGTGGAGACAAATCTGGGACATTTACTCATTATTATGAAATCCCTAACAACGAAATTAAAAAATACGTTGGACCTATCAATGAATGGCACCAAGTTTCCTTTAAGTTTGCTTTGCCAATTGACCCGAATCTAAGGCCGTATTTTAACAACCGAGAGGAATATGAGTATGAGTTAAATGTTCCTTACGAATTTTATTATGTTGAAGGCGGCAATATTGTGGTTTATTATAATGGAGAATTATTTTTCCATAATCAAAATATTACTCATTTTAAGGTTGGAAATAATGATTTTCAACCAATTGCAAACATTTCCTTATATTATAGTTGTTGGTTTAATGCCGTCAAAAAAATATTTCAACCGATTGGTGGAATATACATGCAATATTATTTTACAACTGAAAAGGAGATTCAGGAAAAAGGTCTGCAAAAGATGGAGTTTTAAATAACGTTATCTACAGAAATCTCATAACCATAAAGAGACCAGTTTTACATTATTCGTGTTCAAATTGACCAACAAAAAATGACCTTAAAAGATGCACTAGGAACCACGATCTCCTCCCTATCAATATTAGACTATTGCTGATGAGTTTCTGATTTGGTTGTAGAAATGTCGCAATAAATAAGGAAATTAAAAAGCTCAATCAACTGAATATCAGTTTAATTAAGCTTTGTCTTTGTGATTCCGGAGCGACTCGAATGCTCGACCCACAGCTTAGAAGGCTGCGAATCTCGGTATGACGGAAGCATATAAGATTAATTGACAAAATCAAGAAGCGACAAGAATTAAATCAAATAATAATAAATTTGTAATGTTCACTAAAATAAATTTTGTTTTTGATGAGTTTTTGTATTTGTGGAACAAATGCGGGGAAACAAAAAACCCATCTATCTGATAATATGATAAATGGTGGTTAAAAATGTCGGCCCGGAGGGAATCGAACCCTCGACCCCATGATTAAGAGTCACGTGCTCTGCCAGCTGAGCTACGGGCCGGATTTGGCTGCAAATTAACTTAAATCCCGGGAACTTTGAAAATAAAAAACAATTTAAATTTATGACAAAAAACTTATGATAAAAGTCAGACTCGATAATGAACTGCCAGAATCAATTGAAAAATGGGGATGGAAATATCATCACCTGGGGATACCTACAAATAAGGTTATGCCTGATGAAGTATATTTGCCGCAATTCGGGCTTTATATCTTCGGATTCAGCAGCAGTCCGTTTGGAATCGAGTGGATGCGGTATGAAGAGGGAAGCCCGGTTAATAAATTAATTCAAACAGTCCCTCATCTGGCATTTGAGGTTGCTGATCTGGATCATGAACTATCATTCCGTGATCTTAAAGTAATAACAGAACCCAACTCCCCGTCTGACGGCGTAAGAGTTGCAATGGTTGAACATAATGGGGCTCCAATTGAATTGATCGAATTCGTAAAAAATAAGTAAAAAATTATGAAATATGGCAACTATTTTCAAAAATGACAAAATTGAATATAAAGAGATCTGCGATGGTGATCTGTATGTTCTTACATTTCGTAAACCATAGTTTTGATCGGTTAGTTTCAGACTCAAAAGCATTTTAACAAATACTCCTATGCGAATCATCCTCATGCTTTTATTGATTCTGGGTTTTGTCGGACCTGTTTCTCCCCAGGAAGCAAAAGAATTCACGAATGCAACATTTCTGAAAAAGCTGAACAATGATAGATCCTATTCAGAATTAAAGTCAAAGATTGTTTCGGAATTTGCACACACACCAGCAGGACGTTGGGGCGAATTTGTTAACGGAGTGGATGAAAAAATACTTACACAAAAGAAATTAATTGCATTTACATTTGATGCATGTGGTGGCAAAAATGGCAACAGATACGATAAAAAATTAATAGATTTTCTGCATAATGAAAAGATTCCGGCAACATTATTTGTCAGTGGAAAGTGGATCGATTCACAATTTGCTGTATTTCTTAATCTTAGCCGTGATAGTTTATTTGAGATTGAAAACCATGGTCTCAACCACAGACCTTGTTCAACATCGGGGGAAAGTGCATATGGAATTAAGGGTACATCAAATGCCGGAGAAGCATTTGATGAAATTGAGGCAAATGCCCGCAAAATAGAAGCCATTACCAATCATCGCCCCCGATTTTACAGATCAGCAACAGCTTTTATAGATGAAGCCTCAGCCAGCATGGCCGCCAGATTAGGCATTACGGTTATAAGTTATCAGGTTCTTTCGGGTGATGCCGTTCCGTTTACACCTGAAAACTTGATTGAAGAAAATGTTGTGAAGAATATAAAGCCGGGAGCCATAGTCATTATGCATTTTAATCACCCGGAGTGGAATACAAAAGAAGCTATGGAGAAAATTGTCCCAAAACTCAGAGAGATGAATTATACTTTTGTTCTTTTAAAAGATTTTGAACTGACCTCAATTAAGACTTATTAACCGCAAAGTTTTAGCAAAGGCCGCAAAGAGTTAAATATCAATACTTTTATTAATGAAAAAATTATTCGATTCCATCTAAGTTTTTTGGTTATACAGAGAATCACAGATGAATCAAAGAGGAAACACAGAGTTGCCCAGAGAAAATCTTTTACCTTTAAAGCAAAAAAAAGATATGATAAAACACATTGAAGAAAAAGCAATCGGGTCATTCAAATCAGGACTGAACTGTGCACAGGCTGTATTAACTGCTTATTCAGAGGAAATGAATTTTGATAAAAAGCTTGCATTAAGTATTGCATGCGGATTCGGAGGAGGAATGGGCAGACTGCAGGAGACATGCGGTGCCGTTACAGGGTCCTACATGGTACTCGGTGTTTATAACTGTAAAAAGTTTACCGATAACCAGGATAGAAAAGAAAAAACCTATGAGATGATACAACAATTCAGTAAAAAATTTAAGCAGATCAATGGCACTACAGATTGTTTAGCATTGTTGAAATGTGATTTAAAAACAGAAGAAGGACATCGTTATGCAAAAGATAATAATCTGTTTGAAACAGTCTGTGAAAAATGCATTTCAGATTCAATCAGTATTATTGGAGATCTTATCAAAATATAATCAGCCATTTACTCAAACAGTAACTTATTAATCCTGATCCCGATTTTATGTGCATTGAAAAACGAGAGACAAGAACTTCCAATAAGAAACATTTATATGAGCAAACTTAAGATGCTGTGAGAGATGAAGCGCATAAACAGTATTGATGTAACAAGAGGTCTGGTAATGGTAATCATGGCGTTGGACCATGTAAGAGATTTTATGCATTCGACTTCAATAAGTCAGAGTCCGACAAACTTGCAAACGACTACGACTTTATTATTTATGACCAGATGGGTTACACACCTGTGTGCACCTACTTTTGTCTTTTTATCTGGTGTTTCTGCTTACATTTCATTTAAAAGGAGTAATAATATTTCTGTAAGCAGAGCCTTCCTGCTGAAAAGGGGAATCTGGCTGGTCATCCTGGAATTTACTTTTGTAAACTTCGCTCTTTGGTACGATATACATTTCCGGTTGATGATAATAGAAGTTATTTCAGCTATCGGATTGAGTTTTATCGTTCTTTCGTTGCTTTTAAAATTACCATCCCGGATAATAGGCATAATCGGACTAGTTATAATCTTCTGCCATAACCTTTTGCAGGGCATCTCTATTCCGGCAAACCCGGTTGCGATTTTCTTTTCTTCTGTATTATTGCGCCCTTTTATGATGAGCATAACTCCCGGCTTTTCATTTTTCACAGCATATCCGCTTGTACCATGGCTTGGAATTATGCTGACAGGGTTTGCATCTGGAGAATCTTTTGAAATTCCGGCTGAAAAAAGAAATAAAATATTTTTCAGGATCGGGTTGGGATCATTATCCCTGTTCACCATCATCAGGTTTATAAATATTTATGGAGATCCTTCTGTATGGTCGAGGCAAAAGTCGGCTCTTTTTACATTTCTTTCATTTATAAATACAACAAAATACCCCCCTTCGCTCCTCTTTACATTATTGTTCCTTGGAATAATGTTTTTGTTGCTGTTCATTTCAGAGAAGCTAAAGAACAGGTTTACCGAAATACTATCTGTTTATGGAAGAGTGCCGCTGTTTTATTTTATCCTCCATCTTTTTATAATTCATTCTCTTATGTTTGCAATGTTGTATTTACAGGGGTTTGGCAGCAAGGACCTGCTTTTTGGCGTCTTTAAGAATGGCCGGCCTGAAACAGGTGGCGGAGTGGAACTGCCTGCGATTTATTTAATCTGGTTAAGCGTTGTTGTCCTTCTGTATCCTGTGTGCAAATGGTATGGCAGGTATAAATCTGAACACAAAGAGAAACAACTCCTTAGATATCTGTAAGAATTTTTATCCGACGGTCAGGCAAAGCTCAAACATTTTTCTTCACAGGACTCACTCCAAAGAAAACCGCGTGAAGGATAAATAATATCCCGATAAGTAAAAACGGCGCAATAACCATAAGTGAACCCGGATTTCCTGAAAAAGAATGAAAAAAGACAGTCCCGGATATCGAAGCCAGTATGAAAAGAGCCCCGCCTGCCACTTCCCATTTCCATGCAATAATTAAAATAGCGATTAATATCAAAACCGGAATATTATGCATCAGGAACCCAAGCATCTTCATACCAAAAGACTCATTTCCTCCAAACACATCAAATGAAAACATCGTCATAAAAAAAATTGAAAGTATAGTTAAAATCCGCGGAGTCCAATATAAAATCTTTGATATCATTTCTTAATAATGTTACTATTTTATTATTTATAATTATTGTTGATTCTATTTGAATGCCAGATCCAATATGCTTGATAATTCACAGTTTAAAATTACATCTCTTTCCTTAAATAGCAAGTGTAAATATTTTATAAATTAGCTGAAAATTAATTTACAGGCAGTTAACATCATGTTCACTATTTCAATTTCAATTTTGATCAATTTAAACCATACTCATAAACAATTCAAAAAAAAAAATTCAAATGGATTTCAAATTCAAAAGATTCATTAACCGATATTGGGTTCTTTTACTTCTGATTGGCATAAAACTAATATTACAATATATACTTGTCAATCCGGTTTATGAGCTGCACAGGGATGAGTTTCTATATCTCAACCAGACAGATCATCTTGCATTTGGATACATTTCTGTACCTCCTTTTACCGCATTTATTTCTAAAATAATATATTTTCTTGGGGGAAGCATGTTCTGGATACGATTTTTCCCTGCCCTTTTTGGTGCCCTTACTATCGCTTTCACATGGCTGATTGCTGAGTCGGTCGGTGGTAATCTGTTTTCAAAGATATTAGCATCATGTGCGCTGGTTTTCTCGAATTTGGTGAGAATAAATATTCTTTATCAACCAAACTCTTTCGATATACTGACATGGACAATTATTTTTTATCTGCTGGTTAAATTTCTTCAATCTGAAAAAACTAAATGGTTGTGGTTTTTATCAGTTGTTATTGCCATTGGTTTTTACAATAAATACAATCTTTTGTTTTTACTGGCCGGGTTGGTTATTGGCTTGTTGCTTACATATCAGAGAAAGATATTTACCAATCCGAATTTCTGGAAAGCTCTGATAATCAGTTTAATATTATTATCTCCCAATATTATCTGGCAGATAGTAAATCACTTCCCGGTCTTTCAGCATATGAAAGTACTGAAGCACAATCAACTTGATAATAACTCATCAACCGGTTTCCTGATAAGCCAGGTTTTATTCTTTTTCGGCTCATTACCTCTGACTGCCGGTGCTATTGTGGCATTTTTCTTTTTCAAGCCTTTCAGAGCCTATAGATTTATTGGGATTTGTTTTGTGGCAGTAATAGCGCTTTTCGCTTATATGAAGGCGAAGGATTATTATGCGATAGGGATATACCCTGTTGTAATTGCTTTTGGGAGTGTCTATATCGATAGTATTTTATCAAAAAAATGGAGATTGATAGCTCTTCCACTGTTGATCGCTTTTAATCTTGGCATATTTCTGATTACACTTAAGGTAGTATATCCTATTTATGCTCCGGCTGAGATCAGACAGAATTCAAAGGCATTTGAAAAATTAGGTTTACTTCGCTGGGAGGATGGAAAAAACCACAATCTACCACAGGATTTTGCTGACATGCTCGGATGGCATGAGATGGCAGATAAATCACTTGCAGCCTATAATATGATCCCCTCAAATGAGCGTGAAAATACACTGGTAATTTGTTTTAATTATGGCCAGGCAGGTGCCCTAAATTACTTTAACCGGACAAAAATGCCGGAGGCTTACTCCTATAACACGGATTATATTTACTGGCTGCCCCGCTTAAAGAAGATTCAGAATATACTGTTAGTTGGAAAGAATCCTGGCCAGCGAATAACCGGTCAGTTTAAAGAATGCAAACTTATGGGGGTAGTTGAAAATTCATATGCAAGGGAGTCTGGTACAGAAATTTATCTGCTTACAGGTGCAAATGAAGCTTTTACTGATTTGTTTTATCAAAATGTGGATAGCAAAAAGAAAAAGCTCGATATTTTTTAATTAAAAATCAGATACTAGGAAACAAGAAACGCGAAACGAGCAACCTGTAATTATCCACTTTTTGTCAATTTTCTGAATGTTTTCAATTGCTCCGCTGTTTGTGTCACTAATCTCTGTACTGCCAGACCATGTTCAATATCGGGTACAAATTCTTTATTGTTGTTATCAGTAAGGAATAGATAATGAGCATGAATCATAGACCGCAGCCATCCCGGAGGGACATGTGCCGAAGGGAAACTGCTGAAAGGTTTGTAGTTACTTCCAACCATCCTTCTGTTCCAAATACCAGACTCCTCTGTATAAAACTCGAAACAGTCGGGTGAATTTGTGGAGTATCTTAATGCACCTTCCTGAGCATAAATCTCAACAGAGAAATAATCACCTGTTCCGGAACTGATGCGACTCGCCGAAAGCGATCCTACAGCTCCTGTGGCATCATCATAAATATTAATAAGGCTGAAAAGATCAGAATCTTCATTTACATCTGCAAAATGACCACCCTGCAAAGCGCCGGTTATTCTCAGCCGGCTACCAAGAAACGCAATTAACAGACTTAAGGAATGAGAACCAAGATCGGCCATAGCTCCACCTTCGGGTGCCGGTGTCAGACGCGATTGACGCCTGTCGCGGTATTCCTTCCGGAGATAATCGCTGTGCCAGTATTTCAGATCGAAATGCAGAGGTTTACCAAGCTTCCCTGATTTCCAGAGAACGAGCATATCCCTGACCGTTGCTGAAAAGAGGAACTGAAAACCAACCTGAATTTTTATAGCTGAATGATTTTGGATTAATCCGGCAATTGCTTTCTCTTCCTCAAGATTTGAGCAAACAGGTTTTTCAAGATAAATCCGCTTTAAACCAGTCTTTCCTATAACTGACTTAAAGTGTTCATAATGTACTTTATTTGGACTAAGGATAAAGACAGTGTTTATCTTATTTTCTGCAACAAACTCCTCTAAATCATACGATTTAATGAACCCAAATTGTTTGGCGAACGACGTCCGACTCTCTTTTGTGGCGGAGCAAACAGCCTGAAGTTCAATTTCCGGAACATCATCATAAAAATACCGCAATGAATTGAGTGAATATGCATGAGAGCGTGCTATACCTCCTGATCCTATAAAACCTACAATAGCTTTTTCCTGATCCATTCAACAACTATTTCAATTTTCTATCAAAAATAATCGAATTTACCGAGACTGCAAGACTGCAAGACTGCAAGACCGCAAGACATTAAAAAATAGTTGACAAGTTATGAATTAAGTATTAACTTTGGTTTAAGATTGAACAAAATTAAAACCGTTTCTGTTTTTTATTAAATATCAGCAGGTATATAATCTCATTCAACTCTGAAAGAATAATCTCTTCCTGACCATTTTATCTGACCCCAAATCTGATAAACGTTATGGAGAACAAGTTTAAAACAATTGCGGAAGACATCTTAGCACTTGCCGGGGTTAAGATTAACGGGAATAATCCCTGGGATATTAGAGTGCACAATGATGAGTTTTACAGGAGAGCAATCACAGAAGGTGAATTGGGTGTGGGCGAATCCTATATGGACTGTTGGTGGGATGCTGAAAAAATCGATGAATTTATCTGTCAGATATTGAAAGCTCAGCTCGATGAGAAAATCAGGCTGAAATTGTCAATTCTCTTCAGACTTTTATCAGTGCGACTTTTTAACCTTCAAACCAGAGGTAGAGCATTCATCGTCGGAGAAAAGCATTATGATCTGGGCAATGATCTCTTTCAAAGTATGCTCGATAAACGGATGGTTTATAGTTGCGGATACTGGAAGAATGCACAGAATTTAGATGAGGCCCAGGAGAACAAACTTGAGTTAATCTGTCGCAAGATTTATCTTAAACCGGGAATGCGAGTTCTGGATATCGGGTGCGGCTGGAGCGCTTTCGGAAAATATGCAGCGGAGAATTATAAGGTTGAGGTTACAGGAATTACAGTCTCAAAAGAACAGGTAGAGTTAGGGAAAAAATTATGTGAAGGCTTGCCCATTGATATACGGCTTATGGATTATCGGGATCTTAATGAAAAATATAACAGGATTGTCAGTGTCGGAATGTTTGAGCATGTAGGTTATAAAAATTACAAAACTTTCTTCGAAATTGCTGATAAATGCCTGAGAGATGATGGACTGTTTCTTCTTCATACTATCGGAACGAATATATCGGAGGATACTCTTGATCTTTGGTCTGAAAAATATATTTTTCCAAACGGAGTTCTCCCCTCTGTTGCCCAGATTGGAAAAGCAATCGAAAAACATTTCGTGATGGAAGACTGGCACTCCTTTGGTCAGGATTACGATAAGACACTAATGGCCTGGTACCAGAACTTTGATAAGAACTGGGAGAAAATAAAAAATCAATATTCTGAACGCTTTTACAGAATGTGGAAGTATTTTCTCCTTTCTTCCGCTGGTTCATTCAGATCAAGAAGACGCAATCAGGTATGGCAGATAGTCCTTTCCAAAAAAGGAGTGCCCGGAGGCTATAATTCAGTACGATAATGAGTTTCTATCCAGATAATTGTTACCTTATCAGCAAACTTACTATTTTAGCCTTTAACATTGAATAAGGAGGATAACGTACAGGGATATCAAACAGATTCGATTTTACCAGTACCGAACGCAGGTTCGAAAAAGTGTCAAATGAGGATTTCCCATGATATCTACCCATTCCGCTGCTTCCGACACCTCCATACGGAAGATACGGAGAAGCAATCTGTAAGACAGTCTCGTTAACACCTGCATTCCCGGAACGGGTTCTTCTCAGAAACTCACGGACAAGCTTATTATTCTGAGTAAAAATATAAGTAGAAAGTGGCTTTGGGTTTTGTTCTATTATACTGTATACTTCTTCGAATTCATTAAAGTCAATTACTGGCAGAACCGGCCCGAATATCTCTTCCTGCATTATCGGATCATCAGGTTTTACATCTTTAATGATTGTCGGAGCAACATACCGGGATTCTGCATCTGTAATTCCTCCGGTAACTATTTGACCGCACTTCATAAGCTCTGAAAGTCTGTGAACATTATCAGAACTGATGACTCTTGCAAAATCATCGCTCTTCTCCGGATTATCACCATAAAACAATTTAATCTCCCTGCATATAAGCTCCAGGAACCGATCCTTCACTTTTTTATCAATCACTAAATAATCAGGACTGACACATGTCTGTCCGCAGTTAAGGAATTTCCCCCAGGCAATCCTTTTTGCAGCATAATCAAGTCTGGCATCGGCTGCAACTACACATGGATTCTTTCCTCCCAGTTCAAGAGAAACCGGGATAAGATTTTCAGCTGCTTTTTGCATCACATACTTGCCCACCCTGCAGCTTCCGGTAAAAAAGATATAATCAAACTTCTGTTCAAGAAGGTACTCACTTATGCTATGATCGCCATTTGTCATTGCAACAAGCTCCTGAGGAAAATTGCTGAGTATCTTTTCCATCACAGTTATAATATTCGGTGCCTGCCTGGAAACCTTCAGTATTACACAATTGCCGGCCGCAATTGCCCCCACCAAGGGCATAAAAGCAAGCATAAAGGGAAAATTCCAGGGTGATAGTATCAGTACCTGGCCATATGGTTGCGGAGCAACAAAACTTTGCGAAAGGAAATGCACTATCGGAGTATAGACTCTTCTGTGCTTTGACCAGTTTCTCAGTTTCCGAATGGCAAGGTTAAGCTCTTTTATTACAAGTCTCGATTCTGTACCAATCACTTCAAGCTCAGGCTTGTGTAAGTCTTTCCATAATGTGTCAACAATCTCTTTCTCATTGACTATAATAAGAGAACGCAACTTTTTCAGAATTTCAATTCTGTATTTTATATCGAATGTTTTGCCTGTGGCAAAAAATTTTCTCTGTGTATCAATAATGAGCCCTATTTCTTCTTTTTCCATTCTTCTTCAAGAAGTTTTAATTGTTTAGAAATATCAGTAACTGATTCAGCCTCCCCGGAAGGGATTCTGCTCATGCAATACTCAGCCATTGCTGTAATTGTCAGGCTGGGATTAACTCCGATGTTACCCTGAATTACAGAGCCATCGGTTATGTAAAAATCGGGGTATCCATGAACCTTCAGGTCTTTATCCACAACACCCGTTTCGATGGAATCAGACATAGGACAACCTCCAAGAATATGAGCTGTTGTAGGCCTGTTGAAAAACACCTCAAGCAATATATTCTGTGATATCCCGGTCACCTTTCTCGCATAACGTTCCATAACCTCTTGTCCGACAGGAATAAAAGCCGGCACTTTCTTGTTTCCCCTGTTGTCTATCTTCATTTTATCACCGAAAAGTCCATTTTCCCATACCATTTTCATAGCATTGTCTGTCGTTTGCATAACCAGAAATATTACTGTCCTGGTCGACCAGCTAAAGTTAAAAGCTGTTTTCAGAAACAACCATGGATGGGTAAAGGTCTTTGCAAACAGTTTCCAGGTCCTTCTGGCTGAGTTGCGAGCGCCCGGTACCGAAAGACCGAAAAACCACTTCATTGCGTTTGACTTATCGGGATATTTTACAATCTCAACGTGAGTATAGGGATCAGGGCTGAAGACCGATGTAATAGCCAAACCGTTATTAAGTTTTTCAAAACCTCCGGAAACGGCACAAAGAGTTTCAGCATTGGTCCTTAATTCATAACCAAGTGTATCAGATAACGACGACAATGTGGCATATTTATACTTCTGTTTAAGCAGGAGTTCCAATGTTCCTAATGCACCGGCAGCTACGACAATTCCTTTTGCTCTGAAAATCTTTTTTCTCCCTCTGAAAAAGGAGGTTATACTTTTTGTTTCAACATAGTACAGACTATCGTGATAGGATATTTTTTCTGCTTTCGTTTCAGGAAGTATCTCCAATCCCATTTTTTCTGCAAACCACAGATAGTTCCTGTCGAGGGTGTTTTTAGCATTTTCCCTGCATCCTACCATGCATCCGGCACATTCAACGCATCCCTTTCGAAGCGGACCTAACCCATTGAAATATGGATCACTCTCCTCTTCCGTTCCATCGATATTTACTCCTACATGAACAGTTTCAAATGTACTATGAGCATTCATCTCTTTTGAAACTTCTTCAAGAAACTTATCTTCGGTATTCAGCTTCGAATATTTTTTTCTTCCAAGCATGAATGAGGCCCTGTCAAAGAACGGCTCAAGGACTTTTTTCCAGTCGCCGAATCTGTTCCAGGACAGGTTGTTGAAAAACTCATCCGGCGGAATATATAAGGTATTGGCATAAACCAGGCTTCCTCCACCGACTCCTACCCCGCTCAATATACTTGCTGTAGTATAAAATGAAAGTTTCTGAAATCCAAAGCATCTTAGTGCCGGGATCCATAAGTATTTTGGAATATTCCAGTTTGTTTTGGGAAAATCTTCCGGATTAAAGCGTTTTCCCTGCTCCAGGAGAAGGACCTTGTAACCTTTTTCAACGAGGCGCAGGCTGGCAACGCTTCCACCAAATCCCGAACCAATTACTATATAATCATATATCATTAAAAGTGTACTGATTAGGAAGCTAAGACGTAAATATATAAAGTCTGTTCGGACTTTCCCGTTTTTCTTTTAATTTTGCTTCAGAAGAGGCCGGAATGGATTACTGTTCAACCTGGCTAAAAACCTTTATTAAGAATGTGCCAGTCTGTTTTGTAGAAAGTGGTCCATCCTTCTGGTCGTATTATGCAACGAATTCTCTTTACCAATATCAATATTTCAAATACCCTGCACAATGTTAAGATTAAATAGAATCAAAAAGATAGGATTTCAGACAATTGTATTCTCCTTTTTATTTATTTCCCTGGTTTGTTCAGGGATAGAAAAGAAGGTGACCCCAAAATTCAAAGCGATAGCCTTTTACACTGCTAAAAACGACAAGGCGCATATTAGTTTCGTTCATAAGGCAAAATTAAAAGATGGGCATTTCTAAGCGATTTAAAGGCATGTCATAGTCTTGGGGTATCAGAAGTCTGTTATTCCCTGTTCAGTACTCACACGCATATCCTATATTAAAAAAAGGGGGTTGTGACTTTACAGCAACCCCCGACACTTACAAAACAGTGGAGAAGTAACTAACCACCGAAAAATAATTGAGTCCCTTTTTTGGAGTGAAAAGAGAAAAACACTATATTAATATTTTACTTCTTATCAACCTTATCATCTAATATAGTAATGTATTGGTACATGATATAATTAATCAAAAGTTTTTTAAAGTTTTTATATTTCTTTCTCACTACCTCAAACATCTGGTATTCACTTTCTGTCAACCTCATTGAGTACTGTCTAATCTGTTTATCTTCTGTATTCATAATAATTAATTATTAATCTGATTTAATCTATTTGCTTGTAAAATCTTCTGAAATGCATCATTTGCATTAAATTGTTCTTTACCTGTCTTCAGTCTTTCGTCACGATGCTGTTGTTCTGCTTTGTTCTCGTCTGCATTCTTTTTGTCACTCAATCTCTTGCGTTCCTTTGCCTGTTCTTCTTTCTTCTGATTCTCTTTTGCACGTTGTTGTTCCATGACTGCGATATCATGTCTGTCTGCTTCAACACTCATTAACCAATTATTTATTTTCTGCAAACTTGCATCTTTATCATCATTCATCATGTTAAACATTAACCCTTGTATCAATATTGTCGGATTATAAACTCCGTATTTCAAACCGAATGCCTTAATTCCTTCAATTATCTCATAAATTTCCATTATATTCCTGTCGTCTTTTTTAAAATCAAAAAGGTACTGTGACAAAAACTTTTCTCTGTCTTTGGATTTAGTCATTATTAATCCGTCAATACTTATACCATGTCTGGTACTTACATTACTTTCTAAATAATTATTAATTGCATTATAAGTACGTTCAAAAATTGGTTGCTTGTCTCTGATAAACAGTCGCAAATCATTAAAGTTTTTGTCAATATATTCCTCAATAACTTCATTAATTTGTACCATGATTGCCTCTTGTGACCCTGTTATTTGTTCATTAAAATTCTGAATTTTAAACGCTGTTCTGGACTCCATTAATCTTATATATTTTTTACATAAAAAACTGTCCTGATCTGTCTTTAACTGACTAATGGTATGATTATAAAAACTTGCTTGTACGTCAACCTGTCTGGCTGTCAATGCCATGTTAAATTTGTAATTTTCTTGTAAAGTCAGTGCTTCTTGTACGATTTCATCTGTAACACTTGCTGTCATTGGCAATATTGCCTGTATTTGTCGTTTTAATAATTTGTAATGCATATTATATATTTTTAATTAAAAGTTATTTTTACTGAAAATACGGTGACTTTGTTGTTCTACCGTTGTATTTGAGTCTCAATTTTATCATGAGTTCTTCTTCTTCTCTTGCGGGTGCTTCTGCGTCTTCTCTGGCACGTCTTTCCATGTACTCCTTAGTAAATTTTGTGTGCGATGGTATGTCAGCGTATTCACGATTCATATCAATACTTTTTATACCTCTGTTTTCGTCTAATTTGTTCTCAATATTGGCTTTTTGTAACTCCATTATTTGTTCACGAATGTATTCACGTGTGTACATGCCATGAGTCTGGTTCACGTACGCTGTAACTATTTTTTCAATGTCTGTCATAATTCTGATTTTTAATACTGTTATTCTAAAATGCTATACTAATAAATAGTCTGCATTATTTTTCTACGGGAGCATTTTCAATATTTATTTTCGACTTTCAGAAGATTCTCTGAGATTTTCAACTATTTATATAAAAAGATAAAAAATGATTATACATAAAACATATTTAATTATTCATCCTCAGACTTTAGAACCAATAGTCATTGGTGACACTATCTTAAAATTAAAAGTAAGACTATGGAATTATATTCATAATAGTAAGACAAATAAAAGGGTAAAATTAGTTATAGACGGAATACTGTCAAAAGGATTAAAACCTCTGATAGTCGAACTGAACAGATGTGGTGACGAATTTAATATAGAACTCAACCTTTACCAATGGCAGATTAATGAAATTTTAACTATTGCTCATTATAAAAGTATTGGCTGGAATTTATTAAATAAATTTAAAGGTGGTGAGGGTGGTAAAGGTGGTGGAAAAAGATTAACACCAGAAGAAAAGGAAGAAAGAAAAGAATATCAAAAAGAATATCAAAAAAAATATTATAATACTCCAAAAGGAAAGGCACATAAAAAAGCATATAGAGAAGCACATAAAAAAGAACGTAAGACATATATAAAGGCATATTATGAAGCACATAAAGCAGAACGAAAGGCATATTATGAAGCACATAAAAAAATATCAGCATAAAACAGATTCGCATCTGGCTGACATATTAAAAATAATGGGATGTTAAAAAATGAAAGAAAATGGTATCAAAAAAACAAAACTTCGATGAGATTCTCGATGTTCAGAAACAGTATGCGTTTCTTGGGCATGACAAACCTCAAAACTTTACGGACTTTAAAAAAAGTGTCCTGAGAAAATTAAAAATAATCGAAAATTCTATGGGTAAAAAATTGGCTAAGACTATTGGTGCTGCACTAATACTGCTAATGACTTTTGGTTATGGTTGTCAAAAGTATGACGAACCTCTGACAGTACCCCCACAAAAACAAGAAATGGTAACTCAATCATTTAGTCTTGAACCTCTGACAAAAGAATATTCTCTGGGTAAAGGTTATGACCCTGCAACATGGGTAATCGCTTATAGTACGACTCCTTATCAATTAAAGGTGACGAATGCCTTAAATACTTATACTCAAAACGTAACTGTCGCTCAGTTGCTTGCGGGTACTGTAACGATGACCGTCACACCCGGCACGTATAACGTCACTTTCACGACAACGGATATGGCTGCTAAGACTTATAAATTCAACAATGTCATGGATATCGGTATCAACATGCCGTCAACCGTCATAAACGGGACTCCTGTTGTTTTAACTGGTACGTTTTTGGATGCTCTTATCATTATTGATGCTCCTGCGACTATTGTCGATTATTATTCAGGTAGTGCACAACATAACTTATTTTTTACAAGCGGTACTTTTCACTATGCTTATACAAGTTATGTTTCTACAAGTCTGGATTTATATATTGTCGCTGGCGGTGCATGTACGACCAAACCTTTTACAGGTATGGTAATGGGTAATTGCTATTGGGTAATTGGTGCTCTTGGCGTAACTTTCAACATGACTTTACCTGCTTCAATGACTGTAACTCAAATCCCGTATTAAAAGTAAAGTCTCAAAAGAATGATATGGTTGCCTTATTTGGGCACATGAAACATATTAAAAACAGAATGAGTCATCGAATTGGTGACTCATTTTTATTGTCAAGTCGCTGAGATTATGATCTAATGTACATAATATAATTAAAATAATAAATATTTCATGTACATTGAGTTCATGATCTGAAAAACAGGGTTTTTAGTCAAATTTTATATATACTTTGGCATTTAGTGCGGATATGCGTATTAAAAATGACCGGAGCAATGTATAAGAATTATATTAAAGGGGTACATTTAAGGATTTCATGGCCTTGCCATGACTAACCCCTTAACTACCCCCTTTTATATAATACTTTGGCTTGTAATGGGCATTTGCGAGTTTTAGGAAACTCGATCTAAAAATACCCCTATACTTAGTCACTTTTATTTATAATTATTTGTGTTATTTACATTCATTAGGAAATTTTTCATTCATTTCTCTAAACATTTTATTAATTTGACTCTCCTTTTTTTTAGGATTCTGTGCAGGACTTTTCATATCTAATTTTATTTTTTCATTTTTTAATTTTTCTAATCTGATTTTCTCCATTATTTTTTGCTTTTCTTGGATTTCTTCATGTCTGTTTATTTCTTTAGTTTTACGCTCATTACGCTTACTAAGCATTTCTAATTGTTTCATAATTTGTGCGTTCATCTGAAAAATTAAATTAATTGTCCTAAAATCATCAATTTTACCAGTAATAATTTCTTCAATCGAATGATTATATATAAAAGTGTTATTCAAAATGATTGCCATTTCTGTTTTACTGGCATTATGTTCAATCAATTGTTTTTTGATTCGTGAGTCATTAATTTGCTCAATTGCTAATTGTTTCATATTTTAAATTTTATTAATATTAAAAACTGACTGTCAATCAGTTTTATTTATTTAAATATTTGGATAATCTTGATTCACAAGATTTCTAATATACGCTGATATACTCATTTTTTTCATGGTTTTAATTTGTTTCAATCTTTCTAAGAAGACTGCATCACAATTCAATATAAATTTTTTATTTTTTGGGTTTACTTTAGGCGTTACATTATAACTGCCTCTAATGTACTTTACTTGTTTTTTCATTGCTTTTAAATTTTAAATAATATTATTTTTATCGGCTAAGAAGCCATATTTTTTATATAAACAATAGTCTGCTATCGCTTTTTTACCATTGCTGATATAATTCTCAATCCCTGATTTATCTTCGTCATAATTCGTCATCATATAATCATATTCTTTATTAATAGTGTCTTCGTCATATTTAAGACTAACACTACTGATAATATGATAAATTGCTCTCCCTTCTTCACCTAATTCACATAAACTAAATCCATAAGATATCCAGTCAGAATAAGTGTCTGTTATGTTAATATGATTTTCGAAAAGATATTGTGCTATATACAGGCATTCTTTAACTAAGTTACTTGGTTCATTTAACTCACTACTTGGTTCATCTACCCTATACACTCTCACTTTTTTATTCTCAAAATCCCCTTTAAACTCCCATGTAACACTTTTATCATTCTGATATAATGTATCCATATAAGGAAGAAAACACATTCGATTTATGTCTTTACCTGACTTGTCTGTCTGTAATTCAAATCTTTTTAAGTACGAATCTTCTAATTCATAATATAATGTTTGCCATTTCAGAGCATCTTTCAAGTTGTGTTTTACTACCAGTTTTAAGCCGTCACCACTTGGACTGACAAACAGTAAGTGTGTTAAATTATCATTTTTAAGTTGCTCATAAACGTTTTTAAAATTATCAATATGATCGAAGTCCAGTACTATGAGTCCACTCATTTTTATTATGTCTTTTGCTGTACCAGTCCCGCTAAAAGTCCCGCTAAAGGTTATGGCAGGAAAATAATATAACTTCTTATCACTTTTTTCTTTTGGTGTGGCATTGGGATTTTCATTTAAAAACTGTCTATAAGAAGAAGTTTTTACCTGTAATGCTGTATTTGTTGTCGTCCATTTTAGTAATCTTTCTAATGATTGTACGCTGTGCGTACTTCTATCGTTAACTTTCGGGAATAATTCTACTTCTATTGCTTTCATTGTACTGAGGTATTATCTTCATCATTATTTATAAGTCCTGACTTCTTTAGTCGCTGGACTGCCTTTTTAATAGTGTCTTTATAAGTAATTAAAGTTATCTCATGTTCTGGATAATACTTTTCATATAATTCTTCAGCAATGTCCGCAGGTTTCGTACCAAACATATTAATTCTATTTATAATGTCTTTTTTTTGTGCTTCTTTTCTGCTTTTTTCAACTGTCTTTATGAGTTCTTCTTCACTTTCATAATTCACAAAAGAAAATCCTTTATTGCCGTCTGGTTGTGTCCTAAACTTTATGGCTATAACGTTGTCTTTATGATATAATACGTCAACATATCGTGCTTTTAGTTGTATTATATACCTGATATCATTGTCAATGGTTGTAGTACCTATTGCCAGTATACTTTCAGCAAGGTTGTAAAGATTCGAAGACCCTGCCATATTTGTCCATATAATTGCTTCTCCCTGTTGTATTTTTGGAGTGTGAGCCATTATTAATACTGTTAATTTATTTCGTCTCTGCAAGTCCTTAATTTTATTCATTAATTTTGCTGCCTGATTGCTCTTTTCATTGTCTTGAGAGATTGCTGATATATTGTCTATGATCAATACTTTTGCACCTGTTTTTATAATTTCTGCTTCAATACTGTCAATAAAAAGTAAATTATCAACCACTGTTAATCTGTCTGGAATTGCTATCAGGAAGTTTTCACTGAATGTATATGGATTGTATCTTCTGTAAGTCTTCTCAATCGTTGCTTCAAAA
Source organism: Bacteroidales bacterium (assembly GCA_003141715.1). Taxonomy (GTDB): domain Bacteria; phylum Bacteroidota; class Bacteroidia; order Bacteroidales; family VadinHA17; genus LD21. The sequence goes on along the minus strand of PLNF01000096.1, from coordinate 44,133 downwards.
TCGGCATAAAGGACTTTTTGTGCCGGAGTTTCATTATTAAGATTATGATATTTTCTTGTACTTCTATCAACCATAATATCCAGCATATCCAATACATTTTTACCCTCTGCTATTGCTCCGGCTATTTGATATCCTAAAAAACTCTTGCCTGTACCTGCTCTCCCGAATAATATGCATAAATCGCCTTCTGCAATTAAGTCACCAAAAATATTTTTTTGATTTTTGACTGTTGGTGCTATGTCTTTAAAGGCATTCTCCATTGTCTGTACTTTGAATGTTGGTAATTCAATTATTTTTTTTCTACTTGGCTTTGCTTCTTGCCTGTTGTAAAAAAGACTTTTTGTGTCTCCTGTGCTTGTGGTTGTTTCACCACTTAATTCTAAACTACTCATTTTGTAACCTGTTTTACTCTAAACCTATTATTTTTTGTAACCTTTTAACCCCTTTTTGTGTGGCTGGCAGGTTACGACCAGCCACAGGGGAAAAAATCATTACTGATCTTTTAAGTAAATACGTTATTCATTTAAAAATCTTGAATCTTTTTTAAAAATATTTATGTTATTTTTTAATTAAAATGCTAACTACCTGATAATGACTACCCATTATTTTCATTTTATGTTGTCAAACATATTTTATTTCTACTTCATAAATATTTTATGACTTTATGTATGAAAATATACTCCCACACACAAAAAATGTCCCGTTTGGGCATAAATGTCCCGTTAATAAATATAATGTACTGATTATTAAGATTGTAACAACGGGACAAAAGACGGGACATGGACGGGACACAACGGGACGTTTTAATAATATGTCCCGTTAATAATATGTCCCGTTATTAATCCTTTGATAATTAATAATATATATTACTTATTAATATTATGTCCCGTTGTGTCCCGTCCATGTCCCGTCTTTTGTCCCGTTGTTAACTAACTGATAATAATATATATATATAATAATATATACTATAACGGGACGTTTATACCTTTTTGTGTGTGAATGCATATAATGACTATAAGAATAGTCATTATCCCCCCTATATTAAAAAATATATTATAAAAATAGTAATTAGTGTAAGAAGAGAGCCACTGTGGTTTGAAGGCATGCTCGTAGGTATGGACCGGCTATCCCCTTGTTTGTTAATTATCAATGCATTATAGTGTGAATGATTGTCTATTGACTAATAAGACTTCAATGCTTTGCTTATCATCAACCATACTAACATTAATACTATGAATGATTTTATGTAAGACTTCTTTACTGAATGTTGCTTGTAACTCAACTGATTCACCTTTGATGTTGTATTCCTGTTTCAATACTGATGTACTGATGTCAAGAGTTGTCATCTTATCTTCAATAGTACTGATGTTCTGCTGAATCTTCTCAAGTACTTCTGTTGTCTGCTGAGTCTTTAACTGATGTTCTGACTTTGAGTACTTAGAATCAATGTATAACTCATTAATCCTTTCTAACCTTTGGAGTGTCTTATCATGTTCTTGTTGCTGTAATACTAACTCTATTTTCAATGCGTCTTGTTGTGTATTATCATCATCTGATAGTAAGTCACTCCAATGCTCCAATAAATATAACAGGATATTATGTTCAATGTAATTCATTTTAATTGCAGGATTCTGACAACCTTTATGATTTCTACCACTGATGCACTTATACTCATTATACCTTTTTTCACCATAATAATACTTGTCACAGACTTTACATTTAATCATTCTGCTATCAAAAAGGTATTCATACTTCCTTGTTTTTGAGAATGCAGGCGAGTTATTGTGCCGGAGTTTTAATCTTTGTTGTACTTTATTAAAGGTTATGTCATCTATGATTCTCAAGTCTGGTACATGATAATACTTCTTATCCCATAATCTTTCACCAATATATAACTTGCTTCTAAGTATTTGTTTCAGAGTTCCCACGTCCCATTTATGATTTATCTTTTTACCATTAATTGCACTTCTTGTCAGGATTTTCAATGAGTCTAAATAATTGCATATTTTAACTGCTCCCCAACCATCTAAATATTTCGAAAAAATTAACTTTACTGTCGGCACTTCACTTGGATTTATAACTAATTTTTTATCTACTGACTGATATCCGACTGGATAATTCCGTGTTCCATGCCAATGTTGTTTATTTATGATGGCAAAAGTCTTTCCAGAATTAATTCTATAACTAAGGGTTTCAACCTCTGCTTTTGCCATTGCTGCCAGAATGTTTATCATCAATGCTGTTGTCTGATTTATACTACCATCTATGTTCAGACTATAAAGGTTTTCTTTTAAAAATATAACGCATACCTTTTTGGCTGTCAAGTCTTCAATTATAGTTATGATTTCATTCTGTCTGCCTAACCTGCTAACCTCACTGATGATAATATATTTAATCTGATTGTCATCAACATATTTCAACATTTCCAGTACTACTGGACGCTTTTTGATTGTGCCTGACTTTGTTTCTGAAAATGCTTCTCTGACAATCTTATAATCTTCTTTTTTACAAAAGTTCTCAATGTCTTGTATTTGTCTCTGATTATCCTGCTTGTCACTACTGATTCGAATGTAACTGACTGCTTTTTTCATTTTATCTCATTATTGGTTATGCGAAGATAAACATATTATTCAATTGTCATACATGAGGCGAACAAATGGTTTACTAAAATGGCTGCCAGATACGACTTCATCTACGATTCGACAAATAACTGGAATGATATGAATACCCGGTTCCTTGCTAAATACCAGGTAGTAATTTTTCTTGATACGAGACCTGATTCTGCGGCACAGAGAAATGCATTCAGAGAATATATGGAGAATGGAGGCGCCTGGATTGGATTTCATTTTGCCGGTTTTGCACTTACCCCTTCCGCATTTCCCCAGAATTGGGATTGGTACCATAACCAATTTCTTGGCTCGGGAGAATATAAAGGAAACACATGGCGGCCAACATCAGCGGTCTTAAAGGTGGAGAACCATAATCATCCTTCCACCAAAAACCTGCCTGATACTTTTATTTCATCACCTAATGAATGGTATAGCTGGAAAAATGACTTAAGAAAAAACCCTGATATTCAAATTCTTCTATCAATTGACTCAACAAGTTTCCCGCTTGGAACGGGACCTAAACTTTACGAGATATGGCATAGTGGCTATTACCCTGTTGTATGGACAAATAAAAACTATAAAATGTTGTATGTGAATATGGGCCATAACGACCTTGACTATGAGAATAAAACCGATAAGGAACTTTCCTTTACCTTTAATAATGAAATGCAGGATAAATTGATTATAGACGCATTACTGTGGCTTGGTAAAGAAGGAAGGAACAGGAGATGAGCTGGAGAAGAGAAGACGGGGAGATTTGGTGATGGTTAGTAAGCAGTCTGAATATCTCTCAGTGGCAACAGATGTTGTTACCATAAGGCATCCAAAGCTCAATTTATTGAATTGAACGGTGCTCAATTCGTTGCTGAAAAACGAAAAAAAATCCCGTCAAAAACTTTTGTGAATTATGGTTAAATAGCTTAACTTTTCAGACAAACTAAAAACCATGAAAACAACTGAAATTTTATGTAACAGACAACTATCTGTATCAGTACTTTTTATGACCATTTTTATGCTGTTAACATCTATTGGTCACGCTCAAAAGTCTAAAGAGGTCTCTCTTTCTGTGTACCCTGGATTTACCCTTATAAATTTTGAAAAAGCACTGGGTTATTCAAGTGATAATTTGGAAAACTGGAACCAGTTTCATCTTTCCGCTGCAGTACGGGGATTTCTATTATCTGAAAAACCGATCCAGTTTGGTGCAGAGGTTGCATGGAATAAACTTTACTATGCGTATTATGTAATTCCTTATGGACCCTCACCTGTCTATCGCGAGTTTAATGTCACAACTTTCAGTATGATGTTGCTAGGCAGACATTTTATCAACAAATTCTTTTTTGTTGGAGGAGCTGGACTCCATTTTTTCAATAGTGGAGTATCTGCCGGAATTTGTCTGGAGTCAGGTTATATGATTAATGCAGGTGAAAGTATAAAAATCCCGGTTTCAATCAGGATTGACCCTATATTCGCTAGCGGAACACCAGTTCCAATATCCCTTGGAGCAGGATTAACCTTCGCAATCAAGTAGAGTCATCGTGGAGATCATATCAAATTAAATACCATTCATTTTTTAACATTTTCATAAGTTTTTGGTCATAGTTCATAGTATTAATCAGTCCGAAATCGGAAGCACGAAGTCCGAAGGTTAAAGAAATTATTACTTCCGTCTTCTGGTTCCCTGCTACTAACTTTAAAATAACCAGGATCATAACTTATAAACCTCAAATTTGTTTATGCCTGCGTAATAGTTGAATGACAAAGTGCCCAATTCTATTCTTTTCATAATTTTAGATAAAATCTTTAAGCTATGAATCTAAAACCTTTTAAACTGTCAAACCTTCTTGTAGCCGTATTTCCTGTCGTCCTCCTGAGCACTGCAAGTTTGACCGCGCAGGTCAAGATTTCGGAACAGGATTGGATCATTCCGACCTATAAAGTGAGTCCTCCGGATAAAAACCCTATGTTCTTCAAGAACGAATCATACCAGGGAGCCTCAAAATTCATATATCCCTACGGCATGAATGATGTTATTGCCAACGAAAAATCTGATCAGAAATGGAAAGCACTGATTCTTGAAAATGAATATATTAAGCTTTGTATTACGCCTGAGATCGGTGGAAAACTTTACTATGGTACCGACAAAACCAACGGTTATAACTTCATTTATAAAAATGGTGTTGTAAAACCATCAAATATAGGTATGTTGGGAGCGTGGGTCTCAGGAGGAATTGAATGGTGTGTAATTCATCACCACAGGGCATCGACTTTTCTGCCTGTCGACTATGATCTTGCAGAAAATGCAGACGGAAGCAAGACAATCTGGATAGGTGAGACTGAACCTCGTCACAGGATGAGATGGACAATCGGGATTACGGCTTACCCGGGTAAATCATATTACTCAGCTGATGTAAAGATTATAAACTCTACACCGTATGCTAATACTTTCCTTTACTGGGCAAATGTGGCAGCTCATACCAATAAGGATTACCAGGTAATTTTTCCACCCAGTGTCCAGGTCGCCACTTACCATGCTAAAAACAGCTTCACAAACTGGCCAATATCAACTGAGGTTTATAATGGTGAAGACTTTACAAAGGGCGTCGATATTAGCTGGTGGAAAAACTCTGTAAATCAGGATTCATACTTTGCGTACGATCTTAAGGAGGATTTTATGGGAGGCTATGATCACGGAAAAGAAACAGGCACTGTGCATATTGGTGATCATAATATTATAAAAGGAGCAAAACTCTGGGAATGGGGATCAGGTGAAGCAGGGCAGGCAACTGAAGCCAGACTGACAGACGATTCCGGACCATATGTAGAAATAATGGTTGGTGCATTTTCTGACAATCAACCTGATTACAGCTGGATTAGACCCTATGAAGTAAAAACATTCAGGCAATATTGGTATCCTGTAAAAGATATCGGGGGATTCAAATATGCTAACCTGAATGGAGCCGTTAACCTTGAAAAAAGAGGTGATAATGTTGTATTTCTTGGTTACTACTCAACACAAAAAGTGACAAGGGCGAAGATTCTTCTCAAAAGAAAAGGGGAAATAGTCTTTGAGAAAATTTCTGAGGTTTCCCCTGAAAAAACTTTCACTGAATCAGTTAATATAAACGGTCCGTTTAATTTCACTGATATCTCAACAGAAATGATAAATTCAGACAACAATGAAGTACTCGTTGCATACCAGCCAGTTGAGAATAAGAAACCAGATAAGCTTCCGGAAACTGTTAAAAGGCCTCCCCTTCCAAAAGATATACCGACAGTTGAAGAATTGTACCTGACAGGCAGCCGGATCCAGCAGTTTTATAATCCGATGCTCAATGCAACGGATTATTTTAATGAGGCGTTAAAACGTGATCCTTCAGATATACGAACCAATATTGCGGTTGGTAATATACATCTGAGAAATGGGGAATACAATATTGCAAGAAGCTTCTTCAGTAAAGCAATAAAAAGACTTACTAAAGACTACACCCGTCCTGCTACCTGCGAAGCGCTTTATCTTCAGGGGCTAACACTTAAGTTACTCGGGCTTTACGACGAAGCAATTGACACCCTTTACCGCGCAACATGGGATTATGCTTATCACTCGGCTGCTTATATTGAGCTATCAAGAATTTCATGTATTAAGGGTGATTTTCAAAAAGCTTTGTGTCAGATTAATGAATCCCTGTCAACAAATGCCGTAAATAACAGCGCAATAACTCTTAAAGCTTCCATACTGAGGAACTTAGGCGATTTTGATGGTGCGAAGGCAACTATAGCAGCGATTATAAAGAACGACCCTCTCGATTTCAGGGCAGCCAACGAGAATTATCTTCTGGCAAAGAAATCTGAAACTCCTCAGTATGCAGAGAAAATACTTGCAGACCTTAACAGGAAAATGAGGGATTTTGATCAGAACTATCTTGAGCTTGCTGTAGGTTATCTGAATGATGGATTTTTTGCAGAGGCTGATGAAATACTGAAACGCTATAATGGTAAAAATCAGGAAATCAGTTATTACCTGGGTTATATCGAGGATAAAAATGGTAATAAATCAGAAGCTGAAAAGTACTTCAAAGAAGCATCATATCAGTCAGTTGACTATGGGTTCCCTTACAGGCTTGAATCTGAAAATGTTTTTAAGCTGGCTTCAAAATATAATCCAGACGATGCAAAACCCTACTATTACCTGGGGAACTTGCTTTATGACAAACAACCTCAAAAGGCAATTGAAAACTGGGAGACTGCAGTAAAACTCAATCCGTCACTGGCAATTGCATGGAGGAACCTTGGGTGGGGATATTATCAATATTCTCATGACCTGGCAAAAGCAATAAATGCTTATGAAAAAGCATTCCAAATTAAACAGGATGATCCGGTATTCTATGCCGAACTTGATCCGCTCTATGAAATGAACAATACATCTATAGCAAAACGCGCTAAACTTTTTGAGGCAAAGAATGAAATTGTAAAACAACGGGATGACTCTTTTGTAAGAGAAATAATTGTTCTGAATCTTTCCGGACAGTCAGAAAAGGCAGTGGATTATCTGAGCAAAAGCAATTTTCATTTTCGTGAAGGGAACTCACGGGTAAGAGATATTTCAGTGGATGCAAACCTGTTGCTGGGAAAGAAATATTTTGCCTCGAAAAAATTTGAACTGGCCCTTAAGCAATTCCTATCAATTCTTGAGACACCTGATAACTCAAAAACCTCAGGTATTGATCATGACTCAAGGAGCCCACAAATAAATTATTATATTGGACTGACTTATGAAGCACTTGGGAAAAAAACAAATGCTGAATCATATTTTACGAGATCATCCGAACAGTTATCAGGAGAAAATTATAATTATATCCGTTATTATCAGGGATTGAGCTTTCTCAAACTTGGAAATAAAGCAAAAGCATCAGAATATTTCAATTCCCTTATAACAGAAGGCGATAAAAGGATTAAACAGGGATCAGAGATTGATTTTTTTGCAAAATTCGGGGAGCAGGAAGCTGAAAATGTTCGGCTTTCAAATGCATATTTGCTGAAAGGGCTTGGTTATAAGGGCCTGGGCGATACTCCTGCGGCATCAGAAAACCTCAAAAAGGCAGTTGAATTATCAGTTAGTGATCTTTATGCGATTGCTGAGATGGAATGATCGAAAGTTTCTCCTTCATATAATTCATGTTCTTAATGGCTGTGATTTGTTATAAGCCAGTTCACTCCATTGGCATTGCGCATTTCTTCAAGAAAATATACAAAAAATTCTCTTCAAATAATTTTCCGGGAAATTAATAGACGCAAAAATTGTTTAATTTTGGATTAATACACTCAGCTTTTTAAATCATAGAATGACATTTTGCATTTAGCACCAATATTCTTAAACTTAAATTATTAAAGATGAGATGGAAAAATATCTTAATGGCATTAACGAAAATGACCTGCAATTTATTAAAAACTGTATGATCCTGTCAAATGCCCTTCGGTTCGAGACAAACGGAGCATTGGTTGAAATGCTGTCAACAATGTCTAAATACGGACTTCCTGATGATTATATAAAGGAGGAAGAAAACGTAATAAAGAATATGACGATTGAAGATCATAAGGCAATCACAGATAAATATATCGTTCCTGATAAAATGTTTTATGTGATTGTTGGCGATGCCGCATCCCAGCTGAAACCTCTTGAAAAGATTGGATTCGGTAAGCCGATACTGGTAAAACAATGAGAGTTTATTGCCCCCAGGGGGCTAAATGCCGCAATATCATAGACTATAATTTTCAAACTGAATTTAAAATTGCCTGAACTACCAGATTAAAATTTTGAAAATTGATGATAAGACCATATCTTTAGATATTCATATTAAAATATCTTATTATTGATTCCTCTCCGAAAAGATTTTTTTCAACTTTTCGTATGGACACAATTATTTAATAATTAAAATATTTAATTCATTTTCAATGAAAAAAACAGCTTTAGTAATTCTGATGTTTATGTTCTTTGTTCAAATCAGTCTTCTTGCGCAGGATGAGGCACGATTGCTGAGATTTCCTGCTATATATGACAATCAGATTGTATTTACATATGCAGGTGATCTATATTCTGTTTCAGCAGATGGCGGGATTGCAAGAAAGTTAACAAATCACAATGGTTATGAGATGTTTACAAGGTTTTCACCGGACGGTAAGACCATTGCTTTTACCGGACAATATGATGGAAATACTGAAGTCTATCTTATGAATTCGGAAGGAGGTATACCAAAAAGGATAACCTTCACTGCGACATTAGGCCGCGATGATGTTGCTGACAGGATGGGCCCTAACAACATAGTTCTTGGTTGGAAACATGATAATAAGAGTATAATCTTTCGTTCCAGGAAAAAGTCATTTAACGATTTCAACGGTTCACTTTACTCAGTAAATACTGATGGATCTTTACCTGAAGAGCTGCCTGTTCCACGGGGAGGTTTTTGCTCATTTTCGCCTGATGATCAGAAAATGGCTTACAACCGGATATTCAGGGAATTCAGAACCTGGAAAAGATACCGGGGAGGCATGGCTGATGATATCTGGGTCTTCGATTTCAAGACCAATAAAGTTGAAAACATAACCAATAATCCTGCACAGGATATTATTCCTATGTGGTATGGAGATAAAATATATTTTCTGTCGGACAGGGATGAAAACAAAAGGATGAATCTGTATGTTATCGACCTTACTTCCAGGCAAACAAAGAAACTTACCGACTTCCCCGATTTTGATATTAAATTCCCATCACTTGGAAATAAAGCAATTGTATATGAGAATGGAGGCTACATCTATAAAATGGACCTGGCAACAGAAAAATCAGGGAAAGTGAAAATAATAATTGCTGAAGATTTCCTGTCTGGAAGACCTGAATTGAAAGATGTCAGTAAAAGCATAACTAATTTTGAAATTTCACCCGATGGGAAGAGAGCTATATTTGGAGCTCATGGTGAAGTGTTTACTGTGCCTGAAAAATATGGTGAAACCAGAAATCTTACTCAATCATCAGGGATACACGAAAGAGATTCAAAATGGTCAGCTGATGGAAAGTGGATCTCCTACATCTCAGATAAAACCGGTGAAGATGAGATATTTATCCAGGCTCAGGATGGAAGCCAGCCAGCCGCGCAGATCACTTCCGGAAGTGCAAACTACAAATATCAGCCTTACTGGTCACCCAACAGTAAAAAACTTCTTTGGTCCGATCGCAACCAAACACTGCATTATGTAGATATTGATACAAAGGTGACTACCGATGTCGATATTGATTCCATATTTGAAATCAGGGAATATGCCTGGTCACCTGACAGTAAATGGATCACTTATACAAAATACAGCGATAACAGGTTCCAGCAAATCTACCTTTATTCTCTCGAACAGAAAAAATCAAACCCCGTCACAGAAAATTGGTATAATGCTTTTAGCGCGATATTCAGCAGTGACGGAAAATATCTGTTCTTTGTTTCTTCGCGAGATTTTAATCCCGAGTTCAGCAATATAGGACCGACAATTAGTTATTCTGATATGAATAATATTTATTTTGTCACATTAAGTAAAGATACCCCATCTTTATTCAGGCTTAAAAGTGATGAGGCAGAACTGCCCGTTGCAGAAGTTAAGCCTGAAGCAAATGATAAAAAAAAGGAACCTAAACCAACAGCAAAGATCCCTGATATACAAATTGATATTGACGGGATCGAGGGAAGAATCGGAAAACTACCTTTAAAAGCCTCTAATTATTTCAATCTGAATTCAGTGGAAAACAAACTCTTTTATCAGAGAAAAGGGCAGAAAGACGATAAACCAGTTTTATATATGTATGATTTTGATGCAAGAGAAGAAAAGAATTTGGGACTTGTCGATGGTTATGAAATATCAGCAAATAAAAAGAAAATGATCGTTGCCCAAAATAATGCATACGGTATTATTAGCCTTCCTTCCTCAGAAGTTAAGGTGACAGACAAATTGGATCTGTCTGGTCTGCAGATGACCATCAATAAAAAGGAAGAATGGGAACAGATCTATAAAGAATCGTGGCGCCAGATGAGGGATTTTTTCTATTCTCCTAACATGAATGGCGTTGACTGGAAAGCCCAGGGTGATAAATATGAAGAATTAGTGAAATATGTTAATCACAGGAATGATCTGACATATATTCTCGGCGAATTAATCGGCGAACTGAATATTGGGCACGCTTATGTAGGCGGAGGCGACAGACCCCAACCCGAGAGGATCAAAACAGGGTTACTTGGTGCAGAAATAACTAAAGATAAAGCGAGCGGCTATTTCAGGATAGATAAAATATTAAAAGGACAGAACTGGACCGGGCAGGTTAAATCGCCATTAACTGAAATTGGGGTAGATGCAAAAGAAGGTGATTTTATACTGGCAATAGACGGAAAACCGGTAAATAAATTGAATAATATTTATGAAGCTCTTGTAAATAAAGCCGGTAAGCAGGTTAAGCTTATTTTGAACGCCCTGCCGCAGGAACAGGGAAAACGTGAGGTCACAGTTATGCCAATTGATGATGAATCCCAATTATATTACTTAAAATGGGTGAATGATAACATAGAGAAAGTAAATAAAGCCACCAATGGAAAGGTAGGTTACATTCATATCCCGAATATGGGAGTGGATGGCCTTAATGAGTTCATTAAATATTACTTCCCACAACTTGAAAAAGAAGCGCTGGTGATAGACGTAAGAGGTAACGGAGGAGGATTTGTTTCTCCAATTATCATTGAGAATCTGAGAAGGGTTGCATCACAAATAGTTATTACCCGTAATTCAAAACCAGATGTCGATCCGGAAGGAACTATGTATGGCCCTATGGTAATGTTATGTGATGAATTTTCGGCTTCCGATGGTGATATAGTCACTTACAGGTTTAAAAACTATAACCTTGGTAAAGTAGTCGGGAAAAGAACCTGGGGGGGTGTAACCGGGATAAGAGGTACCCTTCCATTGGTTGACGGAGGATTTCTGAACAGACCGGAATTTTCGAGATATGATCTGGAAGGGAAAAAATGGATTATCGAAGGCACTGGGGTAGAACCTGATATTGTTGTCGACAATGATCCTTATCTTGAATATACAGGTACAGATCAGCAGTTAAATAAAGCTATCGAGGTTATATTAGAAGATCTGAAAACACAGGCTAAAAAGATCCCAAATCATCCACCTTATCCTATAAAATAGCCGGTTTTTTAACCGCAGAGTACGCAAAGGGGAGGGTCACAGAGTTTCACAGAATTCTTGCCGGGTTAAATATACTCTCTTCTGTCTTCCTTTTGACTTTTGCATTTTGCATTTTGACTTACTTATTCTCCTGTTATATTCAGCTTTGCAACATAATATCCCGGATCGACCTTAATAACCGCATTATCAGAATCAAGTTTTATAGTGGTTGGTCCGGTTTTGGGAGATATATTCATTTCTTCTCCGGAGGCATATATTCTCAGGGGCATATCAAATCCCGTAACACAGTTGTTCCATCTGAAAGTAAGATTATTACCTTTTATGAAATATTCAAATACAGGAATTCTTACATCTCTCAGGTATTGATCAAAAAAGGATTTCAGGTTAATCCCTGTTTTCTCACTTAAATAGTTCTCAATCTGAGAGCCTTTCACAACCTGATGATAAAAATCTTTATTAAGGCCTCGCAAAATACCTCTCCATTTCTCATCATCATTAATAATCTGACGAAGTGTATGAAGCATATTACCGCCTTTATAATACATATCGTGTGAGCCTTCATGGTTGACATTATAGATACCTATTATCGGGATATCGTTCATTATATTACTGCGCGTTCCTAAAACATATTCACTTCCTGCCTCCTTGCCAAAATAATACTCAACATAAAGACATTCTGCATAATTAGCAAAGCTCTCATGAACCCACATGTCGGCAATATCATCATAGGTGATACTGTTTGCAAACCATTCATGGGCCGATTCATGTATGATGATAAAATCGAATTTTAAACCCCATCCGCTATTACTAAGATCAGTTCCACGGTAACCATTCTTAAATCCATTGCCATAAGTGACAGAGCTCTGGTGTTCCATTCCCAGATAAGGCGCCTCTACAAGTTTGTATCCATCTTCATAGAACGGATAAGGACCGAACCAGTGTTCAAAAGCAGTCAACATCAAAGGAGCCTGCCTGAATTGAAGTTTTGCCTTCTCAAGATCTTCCTTCAGTACGTAATAATCACAATCAAGCGCCCCTTTCTCACCTTTATAGATTTCGGAGAAGTGTGCATAATCACCAATGTTGATATTTACACCATAATTGTCAATAGGGTTCGCGACAAACCAGTTGTATGTCTTTGTTTTATTCTTCTTCCTGACCACACTTCTCAACCTTCCGTTTGATACATCCATCAGGTTTCCGGAAACATTCACGCTTATCAGCATACTATCGGGTTCATCATACATATGGTCCTTGCATGGCCACCAAAGACTTGCTCCATCACCCTGGCAGGAGGAGGCGACAAAAGGCAGACCGTTTTTATCCTTCTTCCATGTTATGCCACCACTCCAGGGAGGCCTTGTTGAAACCCTTGGTTTTCCCCCATAAGTCAGTATAACGGAATAGATCATTCCCTGTTCCTGTTTCTCAGTAAGTTCAATCCAGTATACATTGCCTTCTCTTTTGAAGTTAAGAGTATTATTGTTCTGAACCGCCTTAGTCAGTTTCAATGGTTCCTGAAGATCAATCTGCATTATATTGTAAGGTTTTAAAACCCTGTATGTGACAGTGTTAGTTCCGTAAATCGTACTGTCGGAAGGATTTACCACAATATCAAGATGATAATACGTCAGGTCCCACCAGGCTCTCTCAGGAGTTATCGATCCACGTAATGTGTCTTGCCGGGTAAATATCTTATTTGCCGGCGGTTGATATTGGGCCTGAACCGGAAACAATTGTAAAATGGAGATTAGTAATGCTAAGTAAATGACAGATGATCTATTCATTGAAGAGAGTATTAAGATAAAAGACAAAAGTAAAAAGATAAAAGTAAAAAGATAAAAGTAATAGTCAATAAAAGCCATAAAGGCTTTAGAAGCTGTAAAGGTTGTGAATTTTATCAGAGTATGAAGTATCACTGATTCCATGGATTTGACTACTTTAGAGAAAAATTCTAAAAAGCATAATATGAAAAGAATATCAATCTTATCATTTTTGATGATTATGATAACGATCTGTATCAGTGATGCTTTAATAGCACAGGAATCACCACGGTCACGAGAATCATTTAACCAGGGTTGGAAATTCGTAAAGTATTTTAATGCCTCTGATGAAGCTGTTACAACTGATAAGGAGCCTGAAAACCTGCAGCTCCCTTCAGTCAACGACAATAACTGGAGGTCATTGGATCTGCCACACGACTGGGCAATCGAGGGCCCGTTCAGCGATACGCTTGAGAACAATACCGGACTTTTACCATGGAAAGGGATCGGATGGTACAGGAAACATTTTATCGTTAATGACAATGATAAAGGAAAACGTATCTATATAGATTTCGACGGAGCAATGGCTAATGCTAAAGTATGGCTGAACGGGAAGTATGTAGGAGAATGGCCTTATGGCTACACTTCTTTCCGTCTCGATCTTACACCTTATATAATTATCGGGAAAGAAAATATTATTGCTGTACGACTCGACACCAAGAACTGGGATTCCAGATGGTACCCGGGGGCAGGTCTATACCGGAATGTCTGGCTGGTAAAAACTTCACAATTGCAGATTGCAAATAATGGCGTTTTCTGTACTACCCCTGAGATTAAGAAAGAGAGAGGCATGCTGAGCGTACAGGCTGAAGTTGAAAGCCATTTTAATGATCCGGTACCAGTTACAGTTAAAGCCCTTGTTTATAAACTGAATGATAAATTTGAACCTGCGGCTACACCTGTTGCAGAATCGGGTATTGTCACCGCAACAATTCCGGGCATGAAGAATCATGACTTCAGGTTTGATATTCAGGTAAAAGAACCGGTTTTATGGAATATAAATAAACCGGAACTATACCGTGTAGCTGTGATTGTGATGCAGGGAACAACTGTAACTGACAGATATGAAACCAATTTCGGCTTCAGAACTTTGAATTTTACAGCACGCAATGGCTTCCTCCTCAATGAAAAAAGAGTTGAAATAAGGGGTGTTTGCAACCACCATGATCTGGGAGCTCTGGGAGCTGCTTTCAATACACGTGCTGCAGCACGTCAACTCGAAATCCTGAAAGAGATGGGTTGCAATGCCATCAGGACAAGTCATAACCCACCTGCCCCGGAACTGGTTGATCTTTGTGACAAGATGGGATTTCTTATTATGGTTGAAGCATTTGATGCATGGAGAATTGGTAAAAAACCAAAAGATTATAATCTCATATTCAATGCCTGGCATTCAGAAGATTTAAAAGCTATGGTACGCCGCGACAGGAATCATCCTTCCGTGTTTATGTGGAGTATTGGAAACGAGGTTCCTGATCAGGGAAATCCTTACCTTGCAACAGCTCTCAATTCAATAGTCAAGTCAGAAGACAATACACGCCCGGTAACATCTGGCTGCGACAATGGCAACTCCGGGACAAATGGGTTCCAGAAGACACTTGATGTTTTTGGCATTAATTACCATCTTGGTGACTATAAGAGGTTTTACGATCTGAAAGACAATGCTAATCTCGGACTAATTTCGACCGAATCAGCTTCAACAGTCAGTTCCAGGGGTGAATACTTTTTCCCGATTGTACAGGGTGATCTCGACAATAACCTGCCCGGCAAGGGGATTTTCCAGGTAACATCGTATGATGTAGCTTATCCTGGCTGGGCAACCACACCCGACCAGCAATGGACGATGCTTGATAAATATCCCGCTGCCATGGGCGAGTTTGTATGGACAGGCTTTGATTATATAGGTGAGCCTACGCCATATTATGGAGATTTGACTGGTCTCAAACCAAATTCCTGGGGGTACGACGAAATACTTAAAATGCTGGAGAAAGAGGGTGTAAAAGAGGTTCCATCCCGCAGCAGCTACTTTGGAATAATGGACTTAGCAGGATTTAAGAAAGATCGCTTCTATCTTTATCAGTCAAGATGGAGACCCGAACTTCCGATGGCGCATATTTTCCCTCACTGGAACTGGCCCGAAAGAAAAGGTTTGGTTACACCCGTTTATGTTTATACTTCGGGTGATGAAGCTGAACTTTTCCTGAATGGCAAATCGCTTGGTAAGAAGAAAAAGGGGGAATTTGAATACCGTCTAAAGTGGGATGATGTTGTATATCAGCCCGGTGAACTTAAAGTAATTGCTTATAAGAATGGTATTAAATGGGCAGATGATGTAGTTCGTACAACTGATAAACCATCTGTGTTATCCATGGCGGCTGACAGACCTGTTATTCATGCTGATGGTACTGACCTTATCTATATTACTGTAAGGATTGAAGATAAGAATAAGCTCCTTGTTCCGAAAAGCAATAACCAGCTCATTTTCAGCATTGAAGGGCCGGGAAGAATCGTTGCAACCGATAACGGTGATGCTACGAGCCATGAGTCATTCCAGGCTAAGTCAAAGAAAGCTTATAATGGTTTGTGTCTTGTAATAATCGCCGCGGAAAAAGGTGCAACAGGTTCATTTATAGTTAAGGCTGAATCAAAAGGATTAAAAACTGCGTCTGTAAAAGTTGATATAGCAAATTAAACTAATCAGTATTGCTTTTTTCTGGTTGCTTGTTGCTCGTTAGAACCAGAAACGAGCAACAAGTAACTAATCTATTCTTTTGGTATAAAATAGTTTATCGTCGCCTTCAGCATAAAAGTTCTTCAATCTGGCTTCCAGTTCGAACTTATTACTATCGTAGAATGCTCTTGTAGGGGCATAATGCTCCAAACCTGAAGTTTCGGCAATTAGAATCTTACATCCCATTTTTCTTGCCTGATTGCAGGTCTCATCAATAAGTTTTCTTCCAATACCTTTTCCACGGAAATCATTATGAGTAGCGATCCAATAAAGATCATAACTTGTTTTTGACATGCTGATCGGTCCATAGCAGGAATAGGCAGCTGTGACACCATCGACTTCTGCAAAAACGAAATAATACCCGGTTGATTCACCCTGGCTTAGTCGTTCTGCGACCAATTCAACAGCAATTTCAACCTCGTGGTCATAAAAGAATTTTGTTGACTCAACAATTTCCATCAC
Organism: Bacteroidales bacterium; assembly: GCA_003141715.1. GTDB lineage: Bacteria > Bacteroidota > Bacteroidia > Bacteroidales > VadinHA17 > LD21. Next base: position 27,289 of record PLNF01000096.1, on the reverse strand, counting down.
TCGTTTTATATCACGTTTTTCAGGAGTTGTTCTGAATGTAATATTCATGGTTTAATAAATTTAGTGTTATAATAATTATTAAAGTTGAAAAAAAATAATGAATAAAAATAATAGTTAGCTGAAACCAGTCTCTGGTAATGTTGCAACGCGTGCGACCGTTTCAATTGCAATAGCAGCAAGAGTTGCACCGTAATCAAGATCGATATTCTCAAGAGTATCTTTTGTGTCGTGATAACCAGTCCTGTTTATATCGTAGTTCTCCATAAAAAGCACCACTGGAACACCTGTATCAGAGAATATCTGTCCGTCGGTATTAAAAAGTGAACTATGTGGATTGTACTGTGTACGCACCTCTCCCTTCAAAGCCAGATGCCTGGCAATATCAGGTATTTCCTTCATTTCTTTAATTCGTTCACCCCGGCTCAGATTTAATCTTTCGGGTTGCCTGTTCCATTTATGAGTACACTCATTCCAGATCATATTTGCAAGATGTGCCTGATATGCAAGGTACAATGATTCAGCACTTTTTCCGGGTGATATCTGGAAAATATCCTGGTCATTATTGCGGTTATGACCTATCATATCCATCACATAAAGTCCAACAATTTCCGTGTCTGAAAGGTCTATATTAGTCTTTTCATCCACTTTCAGATTCAGATTTTTTTCGACCAGGGACTGACAGAGGTTGCGGGCGCCCATACAATCAGACGGAAACTCTTCACCGGTAAGATGTATAAGCCATATATCTCGCTCAAGCTTACCCTCTTTCGACAATTTTAAAAGGATGGGCGCTGACTGTAATAGTGTTGCACTCGCAGAATAATTATCATCGGCACCCCTTGCTGCTAATCGTGCTCCTGAGCCGCCACGTTCTTTTTCATAAACATCTTCCATATAAGCAGTATCATAATGATCTCCAAGTACAACTGCCTGCTTTCTGTTTTTTCCCGGTATAATTACAAGTAAGTTTCGTTCATGAATATTGCCATTCTGATTTCCCAGCCAACCTCCATATTGTGTGAAATCAAATAGTGTATTCCATTTAAACGGCAATTCTCCCACCATTGCCTGACCTTCCATGCCCGCATCAGCTATCACTTTACGATACCTTCCTATAAAATAATCTCCCAGTTGTTCAAGATCGCGTTGTTGTTTCAGTACCAATGAAAGAGTTGTCTCATCAAGCATTATATCTGCATTATCCTTGTATATGAATTCGCCTTGTGCAAGGAATTTTATATCATTCCACCAATTTTCTTCAAATTTTCGTGTAGATGTTTCAGTAAAGGTAAGTGGTTCAGGAAGAGTTGAATCATAATGCTCTTCTATAATTTTTCCAAGAACCTTCTGGATCTGACCGGCTTTTTCCGGTAAAGTAAGATGAGTATCCAGTTCGTCAAACCAATGTTCAAGCGTTTTATGTTTTGCAATATTTAAAAGGTTTTGTGCAAACGATCTTTTTAAGAGCTTCCGCTTCTGCATCTTCCAGCTCTCTAGCAAGGAGATAATATTGAAAGAAGTTTGATGAGCATAATGATCATTAACCGAATTGAAATCATGAAGAGCAGAAAGATACAGGTCGCGCTTCTGCATCCTTGGCCAAAGTTCAACCGGATTTGACATCTCCTGGTTATTATCTTGATAACCAGTGATATATCCAAAAAGCGATTCAGCCCTTATCTCAACCTTATCAGATTCTTTCGAGACAAAAGCCACAAGAGGCCTGTGCAAATATATTTCATGCTCCCCGACGCGCATCGGTGGATAAAAGAACCTGTATCCAAAAAGTCCTCCTTTTAAAAGGGTCTTCTCAACCTCCAATATTTTTCTCCTTCCTGCTTTCGGACCATTTAACAATAGTTCGAACTTATTGTTCCAAAGCTGGCTGTTACAGGCTAATGGCTTGTCATACAAACCCATAGAATCGGGTTCAGTACTAAATAATGCTTTTATCAATCTTATCTTATGTGCTACCTCATTCAGTTCATCCTGATATCTGTGGACCCTTTGCCAGCGGTGGGTACGATGGTAAGTGTCTTTTATAAGATTTTCGTTCATTTTAAGGTCTTTACTACCAGCGTGTGGCTCGTGAAGCCATCCTGATTGTGTCACCCGCAATCCTCCAATTCCCCTGTTTCGTGCTACAAGGTTCAGTAACGGGATCTGGGCGGTTACCGGAAGTTCTTTTTTCAGACGGAGATAACCAGGCATGCCCCAGAATACCAGACTCCCCGGAAACGGAACCAAAGATAATATCCCTGAGAGATAATTATTTTTAACTATTTCCGGAAGAATGCTGAAAGGACTGAATGTCAAGAGATATCTTACGTTCATGAATGATGAATCGTCAACAACAATAAATTTCTTTGTCCAGGCCGGAAGTACAGATCCCTCAGAAGTCATTATCCTGAATCCCGCATTATAAAGAGATTCACCATCAGTTAGTTTTTCTCCATACGCTTCAGACAACAATCCTGTAAAGAAAGATATTGATTCAGTTTCAGATATCTCCATTCCCGGTGCAATAAAGAAACTTTTCCAAAAAACCTGTTCAGGTTCATGAATGCTGTTTCCGAAGAAAGTCCAGATAACTCTTCCCTTATCATCCTGGGTACGGGAAAGCATTAGTGGCAGTAATGTCACATATCTCTCGTGCAGTAAAGACCCGGCATGGGAGGCCAGTTCTGGTGGCCAATAAGGGTTATTCAGCAGGTTCTCCCCTCCATGACCACTGATAAAATGCTCTGGAAGTCCCATGCCAAGTTTCAGAATATTACTCATTATCTGATGGCCGATATGTTCAATCCCGGGTTTGAGTTCATATTCCTCTTCCATTTCTGAAATCTTCCACCCAAAAAGATCATCTTCCTCCAGAATACGATTATCTGGTTTGCCATATGGTTTATAGCCCAGTCGCGGCGGGGGCATAAATTCCGAATAAGCTGTTATCCCGTAACATCCTTTGCACCTGAACCAGGGATACCCTGTCAGCAGTTTTTGCCAGCCTGTGGTATTTCTTTCTTCCATAATGTATTTCTATCAAACGTGAAGTTAAGTATACTTGTTCAATCATACCACAAATACCTCATTACAAAATTTCAGCATTTTATTAACTGGAATCAGGAATTCAGAATATCTGTTTAAATTTGAACAATATGATACTAATGGTTTTAAAAAACAAAAATTGTACACTACTCATCTCTCGCATATTTTCCTCTTTCCTATTTTGCCGCTTCCTTTGTATATGAACTGGTTAATGACAGGAATACATTCAAAAAATACCTTACATGGATACTCCTGGTAACCGGGACAATATTTTCAATTATACTTATCGGCATTCCTTTGATAGCCAGGTATAAAGATCTTATAACACCTTATATAAAAGATGATTTTGCTATTGCCTGTCTAAACACCCCGGTAAAATGGAATGGCTATGAGTTCCTGTTTTATTACAGGTTGCCTAAAGGAACTTCTTTACCTGTTCCCAGTAGAGAATAGTACTCTTACCTGAACCGTTCCAGGTCTTGGCAATTCGTTCTAAATCGTACGGACCTATCTCAGTAGCATAGTATAAAAAAATCTTCTCGGAAATTTTATAATTGAACAAGTCATTCCTTGAATACATGCTTCCTGTTCTGCTATTGTAATCTATAAGACGTATTGGACGTATCTGGAAATAGCCAACTGCCTTCTCAAGAGGATTATAAGCCAGAGTGTCGTACTTAGTTTCGACCATACCTATTGCGTGAATAAGACTTTTATACGGCTCAAGAGGAGAAGTTCTGACAACGATCAGAGATTCACTCGTTGGAGCAAATACTTTGAAAGCCAATGTCAGCAAAAAGGTGATCGAGACTATCTTTTTTAAAATACTTTTCATAACAAAATCATAAAAAAAGTGAGCGAAAAACGATATGGTTAGTTGTTGCATTAACCGCAAAATGTGAGATTGATATTTCTCTTTCCTGAGAGAAATCACTGGTTAGGTCCATATTTAATAACAAGTCAATCATTGTAATAAGAACAATGGTTTGCCTGAATTGTTTAATTTAATAGTTAAAAGATGTTCACAACGGGTTCTGTTCATTTTTTGTTCGCCACAAATTCATGTTACTTTCTTTTGGAGGAGCAAAAGAACCGAACGAAGTGAACTCGCCGAAGGCAAATGAACATTATTATTCCTTAAACAACCTTACATTTAAAGCTGTCAGCCCTTTAGGCCCTTTCCCTATTTCAAAAGCGACAATATTATTCTCTTTGATCGGTTCCTGCAGGTTGTTGGCATGAACAAAAACACTCTGTTTATTTTCCATATCACGTATAAATCCAAAGCCCTTTGAATCATTGAAAAAAGTCACAACACCTTTTCGTATGTAACTGGCTTTTGCAGAAGGGATATTTTTCTTAGCTCCGGTTTCGATGTTATCTGCTTGGACCTCAATCTTTTTGTTAGGATCTGGAGGTGTTGAGGAAATCTTTCCAAACTCATCAACATAGGCAATCATATCGGCAAAGCTGCTTTTTCCACTCTCTTTTCTGATGAGCCGCTTCTTCTCCTTTTCTTTTCTTTTTTTATCCTTTTTATTTTTTACTTCTTTTTTGTTCGATGTTTCCTGCGATCTGCCCATAAAATGATATTTGGTTCGTTAATAATTATCCAGTCGGACGAATTTGATCAAAGATAAGGTTTTATTTCAGGTATAACTATTAAAGTAAGGTTGCGGAGCAGAATGATAGACAATGTTTAAACAAAAATCATATTTTCATGTTATATAAGATTAAAGTTGTGTAATAAGTCGTTGGCCTGATTTAAAAATATTTGAAGTATTGAAATCACATAATATGTCAAAAATTGATAAAAAATATATAGTTTTTTCAGTCATATATGTCTTTTTAAATACTCAAATGATTTATGCCGGGCCACCTTTCGATACTGACGACCCTGAAACTGTCATATTTAAACATTGGGAGTACTACATATCATCAATAAATAACCTGCAGACCGGAGTATGGTCCGGAACAGCTCCTCATATTGAATTAAATTACGGGCTGATTCCAAATGTTCAGGTCCATTTATTATTGCCAATGAATTATGATTATGCAAGACCTCATGGTTCTGATTACGGATATGCAGATACAGAATTTGGAATAAAATACCGTTTTGTGCAGGAAACAGAAAGCGCCCCTCAGATAGGTACCTTCCCTATTCTGGAAATTCCCACAATTAAAAACAGTGAATTCAGTGACGGGAAAATGAAGATCTATCTTCCGGTATGGTTGCAAAAATCATGGGGAAAACTGACTACTTACGGAGGAGCTGGTTACTGGATTAATCAAGGTGCTAATAATAAAAACTGGATATTTTCAGGCTGGGAGATCCAGTACGACTTTTCAAAGTTTATAACATTGGGTGGAGAACTTTATTATCATACTGCTGATACTAAAATCACCAAATCTGAAACCGGATTCAATCTGGGAGGTTCAATTAATCCTTCTGAGAAATTTCATTTCATTTTTTCTTTTGGCCATACATTGACAAAAGATAATACATTTACTTCCTATCTCGGATTATTATGGACTATATGAAAATAAAAGTTTGTTTTATTGCTCATGCAAGGTGTTTAAAGCCTGGCTTATCAACAGATTTTCAAGAAAAATGTATTTATAAGATGGCGGAGAATAGAGAAGGGGACAAACAATAAACCGGGAATGCATGATATAATCATTTGGCAGGATATTTGTATGAGTAATTCCAACCTTCAATTACAAGTAACATGAAAAAGATCGGTTTCCTTCTAATTATAGCACTTCTTAGTATCCAACAAATAGAAGCTCAGTTTTTAAAGGATGCAAAAAGATTACTTAACTCTAAGAACAAGGGGCTGACTGAAAAGGATGCAGCCAATGGTATTAAAGAAGCGCTGGTAAATGGCACAGGTGAAAGTGTGAAACTGGTCTCTGTGCTTAATGGATATTGGGGCAATCCTGAAATTAAAATTCCCTTCCCTTCTGAAGCAAAGGAGATGGAATCAAAACTTAGGGCAATGGGAATGGGTAAAAAAGTGGATGAATTTAATGAATCCATGAACAGGGCTGCTGAAAAAGCTGCCAGCGAAGCAAAACCTATTTTTATAACCGCTATAAAAGACATGACCGTCAGAGATGCAATCAATATTGTGAAAGGAGCAGATAATGCAGCCACTATGTACCTGAAGAATACCACATCACCTGAGCTTATTGACAAATTTCAGCCCATAATTAAAACTTCGCTCGATAATGTTAATGCCACCAGATACTGGAGCGATCTGATTACAATCTATAATAAGATTCCAATGGTTAAAAAAATGAATCCAAATCTTACTCAGTATGTCACCCAAAAAGCCATTGATGGTCTCTTTATTATGATTGCAAAAGAAGAATTAAAGATCCGTAAGGATCCTATGGCCAGGACATCAGAGTTGCTTAAAAAAGTTTTTGGAAATTAGCATTCAACACTTCGCTTTGTCTGGCAGATCCCGGATGAAGGCATTAAGTAATAAAAAGAAGAGGCTGTACCGGTACAGCCTCTTCTTAATTTGCTTACTTCAGTAATTTAAAACTAAGCGGAAGTTGTTCAGAATTAAAGAGAGCCGGGAAATAATTCACCTCTTTTGCAGTGAAACTACCGGTCACTTCAATTTCTCCTCCTTCAATGACATTCCTCACTACAGGCCAGGAATATACCTGATCATCAATGACGATTGCAATAACTTTATTCAGATTGCTTTTTGTAGCATCTGCAAAAAGGCTTATTGCTGCCGGCTTTAATTTGATCTGAATTTTTGAGTCTTGCGTATCCTTACCAGTGACAATTTTAACAGATTCAATATCCGATCTAACCAATAATGGTTTTCCAGCCTCATTGGTTTTTAACGCGAATAAACAGTACCCTGCTTTTTTAGATTCAAATCCCCAGAATAATTTACAATTCTTGACAGGAATAGCCGACCGGAGGTAATTATCAGCCACCTTTCGGTTTTCATTACTTGTACATCCCACCCTGGGATCAGAAGGTTTTTCTTCCTGATTGTGAGTAAGGATCGTAAAAAGCTGATTATCATGTTTCAATAAATCTGAAATTTCATTATGGGTATATGTCTCATAGAAAGCCAACTCTCCTTTTGATGTGAGCATTCCTTCAATTTCAGACATGTCAGTTTTGTCAGGCAATACGATATTAAGTTGTCCTTTTTCTTCTGAAACCTTGATTTCGAATAAGTTAATACCTGACATTTTCAACCTGGCGGAAATAATATCCGCTGATTGTTTTAATAAAGCGGAAGAAACATTAATCACTCTTGACTGAAGTGTGATACTTTTAGTGCTTTCAGAAGTTTTCTGTATAGTAGAAGTCAATGTCATTGAAATAACAATAGAAATAATTAAATAAATTAAGCTTTTCATAATTCTTGATATTAAGTTAATAGAATAAAAAAATGAACCCTGTAGAAATACAGATGCGTAATTAACTTAAATGTGGTGGTTCATCCATTTCTGCAGGAAACAGATGATAACGGAGAATGAATTGAGGAATTATATGTGAACTTTGTCTGATAATCTGAAGATGAGAGACTTTTATACCGGCTTTTTTGTTTTCAGATAATAGATTCCTGTTAAAAGCCAAAAGGTTAAAGTTATCCTTATTTGATATCCATGTTTTCTGGAATACCTGTAACCTGATACACGGGCAGCAAACCGCGTAATTCTCACTTACAGATATATAAGTTGAAACCGGGATCCTGTTCTGTCCAGTTGTATTTTTGAAAGAATTATTGTAAACCAACAGCCCTAAAAAGACAATCGCAATAACAATAATTGAATCAAAATGAACAATTCTGATATTTTCCCTGGTATCCGACATATGTCAAAAGTAACTCTTTTCACCAGAAAATGCAAAAAAATTGCTTTCTTCATCAATCAAAATCGTCTATCGATTATAATACATAATATATTTTTCAGTCACTGGTTAATTCATTCAATTCGATTCCATAGTCAAATTGCAGGTCTTCATGTAAGAGAGTTACTTTTTTTCTGATCGTCTCTATTTGTTTGTTATAGAAATTCTGAAGTCCGGAGTTCTTCTTAATTGAAGGAGTAAATTTTTTAAGTTTTGTACAAAAATATACCAGTAATTCTACTTCCGTTTCTTTCTTTTGTGAATACCTGGCATATTTCCTGATACAGCGTAAAATTTTACGGAAACTTTTTTTAATCAAGTAATGACTCTTTCTGTTTATCAACTCAAACTGCTCATCGACTTCCTTTTTTACACTTTCTATATATAAAACTTCATCTGATGAATCAAACAGAAGATAGGTCAATAATTCCTTATTCTCCTTTTTGAATCTTGCCAGACGCAAACATAGATCCCGCAGTTCTTTAGGTGTATTATTAGTTAATTCTTCTTTGAGTTCTTTAATGCTGACAGCCTTCATGGATAAAATTTAAGTAGCAACTATTCACCCTTTCTCCCCTTCAGGTTGAGTTACTTTACTGCTTTTCTTCTGTGGATATGAGCCGGGTAATATCACATTAACAAGCTTCTTGCCCCACAAACCCAGCTGGATGCCGGCACCAAGAGACAGGATACTTAAACCTATTGTCAGAACATAAAGGTTTCCCTGCGGAGCAATAAAAAACAGGGCAACTGATAACGAAAGTATTATCAGGCTGAATATAATTTTAACTCTTAAAATAGGAGTAGCAAGTGTTTTGAATCTAGTCAGTCCATCAATTGCTCCTGTGATAATTGCCAGGATTAGGGTAAACGGGAAAACAAACACTGAAAATATTAAAACATTTTTCAGCACTTCTGGCTGAAATTGTTTAAAAAGATTTGTTATTATCACCAATAAGGGGATAGCTATGACAAGGGCCTGAGAAAGATGAATGGCAATCGGATGAAGATCAAAATTGAGTAAAAGCAACCTTTTACGGGAAACCTTTTCCCTGTACGGTTCAAAAACTTTTCTGGGCATTCCGCAAGCCGGACAGACATCCCCCAGCTTGTCCGCATCCATTACAAATCCACATGGGCGGCAACGTACAAGTTCTTTCATATTATTAATGATTGATTAAACTGTACAAATTTAAAAATTTAATGATTCTAAAATCAGCTTAAATTCAATTTAGTACAAGTTCACATTTGGTCAACAGCAGCATAATGAATATTTCCGATTTCTGTTATAATTTTTTTACTTATTTTTAGTTATAGTTTCACATTGTTGAACTGAATCAGAAGAATAAATGAAAGTATTTATCAGGCTTTTCCTTCCTATGTCGATTATAATGGTATTATCTTCCTGTATCAGAATAGTATACATCGGGAAGAGAATTGACCCTGAGATCATTCTTGAGAAAGAACATCATAAAATTGTATTTGTCAATTTGTTCAACTACACAGTACCAGTAAATGTAAATAAGAAGGATAGGATATCGTACCATGCAGGAGTAATGAATTTACTCGACGGATTATCATCAGTTTCAAGCGATAGTTCCTTCAATTTCGTCGTAGGCGATACTTTGAAAAAGAGCATTGAAGCCGGAGACCTGACAACATTGCTGCCCGTGGATACTATTAATAATATTTGTAACAGATTTAATGCCAACCTGTTATTGACTCTTGATTCTACGAGTATCTTTTTTGAGCGGGATACTGTTGTTAACTATTATTATGGAGTAAGGTACAGAACAATAAATTTCAAACTGAATACAAGGTTTTTTTTGTCCCTATATTCAGAAGAAGGCGATCTGATAGACCGAAGTGAAGTTGAGCAGTCATCAATCTTCATACCCAGATCAGCAAATTCCGGATTTATACTGGTACCATCCATCTCAAGAGCCAGAGAAGAGATCGGAGACCTGGCATTTCAGGCCGGGCAGGATTATATAGCCAAGTTTTATCCTTACATAATTCATGATACAAAACAACTTTATACCGGCAGTACCTTTAAAGAATCCAACGACTATATCTTTGCCAAAAACTGGAATAAAGCAACAGAACTCCTGGAACAGCTTGTGAAAAATCAGAATCCGGGAATTGCAGAGAAAGCCAGGCATAATCTGGAGGTTGTTAAAGAGGCGTCGGAGGCTGGTGAAAAATAAACCTGTGTGAGGTGCGAGTTTTGCGGTATGCGGTATGCGGTAAAGTTTACTTCCTGTTAAGAAAAACAGAATTCTCTCTGAAGTAAATATCATCACCATATATAAAGAGACAGCTCCCACCTGAAATTTTATCAATTATTTCTTTTGATATTTCAACGGGTAAGGCGGGACATCCCCAGCTTCGACCAAGCCTGCCAAACTTTTTAATAAATTCTTCACTTACATATTCTGCCCCATGAATGACTATCTCCCTGGCTCTGGCATTATCGTTGATACTTTTTTCGAGACCTTCAAGCCTGAGTGAATAGCCATGATCGCCATAATACGTTTCTGCTGTAAGGAAAAAGCCCAGTGAGCTTTTAAGAGATCCCGGCTGGTTTGAGAAGCTTTTTGCATAATTATCACCTGAGTTTTTGCCGTGTGCAACAAAGCACTTATAAATAAGTCGTTTATTCTCCAGATCAATTACAAAAAACCGTTTTTCAGTTGATGGCTTTGAAAAATCAATTATAGTTACAAGGTTTTTTTTATAAAGATTATCTATCTGTTGGCACCCAAGAATAGCAGTTTTAAAGACTTCATAGGAAATCATCTGTTCCAACTTGCAATCAGACCAAAGCTGGTGAATATCAATATTTTCTTTTGCCGGTTTATTGCCAACACCGATCATGCCAAAAACAAATATCATTATCAATATTTTGCCTGAATTCTGCATTTATAATTATCTGCAATTATGACAACAACTCCTCAAATAAAATATTCAGCTTCCTGCAGTAGAATCCGGTGTTAGTGCTGCCTGGCATCTTATCATTTATCAGAAAATATGACTGAACTGATTTTTAATAAAGCTAGTTTTTTATAATTGAATTCTTGTGTTGAAAATCTCTGAATTAAACAATTTTGTGTAATAATACAACTATTAAACGGATAATACTTTGTCCGGGTTGACCTCTGGCCTTTTGTTACGTCAGTAAACCTGATCATAACTTTCAGAAAAAAAAGTTGGTATAAGTTTTGTTATTACTTTTTTGTATTAACTTGTTCTTTTAATAATATATTTTATGAAAAAATTTATAATTACATCTATTCTGGTGGCTTTGTTTGCCGCTGGTACGACACTCGTGGCACAGGATAATCACGAGGAAAAGCTGGGTCTCCCGGGAGATAATCTTAATCTTTATGCAGTCATGAAGCTGTTCCAGGAATCAAAAACACTTGAAGAATTTGAAAGAAACCTGAATGATCAAAACTCCACTATCAATAATCTCGACCTTAATGGCGATAACCTGGTGGACTATATAAAAGTAATTGATAATGTCGACGGAGATGTTCATAATATTGTTTTGCAGGTTGCAGTAAGCCCGAAGGAAAATCAGGATGTTGCCGTTTTTACTGTGCAGCGTTTTCAGAATGGGCAGGTGCAGATCCAACTTACAGGTGACGAACAATTATATGGCAAGGATTATATAATTGAACCAATATTTGATGACGCAAATCACGGGGAAACATCCAATCCTGGATATACAGGGGATACAAGAACAGTTAATGGACAGACTGTTACTTATATAAATACCACACCAGTTCAAATTGCAGCCTGGCCTCTGGTAAGATTTATTTTTCTTCCCTCCTATACAATATGGCACTCACCATGGTACTGGGGCTATTACCCAAGTTACTGGCATACATGGCATCCGTCCTCCTGGAATTACTACTATGGGTATCAGGACAATTGGAATCATTATTATTACGGACATTACCGCCAATGGAACTACCACCGCTATTCAAGATGGAACGACTTTTATTACAATGGGAGACGTTCCTATTCTCCGGATATACATCACAGAATAGAGATGGGTTATTATAAACCAACATATTCGCATCCCGACCAAAGAAAGGAAGGGGAAGCAATGTTCGCTAAAGCTCATCCGGAACAATACAGAAGATCAGCGGCTATCTCATCAGGGAATAACTCCAACTTAACACGGAGGTCAAATACCACAATGACCAACAAATCAGTCACAAATCCACATTCTGGTAACAATACCGGGATAAACAGGAGGTCGACTACGAATGTGACCAACAAAACCGTCACAAATCCATCATCTGGTAACAATACCGGGATAAACAGGAGGTCAACTACCACAGTGACTGACAAGTCGGTGATAAATCCTCATTCCGGACAAAATACAGGTACACACCAGGCAACCAGCCTGTCAAAAAAGACAGTGGTGAAGCCTTCCAGCCAAAGGAGTGGCGCTAAAAAAAAGTCAGCAACGACAATAAAGAAAAACGATAAAAAGAAAGAGTCAGATAACAAAGAATCTAATCACAATAAGCAGTAACTCATAAATTATAGCTTTGGGTATTATTTATCCTGCCACCTGCCCGTGAAGAAAATTTCAATTCAGATAAAGATTGGATTATTAATGATACTGGCAGTAATCTTACTCTCAGCAACCGGTTATTTGTCGTATCGGAACCTTTCTTCAATTGTTGCTTCAATTCAGGTGAACTTAAAACCTGACCTCAGGTTGTCAAGTATACGGGAGATATCAATGGATCTGGAAAAAGCACAAAACAGTATCCGAATCTATACAAATACACACGATACTCTTGATCTTCGACCCTATTACACAATAATCTCCAACATTGATGAAAAAGTAAGCAGATTGCATTCTGAATGTATAAATGATTCAGTACTAACCCAACAGACTGACACTATTAGTAAGCTGATTGAAAAAAACATTGTTATCTGGAACCAGTTGTTATACCTCCATAATAACTACACTGTTGTTGAAAATCTCAAACATTTATCGGTCAGGCTCGATAGTAACTCAGTTGAAGACAGCAAAACTGAAAGAAGTATACTTAAACGTGTTTTCAGTCGAGCTAATAAAAACAGGTTGAATGAAAAGGAAATTATCAGCGATCTGAAAGAAATAGAACAACAAGACAGCATAACAAAAGCAAAACTGACGATAAGAGAGTCGAAGTTAGCTGTCACCAGCAGTGAAATCAAAGAACAGTTTTATGACCTGATTACCAAAATAGAAAATGAGATTTACGGACTCGTTAAAGCGAAAGCCTTAGCTGCTGATAAATTAGCAGCAAATACTTATATCTGGCTGGCTATGTTCTCAGTATCAGGTACTCTCCTTGCAATACTGGTAATGTTTATTATTGTACGATACATAAGAAAAACCCATGTTTATCAGATTGCCCTGCAGAGTTCTAAAGATGAATCAGAAAAACTGGCCCGTACAAAAGAACTCTTCATGGCAAATATGAGCCACGAGATCCGAACACCAGTAACGGCTATTTCAGGGTTTACCGAACAGCTTCTGCATGAACCACTGGATGAAAATACAACCCGTTCACTGAAAATTATCAAATCATCTTCCGATCACCTCGCGGATATAATTAACGATATCCTCGATTTTTCCAAATTGCAGAATGGCAGAATGGCTCTGGAAAAAGTACATTTCACAATTGTGCAAATTCTTGAAGATGTTTATGCATTGTTTGAAAGACAGGCCATGAGAAATAATACCAGGTTAAGCTATGCAATAAGTCCGGATACCCCGCATGTTTTGGTGGGCGATCCATACCGTCTTAAACAAATAATGATAAATCTGGTTAGTAATTCCGTCAAATTCACTAAGAACGGTGAAGTACATTTCAATGTGAATTGTATTAAAAAGGAATCATCAGAAACTGAGCTGGTTGTGGAGGTTATTGATACAGGTATTGGTATAGATGAGAGCAAAATAAATTTCATTTTTGAAGATTTCGCACAGGAGGAGATGAGCACCACTCGTAAATATGGCGGAACCGGATTAGGCTTATCAATAGTCAAAAAACTTATAGAATTGCATAGTGGTACTATTGAATGTGTAAGCAGGAAAAACCAGGGAACCAAAATTACCTGTCATATCCCTTACCTGACTGGTGATGAAAAACAGGTCAGAAAAGAAGTTGAACCTCCCCTGTATATTCCTGAAGAAATCAGAAATATGAAAATCCTGGTTGTCGACGATGAGGAATACAACCGTCTGCTTTTCAAAACGATACTGGAACGATGGAAAGTCAGGTATCATGAGGCTGCAAATGGAATGGAAGCATTGGAAATGTTAAAAACAGATCGCTATGATCTGCTGTTTATGGATGCCAGGATGCCGGGAATAGACGGGTTAAAGGCAACACAGTTTATCCGGAATGAGATGAAAATCACAAAATCAGAAATGCCGGTAATCTGTATCTCGGCTGCTACCATAAGTGAAGACTGGCAAAAATATCAAAGGGCCGGGATGAACGCTTTTCTTCCAAAGCCATTCACTGAAGAGATGTTACTGACAACAATTCTTTCTGTGATTAAAGATTGCGCATCGGTTTCGGGAGCTGATCTGGTAAGAGAAGAAAAGATTAACTCTGCCGGTCAGGAAAAAATTAATTTACAAAATCTCTATCATATTTCAGGGGGTGATGAAAAGTTTGTAAAACAGATGCTGCTCTCTTTTATTGATTCCACAAAAAAAGGGATAAACGAGATGCAGGAGACGGTTAAATCGGGACAGTTGGACTCAGTTGCTGACATGGCTCATAAGATGTTACCACCATGCCGGCATATTGGTGCAGTGGATCTCTGTAATCTCTTGAGAAAGATTGAAGAAAATATTCAAAAAAAGATCGAACCACAGGATCTTGAAAAGCTGACCGGAGAATCCTTACTGGAATTTGAAGCCGTCAGTGGACTTATAAAAGAACATATCGCGAAAATCAGTTAAAACTCTGGCAAATACGGCCATTTTTACTTTACTTTGTAAATGCCGTAATAAACTATAAACCAGAATTCAACAGGATATGTCAGAAAAGCCTTTTAAAATATTTGTTGTAGAAGACAGCGAATGGTATAACAGGCTTTTAGTGCACACTCTCTCTTTAAATCCTGACTATGAGATAAAGAGTTTTTTCAACGGAAGAGATTTTTTGAATTGTCTGTTTGAATCACCTGATATTGTTACCCTTGATTACCGGCTTCCCGACTTTACAGGGCTTGATGTCCTAAAAAGAATCAGGGAGGAAAATTCTGATGTTCAGGTTATACTGATTTCTGAACAGGAAGATATTGACACGGTGGTAAGCTTACTAAAGATGGGTGCCTATGACTATATCAGCAAGTCTGAAGATATTAAGGACCGGCTTCTTAACACAGTCAAAAATATAAGGAACGGTATTGGTCTTAAAAGAGAGATAACAACTCTACGAAAGGAAGTTCAAAAAAAATATAGTTTTCGTGAAAGCATACTTGGCGAAAGTCCCGCTATTAAAACCGTTTACGATCTTATTAACAAAGCCCTGAGTACGAATATTACTGTGATAATATCGGGTGAAACAGGAACTGGAAAAGAGCTGGTGGCAAAGGCTATTCATTACAACTCGAAGCGTAAAGACAGATCATTTGTCACTGTAAATGTTGCAGCAATCCCTTCTGAGCTGATCGAGAGTGAGTTGTTTGGTCATGAGAAAGGAGCTTTTACGGGAGCAGCCTACCGACGGATTGGCCGCTTTGAAGAAGCCGACGGAGGAACACTCTTCCTTGACGAAATAGGTGAAATGGAATTGAATTTACAGGCAAAATTATTACGTGTTCTGCAGGAAAAAGAAATTGTTCGGATTGGCAGTAATAAGCCTGTGAAAACAGACTGTCGCATTGTTGTAGCAACCAATAAAAACCTGAAAGAGGAAGTAAAGAAAGGTAACTTCAGGGAAGATCTATATTACAGGCTGTTAGGATTGCCAATTGAATTACCGCCATTACGTGACAGAGCAAATGATATATTGATCCTTGCAAGGTATTTTATGGGGAAGTTCTGCGATGAAAATAACATTCCATTAAAAAAGTTATCGGTACAATCACAAAAAAAACTGATGAGTTATCCGTTTCCGGGAAACGTTCGCGAATTAAAATCTGTGATTGAACTTGCAGTTACCTTATCAGCAGATGATGAGATCGAACCAGCAGACCTTGTAGTTGACAGAGGTGATCCTTTGTCAGATGTAACGACTGACAATCTGACCTTACGGGAATACGAGGTGAAAATCATTAAAGCCACGCTGAAGAAAAACAACAACGATATAAGACTGGCAGCAGAAAAACTCGATATTGGAATTTCTACCATCTACCGAATATTAAAAGAAGAAAAGGAGTGATGAATAAATCCTCCAAATAAAACTATCAACACTCCATTCATTTTTTCTCAATATGAGAATTGTTTTCTCAAAATGAACAATTCCTCATTCAAATTGCATATTGGTAATATGCTCATTTTAAATATGTTAAAATCATAATCGATTTAAGGCATAATATTTGAAATAAGGAATGCAATTATCCGGTAAAGGAGGATTATACATTACTCCTGATAAGTAAACAAATAAGTATGAATTTCACATTTTTATCAAAATAAAAACTACAACAATAAAGTAAATTAAACAAGGAGGAACAAAAATGACAAATGAAGTAAACAGCAACCGAAATATCGTAAATGATAATGCGGCTTCGCGGAATAATGAAAAAAAAGCAAAGAAAGAAGGAATGAAAAAAGGTGTCACCACAACCACCATAATTTGTTTGGTACTTCTTCTTGCAGCTGGTTTGGTGGTTAATTCGACGTATAAAAATGAGCAGAAAAAACATGTTGCTATTGTTGAAAACCAGAAACACTCATTTACACAATTATTAACTTCACGCGATTCAGTGATCAACGAATGGATGTTGACATTTGATGAGATTGAAAAAGACCTGAGCACAGTAAAAGAGAAGGAAAATATAATCACGATGAAGTCATCGGATCAGGAATTTTCAAAAGACAAAAAGCAACAGATCCTGAAGGATATTGAGTATGTTAATACCCTGCTCGATCAGAATAAAAAGAAAATAGCATCGTTGACCGCGCAGCTGAAGAATTCAGGTGGAACAATTAAAGGTCTGCAAGTTAAAGTTGCTGAACTGGAAGCTTCAATACAGCAGCGTGAGACTGAAATAGCTGACCTGAAAGTTACTCTGACAAAAAAGGATTTCGAGATCGGACAGCTTAATACCCGTATGACTGACCAGCAGGTTGCCATTGCACAGAAGGATGAGAAAATAAGTAATCAGACCGCTGAAATGAATAAAGGTTATATAGCTTCCGGAACCTACAAATCTCTGAAAGCTAAGGGACTTGTTTCTAAAGAAGGCGGATTTCTCGGACTAGGAAAAAAAGAATCTTTACATCGCGATTTTTCTGACAATTTATTTACCCAGGTCAACATTAAGGAAATGAAAAGTATTCCGGTGAATTCAAAAGATGCAAAGCTTATAACCAGTCACCCGAGCAGCTCCTACGAGTTGGTTCGTGACAAAGACAACAAAATAGCCAGCATAGAGATAAAAGATCCCGACCAGTTCTGGAAAATCTCAAAGTATGCAGTCGTGGAATTAAAATAATAAAAAAAGGATTATGCACTGATCTTCAGGCATATGTTATGAAAGGCAAAGTATGAGGCCTCACAGGATCTAAAACCTGTGGGGTCTTTTTTTTATTATTGGGAGATGTGTTTAAGATTCAGGGCCATATTTAACTTCGATTTAGAATTATTTGTAATTTCGTAAAAAACTATTCCTGACAGGAATTAAGGACCTAAACTTTGATAAACTCCATCATTAATGTATTTAATTAACCTCAAAATGAAAAAGTTATTACTTGTACTTACCAGCTTATTAATCACTCTCAGCATAAGTTCACAGGGAAATAAAAATCTGGCCGAATTGCTGGGATATCCAAAGGATTCTAAATTGCTTATAATCCATGCTGATGATATGGGATTGGCTCATTCCGTTAATACGGCATGTATAAGAGCTTTCGATAATAAAGGTATTACTTCCGGAAGCATTATGGTACCATGTCCATGGGCACCTGAAATTGCGGCTTATGTAAAAGACCATCCCGGGTTGGATGTTGGAATTCACCTTACGATGACGTCAGAATGGGATCTGTATAAATGGGGTGGCATAACTCCTTCAGACCAGATTCCCAGCCTGCTTGATAAGAATAATTATTTTTATCCTTCGGTAGAAGAACTTGGCAAGGTTGCAAAAGGAGTTGAAGCAGAGAAAGAGCTGAAGGCCCAAGTTGATAAAGCGATTGCCTTAGGTGTTCAACCAACCCATCTTGATACTCACATGGGCAGTGTTCTGGCTAATCCCGAATTGATAAAAATATACCTGACTCTTTCCGAATTATATCATTTGCCGGTTTTGTTTCCACGTGCATATCTGACCTGGTTTTCACCCGATGTGGCTAAATCAATGGAATCAAAAATCTTCCTTCTTGATAATTTATTCATGCTGGAACCTAAGATGATTACAGGGAAATGGATTGATGCTTACAAAAAAGCCATCGAAGCAATGAAGCCCGGGTTAAATGAGATGATAGTTCATCTGGCTCTTGATAATGATGAAATGCAGGCAATAAGCAAGGGGCACGATGATTATGGCTCTGCCTGGCGTCAGCATGATCTTGATCTGGTTTCAAGTCCTGAATTTAAAGAACTGTTAAAGACAAATCATATAATTCTTATTGGCTGGAGACAAATCAGGGATCTCATGAATGCTCCTGACTTAAAGTAAATGTTACTGGTTACTGGTTACTCGTCTGAAGAATAAACAGTTAACGAGTAACAAGTAACAAGCAACTAACAACCAGCTTTAATTATTTCGCCTTTTCAGGTGAGGGAGACAGTTTAGCCGATCCGGATTCCAGGAATTTCTTCTGCTCATCAGTAAGAATATTGAGCATTTCTTTCCTGTTTGAAACCATCATGTTCTGCATTTTCGAAAACATCTCTTCCCTGAGTTTTTTCATCTCGTCGAAATGTTTTTTTGTAAGATCTTCTATTTGCTTCTTTTGGTTTTCCGTGACGTTAGGAATACTTTCCAGCATCCTTCTTCCAGGTGCCATCGGCATCCATCCGGTGCTATCCATAGGCATCCGGCCCATACCTCTCATCATTCCATTTCCCATTCCAGGACCCATACATCTCATCATTCCATTTCTCATTCCCTGCCCCATCATTCCTCTCATACCCGGCATTCCTCTGAAATGTTTGAAATTCTGACCCATTCTCATCCTGATCATCTTTCCCATTTCTCTCATGTCTTTCCTTTCATGCCTTGCATTGTGGCATGCACTGCCTGCTATCAAAAGCACAAGCAATAATCCGATGATTGTAACATTTCTTTTCATGATAATAATTTATTAATTGATGTCTTCATAAAACAATATCCTGTTTAAGCTGCAGGATTATTTCTTTTCTTATTAGACATCTGAATAGATTAATTTATTCTCAAATTCAAAAAAAAGGCCCCTCGCGGAGCCAAGTAATTGTCAATTAGATTTAAAAGTTATTTCTTATCATAAACCATATTACTCTTTACCTCACCATTAGGGCCTTGTCTTGTAGTTGTAACAGTAAGTGTTTTTGCATCAGTCAGCACCCATACTTCTGTTGATTTCATTGTCCTGGACTCGCCATTCATATCCATGGTCCTTGAAGTTTCAATTGTAAGAGACTTTCCATCAGCAGACCATTTTGCTAAGGATTTGCTTTCACCTCTGGGTGATGTGTTGACACTCTCTTTTCCATCGAGGGTATATTTCATTGTCATTGTGGTGGGTTGACCATCCTGACTCGTCCTTGTTCTGACAACTGTCAGAAGATTGGCTTCCTGAGTAGCAACAAAATTTCCGCCACCCATTCTCATACCGCTACCGCCGCCCTGACCACCTTGTGGCTGTGTGCTCTTCTCTGCATTTAATATCCAGTCACCGGCAAAATTTGTTTTACCGGCCTGTGCATTTGTCATTACCGGTGCAAAAAGTGCCAGCATAAGTGTGAGTGATACTAACCTTATGAAAGATGAGACGTTAAACTGAATTTTTTCAATGTTTCTTTTCATATTCTTTAATTATTAAAGTGAGTTGATATATTAATAGACAACAATTGAAAGGTAAATATTCCTCAGGATATTAAAAAATCAGTCCATACAATTTGTTTTATACAATTTAGCATACCAATTTCGCATTTCTGACTTCAAAAAAAAATTTTATCTGTCATTTAAAAAGTGTAAATTTGATTGGATCTTTCTCAACGATTAAAATTACACTCTGATGGATTAAAATTACACTCTGATGAAAAAACTACTTTCCTTTTTGGCTTTGCAGACAATCGTAATTCTCTCCCTTCAGGCTCAGCCCGTTTCGAACTACAGCTATAAACTAGATAACGGGATAACCGTCAAAACTGAACATTGCTGGAGCCAGGTGTGGGTGCAACAGAGTTATGCAGCACTTACTGTTAATGACAAGACTCCATTAGCCGTAAATATCAGAACCCTAGGGGATCTGATATCCGGTTCGACATTTAAGCTCCTGAACGCAGGAAAAGAGATCAAGGTGCAGGGAGCTGCAACAGGTACATATGACTTGAAACTTATTTTCAAGCTTTCAGGAAAACCTGGTACAGTTAGCTTTGTTATAGGCAACATAATTATAAAACCTAAAACAAAGACATCCGTTTCTGTAACCCTGTACGATTACCAGATCCTGATTGGAGAAACACCGGCTACATTTAAAGGGCTAGCATCTTTCGAGACACAAGTCAGCAGGTTCAAATCCAGTACAATACAAGACCTGTATTTTGGCATACCATCCTTTTATGCAAAAGGCAAACATGATAAACCAATACCTCCTGATCAATCTACCAATAAAACCAGTGGCAGTATAAAACCCGGAACATATGATTTACTTATCTCTATTGGAATTTCTGGACAGACTCACAACATCTGGCTTGAAAACTTTACAATGAAACCCGATATCAAATATAAGATTTCAACTAATCTTAATGCAGGGGGCATTAGCTATACCGGAGTAAACAAGGATGTAAATGTGATGAAATTATATCCTGCAGGAACTGCTGACAAACAATCAGGCACGCCTGCACCAAATAAAAACATCGAAATAATTAGTTATGAGAACATAAAAGTCGCAAATTGCTGTTCTCCTGGAACATACGATGTATTACTTAGTTTGAAGAATGGTTCTAAGTACGAATGGCGGAAGAATATTATAATACAGACAGGTACAAAAACTAATATTAAATAGTGGTATAGGGTATGCGGCATGCGGTGTGCGATTAATAATGCAGCCGTTATGCCGTTACGCCTTTGAGCCGTTATTTTGACAGAGTATAAAATTCGTATTTTATCGTCCAGCTGATTTCTTTTCCCGGTTCTACTTTAATTTTTATGTATGGTTCAGGACACAGGGTTGTCGGACAGGCCCAGAATGCCAGCTTCAGAAAAGGCTGATCGCAGGTAATCTTCACACCTGCCCCTGTTATTCGATTTTCAATCCTGATTTCATAATCATCCGCACTGGGGCCAAATCCTTCAAGAGAAAAACACTCAACATATTCCCCGTTACCTATTGTTCTGAGAAAGGATATCTGATTGCCTTGAATTTCAGCTAATTCTCCAAATCCCACTCCTTCACCTTTGAGCTTAAAGGGCAATTTCACTACAAGTCCGGGACCAATAGGATGTTTATCAATTACAAAAAAATTATGGTCATAGACACTGGTCTCAATTGTACGGGTTCCTGTATTTTTCAGGGTATGGTACAGTACCAGTTCTGGTTTATCTTTTGTCAGCCGGACAGTTTTTTCGTAATGATATGAGTAAACCTTATCCTCAAGATCGTGAATAAATAATACCTGATCTGATTTCTTTTTTATTGACCATTTTCCGGGATTTAATAACTTGTATAATCTGCTGAATGTATATGGCTTATCATCTTGTTTATAGACTACTCCCACTCCTATTTTAATAAAACTGCCACCAGGTTTTGTGTCAGAATAGTCCAAAGGAGTAAATTCTTCAACCGGACCCATGATCACATCATGTATTTCGGGACTGTATTTAGTGAACCACTGCCCGAAATAGTTATGGCCGCTGTACTCAAGACTGACCATATTACCTGACCAATCGAAACGGGTTCCCTGGTAATACCCTTTACTGGCATCGGGAAGGTAGATAGTAGCACGGATTAATCCGTTGCTGATCTCTGTTTGCGGAAATTTTGTAAATGGCATTGCGATAAGTGTTAGTCCGGACAATAAATAATATATCTTTTTCATATCCTAAAGATAATTTAATTGTCTAAAATAGTTTGATAGGCCAGGTTAAAAAACATTAAGAGATTCAGTTATTTATCCTGTCAATTTTATAAATTTGTATGGACAGCAACATCTTGGTTACAGGAAATCATACCGTTCCTTATTAATATAAACATACTCATTATGAACAAATTATCAAGAAGACAGTTTCTGGGGAAAAGTGCCCTGGGAATAGGATCAGTTGTTATTGCATCACAGATTCCTCTGAACCTTGATGCCGGTGTTCTTCCGGAACCTGTTAAAATGCCTGTTGGATTCCAGGCATGGATCGTAAGGGAAAAGATTGGGAATGATTTTCCTGGTACTTTAAAAATGGTTGCAAATATGGGATATCAAAGTGTTGAAATGTGTTCCCCACCCGGTTATGAAAGTTTAGGATTCGGCCCCCTGATGAAATTTAAAGCCAAAGAGATGAAGAAGATCATTAATGATGCTGGTCTTTCATGGCCAAGCACACATTATGGAATGGACGAACTCAGACAGCACATTGATGAACGCATTGAATTTGCTAAGGAATCAGGGCAGACACAAATGATTCTCTCCAGCTTCGGTCTGCCAAAAGAGGCAACAATCAGCGACTGGCTTAAAGCCGCTGACGAATTGAATACGATGGGGCAAAAAACCAGAAAATCAGGTATCCAGATGGGGTACCACAATCATAATATGGAATTTGAAAAAATCGGCGATACTCTTATCTATGATGCTTTGATGAGCCAGCTCGATCCCGCATATGTCAAAATGCAGTTTCAGGTAGCCGTGATAAGCATGGGTTATAAAGCTTCAACCTATTTTACAAAGTACCCTGGCAGATTTATTTCTGCTCACCTTGCAGATTGGTCTGCTACCGAAAAGAAGGAAGTTCCAATTGGCAAAGGAATCGTTGACTGGAAGGAATTTTTCGCCACCCTCAAAACAGCTGGAGTAAAGAATTTCTTTGTGGAAATGGGAATAGAAACATTTAAAGAGAGTGCAGGTTACATTCATAGTCTTTGATTATCGGATACTCAAGACGTAAATTATATCCAATAAAATTATTAACACTTATCATAAATCAATTTCAAAAAAATGGCTATCTCAAAAAAAATTAACCGCCGCGAGTTCCTTGGATCAGCTGCTGCTGCTTCCGTGGCTCTTACAATTGTACCCAGACAAGTTCTGGGGGGACCAGGTTATATTCCTCCAAGCGATAAGATCACGCTTGGATATATTGGTTGCGGGACACAGGGATTAAGAGAAATGACAGCATTGATTTCGAATCCTGCATTGCAGATAGTTGCTGTCTGCGATCCCAATAAGTTCAGTACAAACTATATAGATTGGTCGTTAAACGATGTGCGTGACAGTATCCGAAGGGCATTAGGTGATAATTCATGGGGAGAAGATATCAAGGGAATACCCGGAGGAAGAGATATCGGACAGGAATTTGTTCAGAAATATTATGGAAAATCAAAAGATTCAGGCACCTATAAAGGATGTGCTGCTTATGAGGATTTCAGGGAATTACTTGAAAAAGAGAAAGATCTGAATGCGATAAAAATCATGACCCCTGACCATCTTCATGGCATTGTAGCAATAGCTTCAATGAAAAAAGGGAAACATGTAGTAACGCATAAACCGATTGCCAACAGGATGTATGAAGCGAGGCTGACAATTGAAACGGCAAAAAAAACAGGACTAAGCACACATCTTCTTGCATGGAGTAAAAGACCTGACTACGATGTAATTAAGAAATGGATAAGCGATGGATCAATTGGCAAGCTAAAGCAGATACATAACTGGTCGAACAGGCCGATGTGGCCGCAGTGGCAAGCTAATCCCACAGAAACTCCTCCTATACCTAAAGACTTTAACTGGGATTTATGGCTGGGCCCTGTTCCGGATAGACCATATCATCCAAATTATACAAACGCAGTTTTCAGAGGCTGGTACGATTTTGGTGCAGGAAGTATAGCAGACATGGGACATTATAGTCTGTTTCCTCTTTTCCTGACTCTGGGAATCAATTCTCCGGCGATAAGTGCTGAGGCTTATGGAACCACTACTTGTGCTTTTCAGGGGAATGTGGCAGTAGGCGTTAAGAATGATGTTGCTTTCCCGCTTTCATGTATAATCAGATTTAAGTTCAAGGCACAGGCAGAACTACCAACGTTTGATCTTTTCTGGTACGATGGAGGTATGAAACCTGTCACTCCTGACGAGTATATTTCTTCAGGGAAATCACTGGAACGTGAAGGTATGATGTTTGTTGGTGAAAAAGGGAAAATAATCGCCGGATTCAGAGGTGAAAACCCTGAGTTATATGTCGAGAACAAAAATATCACTCCTAAAAGAACCGCTTCTGAAAAATCCGGTGAGGATCCAAACAATATATGGATCAACTCATTCAAAAACAACACACAATCACCTGGAAGCTTTATATATACCGGACCTGTTACGGAAACTATTCTGCTTGGAGGAGTGGCGCTACGTGCCGGGAAAAGAGTTGAGTATGATACCCTTGGTATGAAGATTACCAATGTCCCTGAAGCCAATAAATTCCTGGTAAGGGAATATAGGAAAGGATGGGAGCTATAAAAAAGAGGCTGTCTTTGCGAGAAGACAGCCTTTTTTAATGATTAACAGCCCTTTGTTATTATTACTTTGTCGGAGGCTTGGTAGTAGCTGGTTTTGGTGCCGGTTTAGCTGTACCAGACTTTGCTTCCATCTTTTTCAGGAATTTACCAGTATTATCATAGCACAGAGTCTCCTGGGTTGTTCCTTTTACTACAACAACATCGTATGTCACAACATCCTTTTCAACAACTTTGGTTGCATCCTTGATAGTAAAACCAACATAGTCTTTAGCAATATTGTCAGTAATAGACTTCTGAAGGTCCGCAACTTTTACAGGAGTACGCTGAGCATTAACCACAAGAGCACCCATAACTAGAACCATAATGAATAATAACTTTTTCATATCTAATAATTTAATTGGTTTGATATGACGAATTTATTATGCGATTCTGAAGATGAACTGAAGTTGGAAATTTTTAACAAAAATTTAAGAAATTTCATTTAAATGCGCGTGGTGAGTTCTCTTTATGGCGGTACTGGAGTTTTATTTCATGAATGGCATCATGACAGCTATAGGTTATATGCATACCATAACTTTCTGTAATCTCTTTAACAATAGATAAACCCAGACCTACTGATTGAGGATTATTGCTGCTTTTATGAAATCTTTTAAAGAGATCTTCAGGATTAATAGTGATAGGTAACCCGGCATTTGTCATTATAAGAAACATTTTATCAATATGACATCTAATGAATCCACCATCAATGTTGAACCTTACTGCATTGCTGAGCAGGTTTGAAATCATGATTTCTGCAAGCACGTCATTCATTTCAACCAAAGCTTCATCATTGGCATCCATTTCAACCGTTATCTTCTTCAACTGCATAATTTCTTTATAATTATCCAGGCCGTTTATAGTAATTTGTTTCAATGATACTATTTTCTTTTCATGAAAAACCTGATTCTCGATTTTGGAAATAAGAAGTAATCCCTGGTTAAGTTTAAATAGTTTGGTTGTGGATTCATTTATAGATTTAATGAGACTTAGGCTATCCTTTTTAAGGTTTTTTTGTTGCATAAGTAAATCGGTCTTTGATCGTATCACTGCAAGCGGAGTCTGTATCTCATGAGACGCATTTTCACTGAACTCTTTCAGATTAAGGTAATCATCTCTCATTTTACGGGTCATGTGGTCAAAGACCTGGTTTAGCTGATCGAATTCTTTTATATCAGTCTGAGGTAATTCCAAAGGCTTATCCGATTGTATATCAAATCTCCCAGCCAATTTAACGGAAGTATAAAACGGACTCCAAAGTTTCCTGGCTATAAGGTAGTTGATGAGAATAGAAATAAGAAAAAGGGAAAAAAACAGGAAAAACATGTACAACTCAATATCCTGCAATAATTCATTTTTTTCGCTAATAATCTGGAAAATGGTAATTATGAATCCTTTCTTTTCAACAGTATTACCCGAAGAAAAAATGTATCTGAATGGGATAAATGAGTCCGTTTTTGAATCATATATATCAGTGTCCTTAATGGACTGGAAATTGAGGACAGGGTAGTTAAACAATTTAACTTCGATCTGATGACCGAAGGATGCTTCAAAATCAGGTATAGTATCTGTTTGTTCAATCTGATCCTGGATTATTGTTTTCTCAGTTATCAGGCTTTCGTCAATCTGTTTGTAAATAACTCTCTTTATGGTTAAATATAAAAAGGCCCCACCTGCAATCATTGCCAGAATGGATAAAAGTAAAAAGTAATAGGTGCTTTTTGTTAATAATTTCAACTATCAATGAATTTATATCCAAAACCGTAGATACATTTAATATAATTCTTACCTTCTGCAGCAACAATCTTTTTGCGAAGATTTTTAACATGAGTATATACAAAATCGAATGAATCGGTAAGTATTACATTATCGCCCCATAGATGTTCTACTATTGACTCTTTTGTTATGATTCTGTTCCTGTTTGCAATAAAGAACAGTAAGAGATCGTGCTCTTTTTTTGTCAGGATTAATAGTTTGTCATTTACATAAACCTGGTTATCCTCTGTATTTATTCTGATCTCATTAAAAATTATTTCATTCAGTCCCAGGAAATTGTTCCTTCTGTATATTGAATTGATTCGTGCACTGAGTTCTGCAAAATGAAACGGCTTTGTCAGATAATCATCCGCTCCTATATTTAATCCTATAAGCTTATCATCCAGAGAACTCTTTGCAGAAAGTATAAGAATTCCGCCGGTTAATCTATTCGATTTCATCTCCCGAATTAAATCCAGTCCATTACCATCAGGGAGACCAATATCAAG
>PLNF01000038.1 GCA_003141715.1 Bacteroidales bacterium | reverse complement strand
CAATAATGTCGCGAACGGCTTTTGCTGATCCACCGGTAGCTATAAGATCATCAACTATAAGTACTCTATCATCTTTTTGAATATCGGACACTTGAATACATAAAGTGTTTTCTCCATATTCTAATGAATATTCTATTTGAAAAGTTTCTCTCGGAAGTTTACCAGGTTTTCTTGCTAAGACGAGAGGTCTTCTGTAAACATAGGCAAACAAAGCTCCTAATATAAATCCTCGTGATTCAATTGCTACAACTTTATTAAATTTTAAATTATTATTATCAACTGATTCATCAATTTCTTCTCTAACTAATGTCATTCCTGAATCACTATTAAAAAGAGAAGTTATATCTCTAAAGATTATTCCTTTTTGCGGAAAATCAGGAATATTTTTAATCAAACTTTTTATTTTTTCTACTCTTGTCATACTGCTTTAACTATCCTACATGTTTTTTCATCATCTATAATACATTCATATTCTAAATTTAAATAATTGATTCGGGGTCTTAATCCAAGATTTTTTTATCTCTTGTATTACCATTGTATTCGGGACAGTATGGTCAAGTGTCATTTTCTTTGATATAAACGCTGTTCCACATTATGCTAATTTATTAAATTCATCAGAGATACCAAAATAAAATCCTTCATTTTCTTCCGGGTATTCAAATATGTCATTAACTAATTATCTTAAGCGTTGCTCGCGAATATCCTTATGCATTGTTGTCATAAGATTTAAATTTGGTTGCAGACCGAGTTAAGTCGAGACTTTGATGGATAAGCAATTATAAGACCATGTACAAAAAAAAATTAAGTTATGTGCCAAAAAAAGAGTACTAACGTGAAAAATTAATCGTGGCCTCTCTTTCCATCATTGACATATCTATTATTTAAATTCGACAAAATCAATGATTTGTCCACCATCTTTAGTATTTGATATTCAAGTATCTTTGCAGTATTATATAATGATAAGGGATATAAATGAAGGATTTGCTTGGTGGGCATACTAAATGCCTTCTTGTACAAACAAAATTTTCTGGATTTAGTTTCTGGAATTACGAAGAAGTTTGTGACATGGTTGGGGCAAAATACCCGGCTTCCTCTCTTGGATTGCTTACAGTGGCTGCACTCTTTCCCCAGCATTGGATATTCAGGTTAATTGACGAGAACGTTGAACCTTTGCTAAATGACCATTTGAAATGGGCTGATATTGTCTGTACAGGGGGAATGCTTACTCAACAGAAAAGCATGCTCAATTTCATTAAGCGGGTACACGATTTTGATCGCATTATTGTGGTTGGTGGTCCTGATCCTACTTCACAGCCTGATGTTTACCATGAGGCCGACTTTTTAGTCTTGGGAGAAGGAGAAGTTACCATTCCCATGTTCTTAAACGATTTGCAGAAGGGGGCAAAAAGCGGGAGATATTTTTCTGAGGGAAAGGCCAATATGTTGAATGCTGTTGTTCCCAGATATGATCTGATTAATTTCAGGAATTATATTATGATCGGACTTCAATTTAGCAGGGGGTGTCCATTTAATTGTGAATTCTGCGATATCATTGAACTATATGGCCGGATACCCAGGTTTAAGTCAACCGAACAGGTGATCAAAGAACTCCAATCCCTTTACGATTTAGGTTACCGTGGTCATGTTGACATAGTCGATGATAACTTTATTGGTAACAAAAAGAAGGCTAAAGACCTCTTACGTGAATTAAAAAAATGGACTAAAAACCACCGGTATCCATTTTATTTTGCTACCGAAGCCTCTATTAATCTGGCCGATGATGATGAATTGCTTCAGTTAATGAAAGATGTAGATTTTCGGTACGTGTTTCTTGGTATTGAAACACCCGAAAATGATACTTTGAAGCTGAACAAGAAAACCCAGAATGTAAACAAACCGATCGAAGATGCTGTCAGGAAACTCTTATCGTATGGTATAGTGAGTAATGGAGGATATATTATTGGTTTTGACAGTGAAAGCAAACAGATTGCGGATAATATGATCAATTCCATACAGAAATCAGGAATCTGCATGGCAATGATCAGCCTGCTTTACGCACTGCCAAATACTCAATTAACCCGCCGTCTTGAATCTGAAGGTAGGTTGTTTCAGCAGGCATCCCGATCAATTGGTGAGAAAGATATTGACCAGACAACAAGCGGTCTGAATTTTATTACACTGATTTCACGTACCGAGATCCTTAAGAATTTTATTCGGGTTATCAATGAAATTTATGATCCTTCGAATTATTATAAGCGGGTTATTTATACAAGCTTGAATATCAGACCCCATTATAGACATAATCCAAATTTCAGGACATGGCTTATTTATATGCGTTCATTCCTAAGGGTTTGTAGTAGGGCAGGTTTTAACACAGCAACCGGATTCTATTATTGGAAAATGTTTTTTACCGTGATATTCAGAAACCCAAAAGGAATTGAAACTGCAGTGAACTTAGCAGCAATGTTCATTCACTTTCGGAAACAAAAAGAGTATGGTGTTTCAACGATGAATCACACAATTTGTGAATTAGAAAAAACCGGAGAAGAAGCTTATTATACGATGATTACAATTAGCCCCAAAACTTAGACAACAGGTATAATTTGAAAATTTATTAAACTTGTTGTTATGAAAAAAAGAGAAAACCGCACATCAGGATTTAAATCAAAAGTAGTATTAGAGGCTCTTCAGGAAAGAAATACTCTTCAGGAAATAGCCAGGAAATACGATCTTCATCCTAATCAGATTACCACGTGGAAGAAACAGTTTTTATTAGGAGCCAGCAGTGTTTTTGAAAAAGGTTCGGTGGTAATCAATGAAGAAGATAAGGGAAAAACAGAACTATATAAGAAGGTCGGTCAATTACAAATGGAGATTGACTTCTTAAAAAAAGTACTGGGGAAATAGCCCGATCAGAAAGACTCTTAAAAGTGACAAAACAAAGCGAAATGAACAATTTTGATGCTTCGGCTTCCATTAGCGGTGTTTACTACGTTTCTGGTTATTCCGTTCGCTGTTTGAAGGATTATTAATCATTGATCACGGTAATTTATCACCAGCCCTCAGAATCAGCTTCGTGGGCTTTATAATTGCTTTGAAAATCGCTGAGCTCGTCGACCCTTGAGCGGGTCTCCTCGGTTGCCTTGGTCGGCTCGGATAATTGAATAATAGAGGGTAAAACCCAAAAATGTTTCTGCTATGTTTCAGTAGTAACAAACAAAAAAACCTCGATATTATTGTGTATCAAGGCATTATTTGTTTTAATTTGCTCCCCAGGTAAGACTCGAACTNNCTGAGCTACTGAGGAATATTTTTGATCTCTCTTTAACCGAATTTGTCTGTTTAAAAATCCCGACATGTCAGAACAACCTGGACCAACTGAGCCATTGAGGTACAATTTCTAAATACCGTATTGTATTTAGAGTCGCAAAAGTAAGGGCTTTTGCTGAATTAAGCAATATCTTTGGAGAAATTTTTTAAAATGAAGCGGATACTTGGAATAGGGAACGCCCTTGTCGATGTTATGATATTGATTGACAATGATAACATACTTGAGAAATTTTCATTACCAAAAGGAAGTATGCAGCTTGTAGATGGTGAAAAATCGACTCTTATTAAATCCGAAACCACTAGCCATAAAAGAAATCGCACATCAGGAGGGTCAGCCGCCAATACAATCCACGGCCTCGCAATGCTTGGTATAAATACAGGATTTATCGGATCTGTAGGAAAAGATGAAACCGGTGACTTTTTTGAAAATGACATGAAAATGGCGGGAGTGAAAACTTTTTTATCACGTCGGGATTTAATTACAGGTACAGCAATAGCTCTCATTTCTCACGATTCTGAAAGAACTTTTGCAACTCACCTCGGTGCCGCTGTCGAGCTGGAATCAGGTGACCTTAATCCGGAAGATTTCAAAAACTATAATATTCTTTATCTTGAAGGATATCTGATTATAAATAAAGCCCTTGTGGAAAGAGCCTGCATGATTGCCAAACAAAATAACATGATAATTGCCCTTGATCTTTCAAGCTATAATGTTGTAGAAGCAAAACTTACTGATTTCAAAGAAATAATTGAAAAATATATAGATATCATTTTTGCCAATGAAGATGAGGCAAAATCGTTTACCGGCTTTGCTCCGACTGAAGCCTTAAATAGCCTTTCAAGCTTATGTGATATTGTAGTCATTAAAGTTGGTAAAGAAGGTTCCATGGTAAAAAGGGGAGAAGAAATAATTAAAATCCGTGCTATCCCGGTTCAGTGTATCGATACAACCGGTGCAGGCGATCTGTACGCCTCCGGATTCCTGTATGGCTATGCAAAAGGGTTATCTCTTGAGAAGTGCGGCTTATTTGGCTCTGTTCTGGCAGGTCATGTAATTGAAATCGTTGGCGCCAGAATGGAGGAACTTCGATGGAAAAAGATAATAAATATAATCAAAGAGAGTATTGAGAATGATTAACAATCAGGATATACAGGCAAGTATATTAAGGATGACAAAACAGAAAATATAGGGACACGACAATGGGTTAGGGTGATTCCTTCCCTTCGAGAGACAATTTGTACGCATTAAAAGCCACTGTACCTACCCCAGGACAATTTTCACTCTATGTTCTTTCCCATCTCCAAATACAGGTATAAGATTAGATTTTTGTGGAAGACCGTCAACTGTCACCTCTTTGATTCCTTTCGATTTTCCTTCCGGGTTTACAACCTCAATCTGGTAAGTAGCGTCCCTGAATTTCCGGATTGCTTTAAACCCTTTCCAATTAGTTGGGATACAAGGATCAATCAATAGCCCGTCGTACTCAGGACGAATGCCTAACATATACTGCGAGACTGCATAGAAATTCCATGAGGCCGTTCCTGTCAGCCATGAGTTCTTGGCTTCCCCCGGTTTAAAAGCATCTTTCCCCGCTACCATCTGTGCATATACATATGGCTCGGTCTTATGCAAATCACTGATTTCTTCAAGGTATGATGGACATATTTTTTTGTAGTAATCCCAGGCACGGTTTCCATTGCCAACCACAGTTTCCCCTATCATAATCCAGGGGTTATTGTGGCAGAAAACACCAGCATTTTCTTTGTAACCTGCAGGGTAAGATGATATTTCACCATATTCTATATAGTATCTGGTGAATGCAGGATTATTAAGCACAATACCGTATTTGCTGTCGAGCCGTTCTTTTACTGCATTAAGAGCTTTGGTGCAAAGACCTTCTTCTTTCCCTATTCCTGCCATAGTGCACCAGCCCTGTGATTCTATAAATATCTTGGCCTCTTCGTTATCATTACTGCCAATTTTACGACCGTAATAATCGTATGCACGGATAAACCATTCACCGTCCCATCCATGTTTCTTTATAACATCAACCATGGTATCAACAAGTTTTTGAGCACGTACAGCTTCGCCGTTTTTACCAAGTTTCTTACATAGATCAACGTAATCACGACCATAAACCACGAACAGACCTGCAATCATAACAGATTCAGCTTTAGATCCTTCAGTCTTGTTTTCTGTAGTCTGGAATGATTCATCCGGATCGTTTGAGAAACAGTTCAGGTTAAGACAATCGTTCCAGTCAGCCCGTCCTATTAAAGGAAGACCATGTGGGCCCAGATTATTAGCTACATGGTCGAATGAAACTGTGAGATGGTCAAATAAACTTCGTGCAACTGAAATATCATTGTCGAAAGGTACCATTTCATTAAGAATGCCAAAATCACCGGTCTCCTTAACGTAGCTCACTGTACCAAGGATAAGCCAAAGCGGATCGTCGTTGAAGCCGCCGCCAATATCGTTATTACCGCGTTTGTTAAGCGGCTGGTATTGATGGTAGCAACCTCCATCAGGAAATTGAGTTGAAGCTATATCGATAATCCTTTCGCGGGCCCGTTCAGGAATCTGATGAACAAAACCGGTCAGGTCCTGATTGGAATCGCGAAAACCCATTCCTCTTCCAATACCCGATTCGAAGAAAGAAGCTGACCGGGAAAAACAGAAGGTTATCATACACTGGTACTGGTTCCAGATGTTCACCATCCGGTCAAGCTTTTCATCACCCGAGTTTACTGTGTAGATACTCAAAAGATTATCCCAGTATTTACGAAGATCGGCAAGTGCAGCATCAACTTTTGCAGTAGTATTAAACCTGGCAATTGTTTCTTTTGCCTTTTTCTTGTTGATAATATTCTTTGACTCCCACTTCTCATCCTCTTTATTTTCTACATACCCCAGGACGAAGATGAAATCCTTTGATTCACCAGGTTTCAATTCCACTTCAATGTAGTGTGAAGCAATGGGAGACCAGCCATGAGCTTCAGTGTTTTTCGGTTTGCCTTCAGCAACCACCTGAGGTTCATCAAATCCATTGTATAAACCGATGAAAGATTCACGATCTGTGTCATACCCCTGAATGGGCACGTTCACAGAATAGTAGGCATAATGATCGCGTCTTTCCTTGTATTCGGTTTTATGATAGATGACTGACCCCTCTATTTCAACTTCCCCGGTAGAAAAATTCCGCTGAAAATTTTCCATATCGGAAGCTGCATTCCATAAGCACCACTCTGTAAATGAAAAAATCTTAAGCTTTTTGGTTTTCTTTGAGCTATTAGTCAGAGTAAGTTTTTGTATTTCAGCCCATGTTTTCAGTGGTACAAAATAAAGAACATTGGCCGTGATCCCGTTTTTTTCGCCTTTTATGTTGGTATAATTCATACCATGACGACATTCATAGCTGTCCAATTCTGTTTTACAGGGTTTCCATCCGGGCGACCAGATATTCCCGCCATCGTTTATATAGAAGTACTTCCCTCCGCTATCCATCGGTACATTGTTGTATCTGTACCGTGTAATACGGCGGAATTTCGCATCTTTATAAAAAGTATACCCGCCAGCAGAGTTTGAGATCAGGGAGAAAAAATCTTCATTTCCAAGGTAATTAATCCAGGGCCACGGGGTACGCGGGTTATTTATCACATATTCCCTGTTTTTGTCGTCGAAGTAACCGTATTTCATATTTATTTAATTTATATTTTGTTGTGATTATTGTTGACTTAATTGAGCTTTGGCTCTTCTGCTATTTAACTCAATTGTTATTTCGTCCATTTTCTTTTGGTTTAATGGATAGAGCGTCATCACACCGGCTGCAATGAGGGCAATAATTGTCGGTATCCAACTCATAAGCATTATGATGCCAGGAACTGCACCTTGAATGGCAACGGTATCTTGTCCATTGTAATTAAATGCTGCCAGCACAAATCCAATAATTGCTCCGGCTAAACCTCCTCCGAATTTAGTTGCAAAAGAACCGGCAGAGTAAACGAGTCCGGTAGCTCTTCGTCCATTCTTGAATTCCGAGTAATCGGCAGCATCACCGAGCATGGCAAAGAATAGCGTTGGGAATATTGCTGCTCCAAACTCCGAGATGGTACCTATTGTGAAAATGCCAATTATATTATTCGGACTGCAAAAAACAAGTAATGCATTTACAGCACCGGAAAAAATCAGGGCATAAATGAACAGATTACGTTTGCCCAGGCGTTTGCCCAGAGGAGATGTTATCATAGCACCAGCGATTGAAGCCAGCATTAATCCAACCATATAAGAAGCAGCCAGCAACTGATTATGCAAATAATGGCTGAAATAGATTACCACAATACCTTGT
This sequence comes from Bacteroidales bacterium, assembly GCA_003141715.1. GTDB lineage: Bacteria > Bacteroidota > Bacteroidia > Bacteroidales > VadinHA17 > LD21. Next base: position 2,550 of record PLNF01000038.1, on the reverse strand, counting down.
TTGATCGAATTGTAGACATTGAATAGCAAACCGATGATAAGGAGGATGATCCAGGGCTTGTTTCTGATAAGATCTTTCAGGTCCTTGCCCAAACTTGTTTTTTGTTCTTTGGGAGGTTGTACTCGTTCCTTCGTAGTAGCGAAAGTTATCATCAGGAACAGAGATAAGAAAACTGATAAAAGATAAATGGCATTTCTATAGCCTCTTTTCTGGTCGATAATGGTTATATCTTTGGGCTTGAGGTTTTCTTCACCGGATATGATAAAAGAGTATTTTTTTTGCGCTTCCATTGAAAAGCTTTTACCATGAGTGGCGACGTTAATACTGTCGGCCAATTCGTGATTAGCCCAGGAAAACAAGGCAATTCCATTTTTAGTTTTGATATTTACATTTTTAACATCCTGACTGGTTGATACGGTTACTTCATATTTTTTTGCATCGATCTTATTGAGATCAATAGACGGATTAATATTGCCAAAGTGCAGAACTAAAAACAACAAAGCTCCCTGAACAACCATACCTCCTGTAAATGCACCAACCATACGATAGGAACCCAGACTTGTGCGTTCTTTGTCATCACTGGTCATAACAGCCATTAATGCACCATAGGGGATATTATTTGCTGTGTAAACAAGAAAAAATATGAGATAAGTAGAATAGGCATAAATTATTTTCCCTGTTGATCCAAATTTAGGGGATGTAAATAGCAACGATAATGTTATTCCTAAAGGAATGGCTGTCCATAATATCCAGGGACGAAATTTGCCATATTTAGAATTTGTTCTGTCGCAGATAATACCCATTATAACGTCGATAATTCCATCACCGAATCTGGCAATTAACATGAGTAATCCTACAGCGGCAGGATTTATTCCAAAAACGTCAGTGTAAAAAATAAATAAGAAAGTAGCCACTCCGCGCCAGGCTATATTTGCTGCCCCGTCTCCAAGTGCATACCCTATTTTTTCTTTTAAAGCTAGTTTTTCCACAATTTTCGGTTTAGGTAGTTATTATGCAAAGTAACAAATTGAAGCAGAATATTTAAATTCAATATGCCAATGATCCAAGTTCTAGTAATATACTAATTGTCTTATAATTAGGAAGTAAAACTAAATTAAACACTCCTTCTAACTTTATATCCCTTTAGTCCAAAAAAGACAATAAAACTAAAACAGAGTAGTGGAATAATAAATCCTAGTGCCATTCTTGAGACATCAGCAATCCAACCCATAAACATCGGAAAGATTGCTCCTCCGACAATCGACATAACCAGGATAGAAGATCCTTTTTTGGTCAGAGGACCAAGGTCTTTGATTCCAAGGGCAAATATTGTCGGGAACATTACTGACATAAAAAAATAGGTTGAAAAAAGTGCCACCACAGATACCCATCCCAGTCCTGCCACAACCAGGCCCATTGTTAATACATTTATAATTGCATAAAATGCAAGAAGCCGGTTGGGACGTATAATCCGCATCAAAATTGTACTGCCGGTAAATCTTCCAAGCCAGAATAAACCCATTCCTCCAAATCCCAGAATCTGAGCAGCCTGCTGATTAGTTAAGGAGGGTATTTCTTCTGTGACATAATTAATAAAGAAACTGTTAACACCGGTCTGGGCAGCTACATATAAGAATTGTGCAATTACTGCCAGGACAAAATGCGGATGTTTAAGAAGATCTTTCAATCTTCCTTCTGGTATTGTCTTTCCGTCATTGGCAATATGATATTCTTCCTTAATTTCAGGGAAAGTAACCCGCCAGAACAAAACTGCCACAACTAACACCAGGGTTCCAATCAAAAGGTATGGAAGCGCAATGGATGCAAATTTGTTGCTATCGCCATTTACAGAAAAAATCAGCATGCCCCCGACAAGCGGTCCGGCTATCCATCCCAATCCGTTGAATGACTGGGAAAAATTTATTCGTCGTTCTCCGCTTTCAGGTGGACCAAGAATTGTAGTATAGGGATTTGCAGCTGTCTCAAGACAGGTCAGTCCGCAAGAAATTACAAAAAGACATAACAGGAAACTTCCGAAGGTTTGAACCAGGGTTGCTGGTAACATTAAGAATGCACCTGTGGCAAAGAGAAGTAAGCCAAAAATTATCCCTTTTTTGTACCCGAATTTCTGCATTAATAACCCTGCAGGGATCGCCATCAGAAAATAGCCGCCATAAAACACAAACTGGACAAAAGCTGATTTTGCTTTTGACATATGCAGTAATTCCTGAAAATGCTTATTTAGTACATCCAGACATCCATGCGCGAATCCCCAAAGAAAGAAAAGGCTGGTTACCAGGATGAAAGGGATGAGAAATCCCTGAAATACGAATCTTTTTTGGCTATCATTTGCCTTTAAGTCGTTTGTCATATATAATATTGTTTTGAGGATACAATATTGCCATGATTTACGACTTTACCAAAAAAATTGCCAGGAAATAAAAAATGAAATCTGTTTAAAATGAAAAATTTTGGTTACACAGAGAACCACCGAGTTCAGTAATAAAAATGTTTTTTCTCAGTGTTGCTCTGTGTACCTCGTATGTTTGT
>PLNF01000148.1 GCA_003141715.1 Bacteroidales bacterium | reverse complement strand
TGATCCCATAATTTATGTTTAAAGTCGCCGACATCACGAAGCTGGGGATTAAGGTTGCCCATTATCGAAATTATGGTCTTTGCAGCACGGTTTCTCTCAACCCTGTCCTCGATGGTCTTAATATGATCAACCATCTTCTGAACATTTCTTCCATATTCAGGCAATGCCATTCTTTTCCTCTGAGTATTATAATCGTAATTCATTATGCGCATTTTATTTTATGCAAAGCTAGTAATTTATAGCAAATTCACGATAGTATGCTGACTGGTAAAATAGTAAAGTGATCTTCCTATATATTTTGAAGCAACATATCTTTTTCTTTATTTTACCTTCTTACCTTTGATTGCTAACAACAATAATGAGTAACGGTTATTATCTATAATTTAAAATATGAATAGTTTCATGTTTTCTTTGTATTCTAAGTTTTGCCACATCGATTTGAGATTCCTCATTCCGCTGCGCTACATTCGGAATGACAGTTTTAGATTGTTAAAGGGAAGCAGGTATAGGCGATTCGCCCACGCGAATCGCCTATACCTGCTTCCATACACTCATACTCACCATGTCATTCCGAGCATTAGCGAGGAATCTCCATAGTAATATATACTTAAATAAAGAGACGATGATGCTCTGGCAGGATCCCGACGGATTCACATATAAACTTATTTTAACGAAACTATGAAAACCATATTGTCCATTTCTATTATTCTGATGTCCTGTTTATCGCTTGCAGGGAATGATGGTTATAAGCGAAATCATTATACTGATATTATCCATTATGATTTTTCAATTTCAATAAGCGATACAAATAATATTATTTACGGACATACTGCAATAGCTGTAAATTTTACCGGACCTGTCAACACCCTCGAGTTTGACCTGAAAAATAAAGGAACAGATGAGAAAGGCATGACAGTGCAAAATGTAACTTTTGATAAAGGATCACTTAAATGGGTTCATACCGGCAATAGAATTATAATCACTTTGGATGATTCAGTAAGAGCAGGATCACAGGGAATTTTCAGTATTGATTACTCAGGTGTACCTGCTGATGGGTTGATAATATCAGAGAATAAATACGGGAAGCGTACTTTTTTTGCAGATAACTGGCCTGACAGAGCACGCAATTGGCTCCCATGCGTTGACCATCCGTATGACAAAGCAACAGTAGATTTTATTATTACCTCTCCCGATCACTATGAAGTTGTTGGAAGTGGATATCTTGTTGAGGAGAGCTGCATGCCTGAACATACAAAACTTACTCACTGGAAAGAAGATGTGCCTCTTGCTACCAAAGTCATGGCATTTGGGGCTGCATCTTTTGCAACCAGGTTAGAAGGCAATATTAATGACATACCTGTCTGGAGCTGGGTTTTCTCTGAAAACAGAAAGGAGGGATTTTATGACTATTCAGTCGCATTAAAGCCTCTTGCCTTTTATAGCCAGCTTATAGGACATTACCCTTACGAAAAACTGGCAAATGTTCAATCCAAGACAATCTTTGGAGGGCTGGAGAACGCGAGTTGTATATTTTATTCAGAGAATTCTGTTACAGGACAAGGCAAAGCAGAAGACCTTATGGCTCATGAAATTGCACATCAGTGGTTTGGAAATTCTGTCACTGAAAATGACTGGCATCATATCTGGCTGAGTGAGGGATTTGCAACATATCTCACTGCTGTATACCAGGAGAAAACTTACGGAAAAGAAAAGTTAAATGAAACAATGAAATCAGCTCGTGACCGCGTTATTGGATTTAATCTGAGATTGCCCAAACCAGTGGTAGATACAACTGTTACAGATCTGATGAAATTATTAAATGCAAACTCATACCAAAAAGGAGCCTGGGTACTTCATATGTTAAGACGCGATCTGGGAGATGATCTGTTCTGGGAAGGGATGAGGTTATATTATGAAGATTACAAAAACAAAAATGCTCTCACAGGTGATTTTCAGATGGTTATGGAGAAAGCCAGTAATGTAAATCTTGATAAATTTTTTAAACAGTGGCTTTTTGTCGCTGGTCAGCCGGATTTAAAGATTAAAACAAGCACAGGAGAAAGAAAAGGATTCACGGATCTGATAATTGAGCAGACCCAGGATTATCTGTTTAGTTTTGATATTGAGCTTCAGATAAAAGATTTAAACGGGTCGTATATCATAAAAATACCTGTATCGGACAGAATTACCAGAAAGACTCTCAAAACAGAGAAAATTTTGGAGATTCTACCAGATCCAAATATTAATCTGTTGTTCAGGATTGTTCCGGATCAGAATAAAACCAGAGGTAAGTCTATAATCCAGGGCGTTGAATGATAATTATTTCAATGTTTATGAAATATATAATGCGAATGGTAATGCCTATGCACCTCGTTTTCATGTTTATGAACATGTTCATGGATCAGGTTTACACTGATCAGGAATTCTTCATCGTTTAGGATCTCTGAAGCTGTGCCGGTTTTTTGTATTGTATGTTCTTCTGAGAGCACGGCAACTCTTGGCTGCAGGTGATCAATCAGATCAAGATGATGAGTAGTAAAAACGATAGTCTTTCCTGCATGGTTGAGCTCAATGAGAAGATCAATGAAAAATGTTTGTGTTTTAGGATCAAGACTTGAAAGAGGCTCATCAATCAGCAGAATATCAGGATTCATTGTAAGAACAGATGCAATAGCGACCTTCTTTTTTTCTCCGCCTGAGAGCATTAATACCGGTCTGTCTTTAAGATATTCTATGCCGAGAAGTGATAAAGTCTGTTCTGCTCTCTCCTCTGCATCTTCAATAGGCATGTTTAGCTGCAATGGTGCAAACAAAAGTTCATCAAAAACTGTCGGGCAAAATAATTGTATTTCGGGATTCTGGAAAATATAGCCCATGCTCTGTCGTAGCTTTATTCCCAAATTTTTATCATTTAATGATTTTTCAGATACCGGATTCCCATTGAATAAAAATTCTCCGGAATCCGGAAATAAAAGGGCATTGATTATATGCAGTAATGTAGATTTGCCGCTTCCGTTCAACCCTATTATAGCAACCATTTCACCTTTTCTTACTGAAAGGTTAATGTTCTTCAGGGCAGGAATCTTCCCGTAATAAGAATAATCGATATTTTTTAATGAAATTATATCCTCCATCATCCTCTATAAATAAATGATCAATATACCTAATGCGACAACAATAATGAGAGTAACAAAATCGATAGCTGTAAGTTTTTTTTGTGAATGAAGTAATACTTTCCCCTGATAACCTCTCGAAACCATCGCGTAGTAAGTACTTTCATAAATTATCATAGACTTTTTGAAAATGAAAAAAATTCGTCCGCTAATCAGTTCCCTGATCCTTTTGTTTTTAATGTTCCCTGAGAGCCTGGATTTTAGAGCAAAGTAAGTTTCTTCAATTGTCCTGGAAAGGATGAAGATATATTTGTATGCAAGCGAAATGATCATCAGGAACGTATCAGGAACACCCAGGATTTTGAAAGATTTAATAAATGAGGGGAAAGATGTAGTAAATACGATAAGCATTGCAAATGAAACAGAATTAAGTATTCTGAGAAAGATCAACGCTACAACTTTAAATCCGTTTTCAGTAAAACCTATATTCTGAGGAATTGTATAGATCCAGAAATGTAAAGGTTTGTTAATAGTAACAATGTTAAAAATGATTTTACCGGGAGTTATTATATTGAGAGATGCCGGCAAGACAACAATAAAACCAAAAATAGTGGCCAGGAAAAATATTTTTTTGTACACCTCGAATATTTTTAACCTGGCAATAATGTATAAAGGAAAAATAAATGCTGTAATAATTAATTGTGCCTCAGGATGACCGACAATACTAATGATTAGAACAACATAAATCAGTAAAATAAGTTTGACATGAGGATTGATCCTCTGAATGAAATTTTCTTTTGATGCATTTTCTGCCTGAACATAAATAGATTTTACTGCAGTTGCAGAATTCATTATGGTCTTGTCAAGAAAGGAAAGTCTTGCCCCTTTTGCTTTCAACAACGCAGGTTGATCATTTACCGATTGAAGCAAATAAGATGGAATTTTATTCTCCATTTCTGATAATTAATTTGGAGATTAACAACATGACAACGTATGTTACAGTCGCCCCGATTATCCCTGATACAATATAATAGCCAGATTTATGTACTATCGATCTGTCTGCGCTTTTAACATTATAATCAGGTAGCGGGGCTTTCCATATACCTGAATATTTTGCCAGTCCCCTGGGCACATAGCCTACCAGTTCCTTAACAGTCTGAGCCGACCATTCACCCCATGCGTCGCCGGTATTAAAGTACGCCGGAAGCAGTATTCCTATCGGAGTGATAAGACATAATAAAAGCAAAATAACCAGAATCTTCTTTTGAAGTTTATTCATTTTTACCCCTGTTTCTGAAAGCATATATCAATGTTGGTTCAGTTTTCAAAAAGTAGTTAACGATTATTGCAGTAATAATACCTTCAACAATTCCAAAAAGCAGCATATGTTCAATTGCCATTGCCGGGATGGCAATACTCAGGTCATATGGACAATATAAAGCTTTCCCATCGGGAGTGGATGCTATTAAAGGTTGAATGCCAAATTCGACTGCTGTAAGAATTGCAGCCATCACCAGACTAAGATATCCTGAAATGAATGCAGCAAAAGATATTCTTGATTTTCCTGTAGTGTTTTTGCTTAAAAGCTTAAAAATATAATATGCTGTAAAAGGCATAAAAATGGCCATATTAAAACAGTTAGCACCAATAGCAGTAATTCCTCCGTCGCCAAAAACAAGTGCCTGTATAATCAGTGCCACAGACACTGCTAACATGGCTGCCCAAGGTCCAAATATGATCGCAATAACAGCGGAACCTACCGCATGTCCGGTTGTTCCTCCTGGTACAGGTAAATTAAACATCATAATTATAAATGAGAAAGCTGCGGCCATTCCAAGATATGGGATGTTGCGGGCAGAAACTTCATCTTTAACTTTTTTTACTGCGACAGCCGCCACTGAAACAAATACCCCAAATAGCGGAATATATGTTTGCGGGCTTAAATAACCATCGGGAATATGCATGATTTGTCCTTTAAAAAACTTTACAAAATCCTGGCGTCAAAATACAAACATTATATTAATTATTTAACACCCAGGAGTTCCCGTTAAAAATATACTCCTTAATATTGATGTTTTGCGCATTAAGGAGATCCCTCGAATCGCTGATGAATTTTTTCATGAGGAGGAAAGCATCCTTTTTGTCGAAAAAATCGGGTTTATTTTCAAACTCTGAGCAGGGAAGAATAAAGAATTTTTTCCTGTANNGGTTTTCTCTGGTTCGATACAAAATTACCCAGAGAGTAGACTACCACTTCATCATTTCCTGTTCCGGTATTTCTGACCAGGGCCATTCTTTGCAAAACATGCGGATGAGACCCTATTACCATGTCAACACCAATTGATTGGAAATATTCTGCAAGATCAGTCTGGCTTTTTGAAGGAATTGTATCATATTCTGTTCCCCAGTGCAAAAAAAGGATGATGATATCTGCCTTCTTATCTTTAGCTTTCTTTACATCTTTGGTAATCAAATCTTTATCAAGCATATTGACGATTACCGGTTCAGGGACAACTATTCCATTGGTACTAAAAGTATAATTTAACAGGGCAATTGAAGTTCCATCTTTATAAATCATCATTGGAGTCAGACTATCACGGCATGATGAATTCAGAAAAGTTCCGGTGTGTGGAATCCCGATACTGTCGAGTTTATTGATAGTACTTATTATTCCCTTCTTTCCCCTGTCAGCTGCATGATTATTTGCTGTGACCAGATAATCAATACCGGCATTTTTACAGGCAACAGCCAGATCAGCAGGTGAGCTGAACTGTGGATAACCAATATACGGAGGACCGGCAAGTGTAACCTCAAAATTAGCTATTGCAATATCGGCATCAGCAATGACCGGTTTGATGTATTTGAAAACATCATCGTAGTTATATAAGTGTGTCTCCCTGTTCTCTGCTGACCATATCTGCTCATCATGACCCATAATATCCCCTATAAAAAGAAGAGAAATTTTATCTCCGGATGTTTGCTGACTCTGGCTTTTCGCTGAAAGAAAAACAGAAAGAAAAAGTGACAGAAGCAGTACAGATCTGAGATTAAAAGATATTCGATTCATAAGTCCTCTCTTATCAAGTTGTAGATTATAAGGTTATAGCTCCAAAATTGAAGTTGGTCGGTTCAAAGATATATTAAAACGTTGATGGGTTTAATTCCACGTCAAATATAACTTATCTTTCTTATGTTTTTGAGATCATGACCAAGTGAGACTGGTTTGTTTATGATTGGCAATCATTTCGTACTTTTAAGAATAAATAGTTTATTGGAATCCGCATTTTTCCTATTAATAAAGCCGGAGGATTTGATTTAGAAAAAGCAAATGCTTAAGATTGGTAAAAAGATCAGGGTCGGGAGTACGAGAAAGATAATTATGCTTTCATTGCCTTTTTCCCTTGCTGCGATTGTTTTTCTAAGCATTCAATTTGCTTTCAGAAACGCTGAAATAGTCGAGCATTATTATTCGAAGGGAATCTATCCCTTTATTGCAAAGTTTTTCTCCTTTTTTAGCAACCTTATTCCTTTTTCATTGTGGGATGTCTTTTGGGTTTTGATAATACTGCTGATAATATGTGGATTAATTCTGGTTGTATTCAAAAAAGTAAGATTTGGCTGGTATATTTTGCGAATCGTACAGTTAGTGGCATTACTTTACTCATTTTTTTATATAGTTTGGGGCTATAACTATTTCAGGCCAAAGATTGAAAAACGGATTGGCTGGGAGAGTCCAAAAGCTGATGAAATGATTTTTCGTTCGATCCTCGATTCAATAATTATTCAAACCAATTACAATTACTTTTCTATTTTATCTTCCGATTACTCAAAGATTGATTCGCTTGTTGAGGAGTCTTATCGCATAAACAGTCCGGAATTAGGGATCAATTATCCGAATGGTACCCGACGACCGAAGACAATGCTATTGAGTTCCTTATTCATGAAATTAGGAGTAAATGGATATTTTGGTCCATTTTTCAACGAGATTCATTTAGATTACTATCTGCTTCCTATGGATTATCCTTTTGTGCTCGCCCATGAGAAAGCGCACCAGTTTGGAATTACCAGTGAAGCCGAGGCTAATCTTGTTGCATTTGTAATTTGTATAAAATCAGGAGATGTACGGCTGAAATATTCAGGATATCAGTCTGTTTTGCTCTACTTTCTCAAGGATGCATCCAAAATGGCAGAATATAAGGAGTATTTTAATAAAATAGATAAGAAAGTACTTCAGGATTTCCGATTCCGACAAAAATATTACCAGGGTCTGGAAAACAAAAGTCTTTCAAAGATGCAAACGGCAGTGAACAATGCTTACTTAAAAGCCAACAAGATTGAAAAAGGGGTTAAAAATTACGATCAGGTTGTTTCTCTGGTGATAAGTTGGTACCATAATTCGAATAATTATTAACTTTGCCCGCTTTGTTAAAAAAGTTCTGTTAAAAAATGCAGGGAATTGGCATGAAAAGATCTGAATATCATCTTGATATTAAAAAGCTGTCTTTTGCAGGTCTGATAATCACCCTCGGGGTAGTTTATGGTGATTTAGGTACCAGTCCTCTATATACCATGAGGGCGATTCTTCTCGCCGGGGAAGCCAATATTAATGAACTATTAATATACGGATCTTTATCATGTATATTCTGGACACTCACACTTCAGACTACAATTAAATATATCATAATTACCCTGCAGGCAGATAATAATGGAGAAGGAGGAATTTTTGCACTTTTTGCACTAATCAGGAAAAAATCGGGATGGGCCGCCATTCTTACAATGGCTGGCGGAGCTGCATTGCTTGCAGATGGAGTTATAACGCCTTCAATTACAGTTACATCGGCAATCGAAGGGCTAAGACTTTTCAACACCGACATTCCGGTGATTCCAATTGTTCTGATCATTTTCGGAGCGTTGTTTTTTATTCAGCAGTTTGGTACCAATTTTGTCGGAGGCTCTTTCGGTCCGATAATGGTAGTCTGGTTTTCGATGCTGGGGATCTTTGGATTTTCACAGCTTATAAATTATCCCGACATATTCAGGGCTGTCAATCCGGAGTATGCGTTCAGGTTCCTGAGGGAATATCCCGGAGGATTTATTCTCCTGGGAGCTGTTTTTCTTTGTACAACAGGAGCGGAGGCACTCTATTCTGATCTTGGTCACTGCGGACGGACAAACATAAGAGTATCCTGGATTTTTGTTAAGATAACCCTGTTACTGAACTATTTTGGCCAGGGAGCATGGGTGATGATGCACAATATTACCAGTGGGGATATAAATCCGTTCTACTCAATTATGCCCAGGTGGTTCCTGTTGCCGGGAATATTAATTTCTACGGCTGCGGCCATAATTGCAAGTCAGGCACTCATAAGCGGATCGTATACTCTTCTCAGTGAGGCTGTTTCTCTTAATTTCTGGCCCAAGATCAGGATATTACATCCTACATTTATTCAGGGTCAGGTCTACCTGCCATTTGTAAACTGGTTCCTTTGGATCACCTGTAGCCTGGTAGTATTCTTCTTTAAGGAATCAGCAAATATGGAAGCCGCTTATGGATTAGCGATCACGATTACGATGATAATGACTACTTTATTACTCTCATATTATTCATACCAAAGAGGATGGAACCACAGGCTGGTTTTATTAATGCTGACTGTATATCTTACAATTGAAGGAAGTTTTTTAATTGCTAACCTTCACAAGTTCAGATATGGAGGATGGTTCACTCTCATGCTTGCATCGTTCTATTTCATCATAATGTTCGGATGGTATTTCGGAAGGAAATTGAAAAACCGGTATGTGACTTTTACAGACCTTTACAAATATATTGATCTGTTTAAGGATTTATCCAAAGATAATTCTGTTCCTAAAACAGCAACCAATCTTGTTTATATTATAAAGGCCAACAGGCCGGATCAGGTTGAATCAAAAGTGATTTATTCAATTTTCCAGAAGCAGCCCAAACGGGCAGACACATACTGGTTTCTTCACGTGGACAGGATTGATGAGCCTGACAGGATTGATTACCAGGTTAACCAGATTATACCGGGAGTCTTGATAAGAGTTGATTTTCATATCGGATTTAAGGTTGAACCAAAGATCAATCTTTATTTCAAGGAAGTACTGGAAGACATGCTGGCAGCAGGTGAAATAAAGCTTGAGAGTACTTTTGATTCATTGAGAAAGCATTCTATGCCGGCCGATTTCAGATATATTCTCATTGACAGGATAATGCCACGTGATTATAAACTTTCAGGCATGGAAAATGTGACCCTGGCACTTCACAGCCTGTCCAGACTGCTTTGTATTTCCGATGTAAAAGCTTTACAGCTTGATTCAGCAAATACTATCGAGGAACAGGTTCCTATTACAATTGATCAACCGGCTGAAACAAGAATAAGCCGGTTAAATTGAATGCCGATAATAGCTTCCGATAGATGAATGCAATTCCATTTGTTATAGGGACCATCGCTGTTTTTGTTATAGGTTACAGGCTATATTTCAGTTTTGTTGCTGCGAAGGTTGCTGTAAGAAATGATTTAAGTGAAACGCCGGCATTCACTGAGTTTGGAAGAGGAGGAGTACTAATCATCCCGGGAAGATTATTCCCGTACCTTTTTCTTATGTCGTACTGGTATCATTTTGCGATTATGTTTAAGGCGTTTAGAAACCGCCCATAGGGGGCGAAACAGATGTATATCAGGTACCTCCGAATATCTCCTCTGAATTCAGCAGCAATTCTACATATTGTGCTCTTTTATATACAAATGGATTGTTAGTCAGCCTGTTTCTGGAAAGCTTACCTCTGAACTCATCAATGCTCTTATAGTTTTTAATATCCATCCATTCCTCTAGTTCTTTTTTCATAGTACTGATCTGTTTCAATCCATTTTTATAAATAGTACTTACAACCTGTACACAAGTTGCTCCTGACAATAACAGCTTAATTACATCTTCACCGCTAAAGATCCCGTGACTGCTGCATATATCGGCTTTAATATTATCGAACAGCAGCCCTGCATATCTTAATGATTTCTTATAGTCTCTTTCGTTGCTGAGATGAGACGTTTTAATATGTTTTTCGCTCTTTACGTCAATATCCGGCTGGAAGAAGGAATTAAAGAGAACAAAAGCATCCGCACCAACCTTATCAAGTTTTTTAATGAAATTCAGAATATTTGAGTAATCAGGACTCAATTTTACGCTAATTGGAATTGAGATACTTGATCTGATCTCTTTCAAAGTATTAATCTGCGAGTCTTCAATCTCTTTTGCATCCTTGTCAAAATCCACAGGGATCTGGTAAAAATTAAGTTCAATTCCATCAACGCCTGTTTCGCTGATAAGTTTGGCATACCTGATCCATGTATCGCTGTTTATTGCATTCAGACTGGCTATCAGTGGAATTGTCAGGCTCTCCTTAGCCTTCCTTATATTAAGAAGATGCTCATCTGGTCCGGCATGTTCAATATTCGGATGTATCTGCACCATTTCTGCATTGATATCATTGAATTCGTTTAGTCTTTCCTCTAACTGAAAGCTCTCGAGTTGAATCTGCTCCTCAAAGAGTGATCTGTAAACAATTGCTGCCACTCCGAGTTCTTCTGCCTTCTTAAGATTATCCAGATCTGTTACGAAATTAGAAGCTCCTAATATAATTGGGTTATCTAGTTCAATCCCCATATACCTTGTTTTAAGTTTATTCATGAGTGTAATTTTAATAATATCATTCTACGCAATCCTCATCCAACACAGTCAATATTTGAAGATAAACAAGTTCATAACTTTCATTGTTCATATTTAATACTGATTATTAATCGCAGAAGGATTCATAAAATAGATATTACAACAGTGATATTTTTGAGAACTAAGTTCTGTTACGACAGAAAGATTGGCTGATTGGAATAATGGAAGAATGTGATAAAAGAAAGATGGCATTCTGAAAAATCACAAAATGAGTCTGGGAGTCTTGAGGTCCGGGCCTTTGGCCTGTCTAACGCATTTCGTTCGTGTCATTAATTCTTACGACGGAACGAAGTGACAGACTCCAAGACAACAAGACACTCAATAGAAACCATTAAACAGTATCAAATGAAATCGAAATTATTTACATTAGAGATTTAGCCAACGGTCTTCTTATTGCATTCCTTGCGGCGATGATCGATGGGACCATAAAGATTCTTGAATCAGGAGCGGTTTTTGATTGGATCCACATTAAACCGGAGTCAGACGGAAAGGATTGGTAATAGTTTCCTTTCCAAAAAGCTTTAGTAACTCTACAGAGTCATCTTCCTGGATGTTTGCCTTCTTGATTTTTTTCAGGTTGTAAGGCTGATTTATTGTTGGTATCCGTGTTGCAAAAAAAGGCCATAAGTCTTTGCTTGAATATTCTTTATTGAAATCAGGGAAATCAATAACCGGGATAATCCGTGAAACTTCTTAATCATGATGCAAAGGTAACGTTTTATATATTTCTGCTCTCCAATATCCTGAGCTCAGCGATATTATCAAATTTAAGAAGTATATTAATTGGACCACATGGATTCTTTCTCCCATCCTTCCGGGTATCCAATAGCTCTCAGATCTACATTTGAATACTTCGCAAATAGTTCAGCAAGCTTGTTTTTGAAGGTATATGACGGATTAATTATGTTAAGCAAATAAATGATCATTGATAATAGGGAATAAGTTCTATTATTAATTTTTATGTTGTGTCCACCTGAAACAAGTTTTCTAAGTTCTCTGTCAAAACAATAGAGTTTAAATGCATTATTAAAACTGGAATCTGGTTTAAAAAGTTTTTCGGATTTAGGATCTTTAAGCATCGGATACCAGTAACTGGTTAAACGGAAATAACTTATCTTTTCTAACAGATGCAGAGCTTTATCCTCATTCTCAACATTTAGTCCTCGATCTTTTAGTTGCTTGAGTTGCGCGGCAAAATCGAGTGCCGGTTTATCATATGGTACCCTGGGCATAGGTATATAAATATAAAGTCCACCCTGAGCGCCCTGATCTTACGGGAAGGGGGGTGGACATGTTGAAGTAACGATAATTACAAATTTTCATTCGTGCAAATTTTTCTTCTTTAGGTATTTCTAAACATCTGGACTTAACTTTTAAGTTTGATAAAATCACCCTGCTTTAAACCTACCGAAGAGGGTATCGTTATCTTTCTGTACGGAAAATTTATCTCAATCAGGTGTCCGGTTTGTGCTTTACAAACTAAAGAAAAGAAAGCACCAACGGTCAGCATTAAGGAGACTAAAATTGTTTTTTTCATATGTTTTCAGGTAAACTGAAGAATTATCTTGTTTAGGAGAAGATGTGAATCATGTAAACTTTTTAGTTTGTTATACAACACTTTAAATAAATTAAAGGTCCATCTTTGCAGTACTATATCAATTGTAAATCTTTATGAAAAAAACTTTATTGCTTTTGCTTTTATTAATGACTGCACTTTTAGTTAATTCGCAGACCAACATAGTAATAGCTGACAAATATGACCGCACTCCCATTCTGATTGCTGAGCTTAAGGCACCAATAACTGATTTTATAACCAGGCATTATGTCGGTTTCATTATTAATCAGGCAACACGGGTCGTTAAAAATAACATCATCACTTATGAGATAATCATTGTTCAGGGGACAACAACAGATACTCTTATTTATGACCAAAACTATAATATAGCTCGTGAGATTGTTCATAATGATTCAATTAAAACGGCTCAAAGGAAAAAGCTGTAGGCTCCTTTTAATTGGTTACCTTTAGTCAATTAAAAGAAAAAATTCTGCTTTTCTGCAGGTTTCATGCCTGAATACGGAATACGCAAAGCCAAACGCTATCTATGCGAATAGATCCAGGCTTCATGATCAACTTTGCTTTTGAATTCTTTTAAGAAGCTGGCAGGGAAAAACAATAAAAGCAAAATGATGAATATAGCAAGTAAATATCTTTAGAAATAGTACCAGAAATTATCCATAGACAGTTTGAATAGGCTTTAAAATGAAAAATCAAACAAATCAAATATAGAAATAAATTCAAACTATTTCTGTATAAATGAGAACGGATATAAAAGACTGGTTACTCTCAGATAATCAATGGGATCGCAAGTGAGTGGTAAGACGTTAGATGTGAACGTAGAGCGGAGAGCGCAGAGTGATGAGTGATGACGTATGAGCTATTTGTGCCAAATGTGGTCTGATAAGTCACACTGTTGTGAAGAAGTCTGCCATCAGCTCCGCTTGTTTCAATACTGTATCAATTGCTTTAGCCTGTCTGTCTGGCGGATAACCCCATTTCGTAAGAGTCCTTTTAACTATTACCATTAGTCTGGCTCTGGCACTTTTCCTGATTGTCCAGTCAATCGTCGCATTAGCTTTAACTTTATCTGCAATTTCATGGGCAATCATCCTCAGAGTATCATCACCTAATACTTTCACAGCACTATCATTGGTTTCAAGTGCATCATAAAAAGCAATTTCTTCTTCTTTTAGCCCTAAGTCTTTGGCTCGCTGGTCAGAAGCTTTAATTTCTCTGGCAATCTGAATTAATTCCTGAATAATTTCTGCTGTTGATAAAAGGTTGACCTGGTACCTCTTTATTGCACCTTCAATCATTTCAGGTAGTTTACGACTCCTGACAAGGTTTGTTTTTGAACGTGTTTCTATTTCATCACTCAGAATTTTCTTCAACAGTTCAAAGGCAAGATTTTGATGTTTCATGCCTTTTACCTCTAACAGGAATTCATCGGATAAGACTTCAAGACCTGAAATTTCAGGTTTTTCAACTCCTGCAGCATCAAATATATCAACTACTTTATTGGAACTTAATGCTTCATTAATTATTTGTTTGATGGCTGTTTCAATCTCAGCATAAGATTTGCCTTTCACGGGACGTGATAAGTTTTCCCGAATAGAAAACCATTGATATACTTTTACCACTCCCTTGTGTATGCCAGACAACACCTCCCAGTCTGTCGCCGTTAACACCCGAAGCCTTAATGGTAGACTGCACAGCTTTGTTTACCGCATAGTATTGATGATAGGCAGTCAGTTTCTTCTCAGTCTGAATTTGTATCAGTCTTGTTTTTAAATCTTCCTTCTTTGTCTTTTCAAACACTATAAAATTGCGCATCAAATCCAATAAGACAGAAGGTTGTAACATACCTTTCAGCAAAGTTTCCAACTGCGGGCTGAACCGTGAAGCATCTTTTATGCCATCAGCGCTTTTCCATGCCATATACCGGCTAATGTCTGCCGAAACACTACCGGCTTTACATTCCAATCCATCGGAAATAATGCAAACTGAATTAAAAGTAAACAAACCGGGTATAGTGGCTTTGTAGGTCTGAATTTGCCTGAAAGCGCTTATAATGTCAGCGTTTTCGTCTGTTGCGTTTTTCAATTCAATTACCACCATTGGAATGCCATTCACAAACAGCAGAACATCAGGACGTTTGGTTTGATTATTCTCAACAATCGTGTATTGATTTATGACCAGAAACTGATTGTTTTCCGGATGCCCGAAATCGACCAGAGCAACCTCATGGCTGCGTTCATAACCTCCTTGCTGATAGGGTATTTTTACCTTCTCAATCAACAATCGGTGAAACTCCTCATTGTTGTGCAACAAATCGGGTGAATGAATGTGTTGTATTTTTTGTATGGCTGCTTCCCTTGCATCTATTGGGATATCGGGATTAAGGGTTGCAAGGGCTTTCCGAAGCCGGTCAACCAGAATGATCTGTTCAAAAGATTCCCTTTCTGCCTGTTCGGCGCCGGGAGCTATGGCCAGACCGGGCAGGTATTCCCATCCCTGTGATTGCAGAATCTCAATAGTTGATTGTTCAATAATATTTTCGGTTATGGGTTTCATTGGAAATATAATTTATCATCATCCCATTTTACAGGATTATTGATGATGTAATCAGATATTTTTTGATACGATTGATCGTTGCGGATGATGTGTTCGTAATAACGTGGCTGCCATGCAAAATCGGTGTGGATTTTATGTGATTCAAATGTTATGCGTCCTTTATACCAACGAATAACACGTGACAAATTATTATTTAACATGGGATTTTTATTTCCGGCAAATCCCCAAATTGTTTTTTGTTGTCCGGATGATTGTTGTTTGGATGATTGTAGAGACGCGATTAATCGCGTCTCTACGTCCGTTCCCGTTACCATGTTTGCGTTATCCGCCACGGTTACGTTTTCGGTTGCGTTATCCGTTAAATCGTTCGCGTTATTTGATTTGTTAATAATAATGATCCCATTGATTTGGCATAACCACGAATGAATCCAATTGAACATACGGAAAATGTTGCGGAATTTCATTCCAACAGGATTGGGCAATTTTCCCCATTGGTGATGCAATGAATTGTGATGACGTTGATTGTTGTAGAGATGCGATTAATCGCGTCTCTACAACAATTTCACCAAAATAACATACCCTGCCCTGTGTGCAAATGGTTACAAAATTGGCTCTTTTGTTTTTGCATGTTTGCTGGTTTGTGGGTGAGGGCAGAAGCAAATGTACCTTATTGGTTTTCTTCAATCGACTACCGGAGGTGCCCGAAATTATTCTATTTTACAAAATCATTGTGATAAGGCCTTCAGCAGGGCAGGAAAGTTTCACTGCTTTCCCATCCACCCATAATTGAAGTAAGTTGTCGTTATTTTTAAGATTGAGAATAACCACGGCAATTTTCCCATCAGGATTGACAAATGCTGTAGCGATAAAATCATCACTTGAAGAAGTACATGCGATCCTTTTGGCGCCAGGTTTAATAAATCTTGAAAAATGACCAAAAGTATAATGTGGCGGATTGAAAGTAACTTCTCCGGTTTTTAAATCTGCAGTAATAATATTCGATCTTAATGATAAAAGTCCGTTGCCACCGGCATGGCGAGGACCTCCGTTTTGATCGAGAAGCATATTCCAGAATGTATATCCATTGCACCAGTTATTTAAATCAATAATCATATTTCTGGCGAGACGGATTGCTGAAGACCATGATCCATCCATTCCAGCTTCAGTGTACAGAAGCTTTTTATCCGGAAATGCATCATGTACAATACGGACATTATCAAAATGGTCACCTACATACCAGTGAAATGCTGTTCCCCAAATAAATTTTGACGCTTCAGGATCTTCATAGGCCGCCGCAGCCCGCTGATACATGATCCCACGATTGTGATCCCAGATCATTATTTTAGTGTCACCTAATCCGTTTTTTTTCAGTGTTGGACCGAGATAATCGCGTACAAAGTCCTTTTCTTCGTTAGCCGTGAATATGCACGATTCCCAAACCTGAGTTGCCATGGCTTCATTCTGAACTGTCAGACCCCAGACAGGTATGCCGGCCGACTGATAGGCTTTGATGTACCTGACAAAGTAATCGGCCCAGGTTTGTGAATACTCCGGTTTAAGTTTTCCTCCATGCAGCATATCGTTGTTCGTCTTCATCCAGGCAGGAGGACTCCATGGAGAAGCAAATAATTTGATGTTCCCTTTTGCAACAGCCAACGCCCCTTTGATAAGGGGAATACGGTACATTTCATCATGCGCAATACTAAAGTTTTTAAGGTCTTTGTCACCGGCAACATCATCATAGGTATACATTTCCTCAGAATAATCTGCGCTATGAATGGTCGTACGACACAA
>PLNF01000033.1 GCA_003141715.1 Bacteroidales bacterium | reverse complement strand
GTTCGAGCCCAGCTGGGCCCACAATTTGGCAGTCTTTTGACTGCCTTTTTTGTCTTATTTCTGGGCTCGAGCCCTCACGTCAATCTGTCTCCTTCGCTAAAAATGCCCACCGGGCATTTTCTTAACGCTCGGTCCGGTTCGAGCCCAGCTGGGCCCACCGATTTAAAGCCACTAACAACACATGATGTGAAGTTAGTGGTTTTTTATTTCCATACAGTATTCATACTGGAAAAGCCAGTGGCTCTGATCATCTTTCGCCGGAGTAAATTGACCATCCATTGCCGGAATTAAGTGCTTGTTGTTAAATTATTTATGATAATTGTAATTGAACCGGCCAGATATGGTCATGGCATCCGGTTTTTGCACCTATTTCAAGGGCTCGCAATCTACCCCCCTTGTATCTTCTTCGTTTCGTATAGATTGCCAAAATTTATTCCGAAAGTATTCGATACAATTCAAGGTTTAGGTAATAGTGATGACCTTCCATTTCTTTCTTTTCAAGCACTCGCATATCGCACAGCTTGTTTAGATATTCTCTTGCTGTATTTTCGGAATAGATTTTAGTATCGGTAAGGTGTTTTACTTTGGTTAAAGGTTGTGTAAACAAAGCCTCTATCAAATCTTCAGGGTTTCGTAATTTTGGATCTTCTTTCTTTATATGTTCCAGAATTGAGTCTTTTGCAGAAACAATATCATTAATCTTATTGAAAGTTTGATTTGAGGTGTTTTCTACTGCTCTCAACATGAATAATAACCAATTTTTCCAGTCTCCTCTTTGAGAGACCCCCATTAATCCTGAGTAGTAATCATTCTTATGATCCAAGATATATCTACTTAAAAACAATATTGGAACATCAAGCAGGCCTTTGTTGGTTAAATAATTAATGTTGAATACTCTTCCCGTCCTACCGTTTCCATCTCTAAATGGGTGAATAGCTTCAAATTGAAAATGAGCAATAGCCATTTTTAGTATATGATCTATTTTGAATTGCTCATCATCGTTCACGAAGCTTACCAGATTTTCTAATCTATCTTGAATCACAGTAGCGTCTCGCGGAGGAGTATAAATTACCTGACCGGCATTTGGGCCTGTACCTCCTTGCTTTATAGTTAATGAAACAAAGCTTGGGCGAATTGTATCAGTTGTTTTCTTTATTTCCTGAAATACTCCAATAAAGTAGTTTTGATCAAATTTTTGGGCTTTTTGTAAATACTTGTAGCCAGACCAGAGTGCTTCTCTATATCTTAATACCTCCTTTGATGCTCCGTTTGAATCATTGTTTTTATCACTAAACGCCTTGTACAGTTCATCATCTGTTGTAAATATATTCTCAATCTCACTTGAGATCTTTGCTTCTTGCAGGCTAATTGTATTAATTAGTAGCCCTTGATTGGGAATCACAACACTACGCCCCTGGAGCTTTCCTAATGCAGCCTTTGCATCTCCAAGTATTCGCAACATTTCTATTGTTTGATGGAGCTCTTCTCTAATTGGCAATGGAGGAAGATTATTCCAAGGAATGTCTCTGCTTGGGTTGATTGGATAAAGTAAATCTGGCATTGCTCAATTAATATTTAATGGTTACCTATATTTTGATCTCAAAATTACGAATTTTTAACTCACCAAACATTAAAAAGACCTCATTTTAATGTTTACTCAAATTCTGACCTTAAAAACTAGGTCGATTTGACCGTCAAACATTAAAAAAGCAACATTTTAATGTCTGATTAAATTCTGACCTAAAAAGCGTGGTGTTTTATCTGCCAGCTGGGCCCACCTTCGCCCGCCATAGCTTTAGCGACGGCGGGTTTTTTTATGCGCCAGGTTTACGCCAGGTATTGGTGTATTTTAATGAATTCCTTCCATTCCAAAAAAGATTTACATAAAATATGTCTTATATTTAAATTTCTCATCAATATAAATTCTTCTGGGTGGCAGATTAGGTAGGCTTTGTATCAATAAAAGTTTTGAATCAGCATTGGCATTTAGGACCTTTATTGGGAGAGCAAAACAGGCAAACGGTTGATTCAAAATATTCTACAGCATAAGCAAAATGTTCAGCTTTTCAAAATATCTTATAAATTATTTTCCGATGAATTGGGACTGAAGGACCACCTGAAGGAGGTTATTTATCAAAATTAATCTTTTTGAAATCAGCCAGCTCCATAGCCTTTTTTCGGTAAATTTTGCCACTATGCTTTTCCCCGTTGGCCTTACTGATGCGGCTCAGACCATAATAAGCATAGGCTGCGTATTCATTCCCATACACGCCAAAATTGGAAATGCCATTGATCCCTTTCTTATAATATTCCCGAGCCAGATTATTATCAAGGTATCTTTTCTCCTGCAGAATGCCTTTGAAGATATTAATCTGTGCTGTAAAATATCCATTACCTTTTTCATCCTGTAAAGCTCTAATAAGTTTTTCAGCTATATCGTACTGTTTAATGAGTAAAAGGGTTTTTATGTATAATGCCAGATATAGAACATTGTCAGGGTATAGATCATGAAGAGACTTAGAGTAAAATATAGCCTCGGGATAGTTATTTTCAAAATTTAAATAAATATATGCAAGTAAAAAATATGATTCTGCTCTTAACAAAACGGAGTTTTTGGCAGCTGTCTGCAACTGTTTTAATCCAATTTTAATGTTTCCTCCAGGAAATAATAATGCAATAGGCTTGTAAAGGGGATATGCTTTAGGATAGGCCTCACGATAATAATTATATACTCCGGTAAAATAATTTAAATCTGAACAGTTTGATGCATAATCAAAAGAACGTCTCAAATACTTGTAAGTGCTTGTTGTAAGAGGTATGACCTCCCTGGAGAGATCGTTGTCAGAATAAAATGTTAAAAGCAATCCTCTTGCACACAAATCAGCAAGTAAATATTCAGCTTCATTCGCAGAGTTTTTATTTTTTTCACTTAATAAGATACTTTGGTTCATGTCTGATTCAAAGGAATCACGGGCGGGAGTAGAGGAAAGCATAGGATAATTCTCCCAGTATTTTATCATTCCATCCAGAAGGAAGCCCACCGGATGTTCGGGATATAACCGGCTGATCTCTGAGTGAACTTCACGGGCATTATTGAATTGCAGATTATAAATGTAATCAATATCTTTCTTAACCAGGTTCAAAGAGGTCGTATCCTGAAGTATTTGTGCATTTATCACTCCTGTGCTTAAGCATAAGCATAGCCCAATATATTTGATAATTGATTTAGGTTTTACGGTCATTGTCATAATAATATTTACAATCTTTAAAGATTTAATTATTTAAATATTAAGTTAAAATGAGCGGCACATAATACACAATCCTTTAAATACTTAGTCGTGCCAGAATTACTAACTGATCCAAGTATCAAAAAAGGATATCTCTTAAGACTATAATAGAAGAATTACAGAGGAATTGAATATCCCAGTGATATTAACAAATTGCCTGTTTGATTTTTCCCGTCTTTTGAATACTTTTGGATATTAGTCAATCCATAGGCTCCACGAAAATTCAAAATGACTTCACCAAACCCAACGGTTTGGGAAATACCTATACCACCAGTTATTCCAAAGTTTACAGAATGGATTTGATTAGTTATATCTGTATTGGCTTCAAACGACGCTGGAAATACCTGACCTGTTTGGGGATCAACAGAAACTGCTTGTGTTCCTGCTGGATCTGCATAAACGACGCTTGATCCACTTGTTTTTTGTTTTGCATTCAACAAGAAACCAACATAAGGGCCAAGATCCAGATACAACCTGGATGATTTATTCAGCGAAAAAGAATATTTCGCCATTACTGGCACTTCTAAATAATTCAGGATGGATTCATTTTTATAGTCCGCATAAAAATAAGTTCCTGTAGGGACTTGGGGATTAAAAGAAGAGCCATCCAACGCCTGCATTCCATTCCGTTGTCCTCCTTCACTTGAATAGAGGAGATCTGCACTCCAGGCAAAGTGTGTGCTGGTATTCAATGTAAAAGTCAAACCGCCCGCTCCTCCTGCACGCGATGACCAACCTTCGCTTAATGGATTGCCACTTCCACCAGTGAGTTTTGGAATATTTAAACCACCAAAAGCACCTAATGTAAGTTTGGATACATTCTTGTCCGATGATGATTGAGCTAATGCAAAAACCACTGAACTTGCTAACAAAAATGATATTACAATAAATTTTTTCATATTCTTATTTTTAATAATTAAAATTTAAAATTATAGTGTATTAATATGATTATAGATCTTTTCGGGGAATGCATTTTTCAAATTATCAGATACTATTTTCTTTGTCATTCCTATAAGGATTTATAGTATCAATTATTGACTATATCAACTATCTGATTAAAAAAATATTATAGTTTTTCTGCGTTGCTTTTAATGTGATCTGCTACTTTATAAAAAGTATTCATCTCAGAGGCAGTAAGCCCTTGTTGAAGTTGCTCCATCAATTCAGACATTAATTTCAAATACTGTTCTATTACTTCTTTTCCTTTTTTCGTGACCATCAGACAATTTTTTCGCCTATCTTTTGTATCAGCAACTCTCGAGATCAATTCTTTTTCTTCCAATGAGTCAATTAATCTCAGTATTCCTGATTTATCTTTCCTCATTACTTCAGCCATATCTTTTTGTATTACATCATCTTCTTTCAAGCTTATCGCATATAGGAGTGCAAATTGTTCATTAGGAATCTTGATTTCCGCTTGCTCATTAGCACGTTTTTTAAACACACGACCCATTTCATGCATCATTCTTCCTATTATCATTCCAAAAGGGAACCGCTGCTTTTCCATTTTTTTATTTAATACGGCACGAAGATAAAACAATTTAGTTGACATATGCAACAATTATTTTATTAGTATCCATTTAAGGGTGGAAAAACCAGGAACTGTGACCATCTTTGGCCGGAATAAATTGACCACATTACGGCAATATTCATATCTTTGGTGAAAATTATTAATTGATATGTATTTAACTCCGGCCAAAGGTGGTCACGGTCACCGGCTTTCCCACCATTGGTAAATAAATGACACAAATTTCTCAACTTTATTAGCACGTGTTCAGCCAAATATTTGATACTTATAAATTAGAAAACATGGAATTATTAAATGCTTTAAAGTGGCGATATGCCACTAAAAAAATGAATGGCCAGGCCGTTTCTCAGGATAATGTAAATGCAATATTAGAAGCAGCCCACTTAGCGCCCTCATCATCGGGCTTACAACCATTTGAAATTATACCAGTATACCATCCCTTGAACAATGCCAAGGATGTCTATAAAATTCTATATTATTCTTAGCTACGTATTTTATCAGATAACCAATTAACGATTTTTTATTATTGCCTACCTTCTTTACATCAACTCCGTTATAAACTTCAGTATTTACATCATTTAAGACATCGTTAACAATTTTCTTCTCAGTTTTAAGAGCTTTGGCCATATATTCATTAACTATTTTAATGGCCATGAAATCATTCGTTAACAGATGAAAATGTACAGTCAGATTCTTTTGCCTTTCTGCTGATCATTTGCAATGAACTATTTATGCGCCAGGTGTGGTTACAAGTCGGTATGACTTTTAATTCTTTGGATTTAAAACAATTTTAAACCTTACCTTTGGAAGTAAACAATGCAAAAAAATATTTCTCCATTATGTCAAAACTGTTTTCAACTTTGATCATAAAGAATATCACTTTAAAAAACAGGATAGTAATGTCGCCGATGTGCCAGTATAAGGCAATAGACGGTTTTACCAATGATTGGCACATGGTACACCTTGGAAGCAGGGCTGTAGGTGGTACTGGACTGATTATTACAGAGGCGACAGCTGTTTCACCGGAAGGACGGATCACTCCCGGCGATATTGGTCTCTGGAACGATGAGCATATCCACGGGTTAAGCAGGATTGTCAACTTTATACATCTACAGGGCGCCATTGCGGGAATCCAGCTTGCTCATGCAGGAAGAAAAGCTTCGTGTGCAGTGCCCCAGGAAGACGGAAAACAGCTCGATGAAAAACACGGCGGATGGCAAACCGTTGCCCCAGGCGATATACCGTTCATTGCCGGAGACAGGGCACCTGAATCATTGAACAAAGAAGGTATCTGTAAGGTGATTTCCGATTTTAAAGCAGCCGCCGGACGGGCCCGGGTTGCCGGTTTTAAAGTAGTTGAAATTCATAGCGCACATGGGTACCTGTTGCATGAATTTCTATCTCCCCTCAGCAATCAGCGTACTGATGAGTATGGCGGTTCTTTTGAGAATCGCACCCGTTTATTGCAACAGGTCATCGATGCTGTTAAATCGGTGTGGCCGGCTGAAAATCCACTTTTTGTCCGCATCTCTGCAACTGACTGGACAGAAGGAGGATGGACTATGGAAGAAAGTGTAAAACTGGCTTACAAACTAAAAGACATGGGTGTTGATCTGATAGATTGCTCTTCAGGTGGTAATGTATATAATGCCAAAATACCAGTCGGTCCAGGCTACCAGGTTCCATTCTCCGAAGCAGTGCGAAAAATAGGAATATTGACTGGAACAGTGGGATTTATAACTACCGCCAGGCAGGCCGAATCAATTCTTCAGGAAGAAAAGGCCGATCTTGTGTTTTTGGCCAGGGAGTTACTGAGAAGCCCTTATTTCCCGTTGCTTGCCGCATGGGAACTGGGTGTGGATGTAACATAAAGAGAGCAACCCGAACATCTTTAACCTTATCTTAAAATGAAAAACGGTGCCTCATAGCACCGTTTTTCAAATGATTCATCAACTTTATCCGTTATTTTTTCTTTGGAGCTTGATGCTTAACAGCAGTTTGAGGAAGTTTCTTAACAAACATTCCATCTTTGTCATAAACAAGAGTCTCAGTGGCGGTCCCTTTAACAATAACTACCTCATAGGTGACATTGTTATTTAGTGTAACGCTTGTTGCTCCTTTAATAGTAAAACCGACATAATCTTTAGCAACATTGTCAGTTATAGCTTTCTGAAGCTCAGTTACCTTGACGACAGTACGGATGGATTTCTCATTTGTGACTGTGGTCGTGGTGGACTTTGTCGTAGTGGTGGACTTTTTCTGGGTTGCAGTTGTATCTTTGGCCTGTGCATTAACAACCAGAGCTGCAATTACGAATACCAGAACAAAAAATGTTTTTTTCATAATTTAATTTTTTTGGTTTATTATTATTACTATTAATATTTGCAAAGGCCAAATACATTGATTACATCTGGCCAATGAAATTACAATTTTCATAAATAACTTAACGTAAAGCCATTAACTCCAACCTTAAGAAATCAGTATAATCCAGTCTTATATGATCAAAATCAACGTCTTATCCATAAATACTAAATATTACACTGCAAAGGTGAAAATCTTTATTCTGAAAAATGTTATATAACTTTAGAAAAAGATTACATAATTCACATATTTTCAAGAGTGATGTGTTGTGCTTTGTGTGTTTGATTTAAAGAAAAAGAGACCAAACGGAGCACCTTTTTCCATCCTCAATCCTCCTTCAGATGTGATTTATTATGTTATTCCTTTTCAATCAGTTCTTTATGTTGCAGATAAGTTTTAGCTTCATCAGGTGTTCCCAAAAGTATCGCTAGCCATTTTGTTTTATCATTCTGTTCCAGGATGATTTTAATAGTCATGGTGAAAGGAACTGACAGAAACATACCAACTGGTCCCAATATAAATCCCCAGAACAGAAGAGACAGGAACACAATCAGTGTTGACAAGCCTAAACCTTTTCCCATGATCCTGGGTTCAACAAAGTTTCCAAGAACATTATTGACCAGCATAAACGAGCCCAGAGTCCATAACGCACCACTTAACCCGAGTTGTATCAGGGCAAAGAGAACAGCTGGAACCGCGGCGATGATAGATCCAATATTCGGAATATAATTCATCAGACCTGCAATCAATGCCCATAGGAGAGGATAGTCAACCCCAATTATCAATAATGCCGTATAAACAAGTATTCCTGTTAATAAACATATCAGGGTTTTTATCCCAAGGTAGTGACGTATATTTTGTAGAATGGCAGAAAAATATGAAGTGGATTTATCCGATCCAATCAGAATTGCTTTTGCTTTAACGGAAAAACTCCCGAATTCCATAAGAGTAAATAAAATGATAAGGAAAATAAGGAAAGTAGTTCCCATCATATTGAACAGTTTATTCAAAGCGCTTGCAGTAAATTCCAGGATCTTTGCCGGTTGAACAATATTAATTATCTGATCTTGAGGGATCTTTAAACCTTTCTCATTTAAAAACTTAATAAATGAGTCGCTTATAGTTGTAAGTGTAGATTCATATTTTGAAAGATTGCCTGAAAAGGATGATATTGCTCCTCCTATCAGGAAAGCAAATCCGGAAAAAAGAAAAATCAATCCCAATATTACAATAATAAGTGCAAACCATTTGGGTATCCTCTTTTTCTCAAGCCAGGAAATGGGCTGTTCACAAATGATGCTTATGAAAAGCGCAAGTAAAAAGGGAGTGATGATCGATTTTGCATAAATCACTCCCGCAAAAATGATTATTAATGCAGCTACCTTTATAAGGGGCGAACCCTCTATTGATCCGATTTTCTTGAGGCTCATTTCAGAATAGATTTAAACAAACACACAAACTCGTCATATAAATGCGATTGCCTGGTCCGAAAGTCCCAGGCTTGCTTTTTATTTTCCTTATTCCCTGAATAAAAAAACCGCTTCTTTCATAAGAGCTGATATTGGAAGCTCCTGAGGACATACTTCCTCACATTCCTTACATTCAGTACATTTGCCGGCTTTCCCTTTTATGCTGATATACCCTGTAAGCCAGGGATTCGGATCATTCCAGACTGCCGCATTGTTCAGGGCAGCCAAAACATCAGGAATATCAACTCCCGATGCGCATGGCATACAATACCGGCATTCCGTGCAATCTGCTTTTATTCTTACTCCCATTGCATTTCGCAATGTGTCAAACATCAATAATTCATCCTTGCCCAGGGAATTCGGAATTCCATCATTAGCTACCTTGATGTTCTCCACCACTTGCTCCATGCTGTTCATCCCTGACAGAAGGCTTGATATGCCGGTCTCGTTCCACACAAAACGCAATGCCCATTCCGCAGGACTCCTTTTAATCGCAGATGCATTGAAGACTGACATCATTTCTGAAGGAAGCTTCTGCGCGAGCTTACC
Organism: Bacteroidales bacterium; assembly: GCA_003141715.1. Taxonomy (GTDB): domain Bacteria; phylum Bacteroidota; class Bacteroidia; order Bacteroidales; family VadinHA17; genus LD21. Next base: position 52,353 of record PLNF01000033.1, on the reverse strand, counting down.
GCCTTTTAACGGCTCCATCACTACTATCCCGATTCCTTTATCAGCAGCATATTTAAGTCCCTTATATCCTGCCTGAAAATCTATATCCATATAGTTATACTGTATCTGCGCAAAGGTCCAGTCATATTCGTTGCAAATCCGGATGAAATCTTCAGCTTTTCCATGAAATGAAAATGCAGGAAACCTGAACTTTCCTTCGGCTTTCTTTTTATCCAGAAACTCGCGTACACCAAGATCTCGCATCCTGTCCCACAGTTCACCATTAAGACCATGCAGTAGATAGAAGTCTAAATAATCTGTTTTCAGTCTTTCTAACTGTTCTTTGAAAAATGTATCCATCTGCTCCTTCTGCCTGAGTTGAAAAAGCGGCATCTTGGTAGCCAGGTGCACTTTTTTTCGCCATCCTCCCGAGAGTGCTTCTCCTACGAAGGGCTCGCTTTCTCCACGTTGTCCGAAGACTGCTGCATGATAAAAATAAGCCGTATCAACATAATTGACGCCATGCTCTATAGCATAATGGAGCAATTGGGTTGCTTTTGGATAGTCTATCTTTTCGGGTTTGTGGTCTATGGTGGGGAGCCGCATACACCCGAATCCGAGAATCGAAAGATCGATCCCTGTTTTATTAAGTTGCCGGTAAAGCATAAATTATCCTCCTGATTTTAACAATATTTGACTTATATATTTTCTCAATATTACGAATAAGATGTGATTTTATTATATCGTAACAGAAGGTTGTGCATGATATTGTTCTGAACAAACTGTTTATGATTATAAACCAGTTTCCCAATTAATCAATATCATTAAATTCATAATATGACAAACATCTCATAATTTCTACGTATTTTTTTCCACCTTTGGCGATAAATTGCATAATTCGATGAAAAAAACTATTCTCTTTATTTTAGCATGTTCATTTGCTTTATTCTTATTCCAGAATGAAAGTCAGGCACAAACCAAAAAACTTATTCATTACTGGCATTTTAATAATACGGTACCAAGTGCTCATTTAGGAGTAATGCATGCAGATTACTCTGCGCTGGAGAATGCCTCGATAATCTATAAGCCTATCAAAGTAGCAGGCGCCTCTGATACATCACAAGCTTACATTGATAATCTGGCAGGTGATATAATAAATCAGAGACCCGGATATGGAGGATGCTGCGGAGCGACAAATTATGGAGTGAGAACACGTAACCCCAGCGATTATATGCAGTTTTTATGGTATATTCCCACCAGGAAGTATCAGAACATTGTAATTAAATATGAAACACAAACATCAAGCCTGGCAAGTGGTCAGCTTCAACAATTGTTCTCATATAGTCTTGACAGCGCACTAACCTTTACTACGGCAGATTTACCTGTTAGCAATGTTTCTGCTGGTGTGGCCTGGGGATTGGTTACACTTGATCTGAGTTCCATTCCTGCTGTAAACAACACCGGTAAATTGGTATTAAAGATATTATTTGCCGGTCAAAATACAGGGACAAGCGGAAATAACAGGTTTGACAATATTACAGTTGAAGGCGATACAATTATCCACCCTGTATTTACGAGTACTGCATTAACAACCGGAATAATTAACAGGCTCTATTCCTATACTATCACTGCAACCGGAACTCCCGCTCCTGTTTTTTCGGTAAGCGGTAACCCATCATGGCTAACATTAAGTGACAATATCCTGAGCGGAACACCAACAACGGTTGATACATTTGGCCCGGTTACGATAACCGCGACCAACCTGGCCGGAAGTTCCCAACAGGTATTCAACCTGATTGTAGGAGAAGACGTTACACCTGTCGGACCTGCTATTACAAGCACAGCTCCCACCACCGGGATAATCGGCTCCCTCTTAAACTATAAAATAGCAAGTACGGGTGTTCCAAAGCCTACTATCTCTGTCAGCGGGAATCCGGAGTGGCTTACACTTACTGATACTACATTGAGCGGCACTCCTCCGACTTTTGGCATATTCGGTCCGATCACAATCACAGCAACAAATATTCTTGGCAGTGTTCAGCAGTCATTCAGTATAACTGTGCTTTCTGCTCCTTTGATCACAAGTGCCGCTATAACTTCCGCAATAGTTAATTCTCTTTACACTTATACTATTGCAGCGTCAGGCTTGCCGGTACCGGATCTTTCGATAAGCGGCAACCCATCATGGGTTACACTTAACGGCAACACTTTAAGCGGCACTCCGCTTTCAGTAGGAACTTTCGGACCTGTCACAATTACCGCAACCAATACCGAAGGCAGTACTCAACAAACTTTTAGTATCATTGTTTCTTCTATCCCTCAGTTTACAAGTACGGCTCTTACTACAGGAACAGCCGGTTCTGCCTATACTTACAACATTACGGCTTCAGGAATTCCCGCTCCTGAATTTTCAGTTGATGGTAATCCCGCATGGCTGGTTTTAAATGGAAGTACATTAAGTGGCACTCCTACATCATCGGGATTAATCGGCCCGGTTACAATAACTGCAACAAATATTGCAGCTTCTGCCAAACAAATATTTTACATAAACGTGGCTAATCCCACTGTAAATACCGGTTCGGCAAAGATGATTCATTACTGGCATTTCAATAACACATTGCCGGCCGACGGTTCAGGAAATATTTCCCTGGGACCTCAGCCTCTTTTGGCTGATTTCTCCAGGCTTGGAAATGCAGCAATTGTTTACAAAGCTTTGCAGGGAGTTGTCAACGATTTTGGATATATGGACAATCTTATAGGAGACACGATCAATCAGCGGTCAGGATATAGCGCATGTTGTGGTACTGTGAATAATGCAGTGCGAACCCGCAACCCAAGTGACAGCATGGAATTTTTATGGTACATACCAACAACAAGGTACCAGAATATTGTTATAAAGTATGAGACTGAATTATCGAGTATTAAGAGTGGCCAGCACGAACAGATCTTTTCCTACAGTCTCGATAGCGCTGCAACCTTTATAAACACCGGGTTGCCTGTTTTCTCTAATTTTGCCGATACAACCTGGGGAATGGTAACCCTGGATTTACGTTCTATCACTGCAATTAATAACAACAGAAAATTTGTTTTTAGGATAAATTTTTCTGCCCCAAACACGGGAACTAAAGGAAATAACAGGTTTGATAATATTACAGTAGAAGGAGATATTTCCTCCGACATTGATGCAATTCATGAAATTAACAGCTCAGATTATGCCCTCTACCCTAATCCGGTAAAAGATCATATTAGCCTTATAACTACCTTTGACGGAGAAAAAACGGTTTCAATATATAATTCAACAGGGATACTTGTATCTTCTTACAACAATTTGTCCGGAAAGGAAATTCTCATCAATACTTCTTTTTTGAGCCAGGGGTTATATTTTATGAAAATCACTGAAACAAATAAAAAAAATGTCAGCATATTGAAATTCATTAAAGAATAATACGAGCGACGGTTGAAGCGATGGCAGGCTTTTTTTGTATTTTATTTTTTACTGGCGCTCCAAAGAAGCTGAGACTGGAGACAGGTATTTGCGTCAACATTAACTGTTCCATTCCAATATTCATGTCCGGTTTGATCCTTTACACTAAGTGAATATGCATGAGTCTTTACTTTCCCCAGATCTTCTGTAACCGTGATTGAACCATTATCACCGCAAACAGGAGCCGCTGTCCAATAGACACTTGTTGCGGAGGAACCGACAACTTCTCCATTGAAGTAGACTGTCAGAGAGATTGCCCCGTCAGCTATCAATCCATCCGAAGCTGCCTGATCATACCAAAAAACAACTGCTCCGTCATACAAACAGCTTCCATCGTCTTCCTGGGCTGTTGCATCATAGCTTTTGCTGTCTATATCCGTGCAGCCTTTAATCTTGTTATCTTTTTTACAACTATTTGTTACAGATAGTCCCACCATGAGGAATAAGCAAATAAATAATAAAATTACTTTTTTCATATTTTTAATTTTTGATGTTCTGTATTTCTTTTTAACTGCCTCTAAACAGTGTCATAAAAGCGCTTTAATTTTTAATACAACGGACACTAAATCCGTCTTTTTTGAAAATTTCAACTCACTTCCATATGATGTACCTGCACTATTAGTAGAATAAGCCCGCAAAAAGTAAGATGTCCCAAATTTTAATCCCTCAATTGAGCTGACAAAATCCCTTCTCCCGAGCCATCTGCCGTTCTGCTTTTATCGATCCCAGGGCCTGAACTTGTTCCCCAGCAAACACCTCGAAGAACATTTGGGTTCATATCAAGTCAGGTTTATATGAAAAGATTTTGCCCAAAGGTACAATTGTTTGAATAAATTTTAGTCTTAAAAAGACTACCTTATCAAAACAATCTCCGGGTCATTGAAAGGCTGGCACCTTAAATTCCCTTAACTAAACGAGGTCGCAGGCATCCGGTGGCATCCAATGGGCATCTTTTCCTTCCCACTTTATATTACAGCCTATCGGGTTTGTTACCGGAACTGAAATTGGTTTCCCACTGATAAGCTCCTCAAGAGCCAAATCAAGATTATTAATTGACATTTTTGATGTGTCTCTCGGATTGTCAACACCCCGTCCGGTATAAACAAGCTTTCTCTCCTCATTAAACACGTAAAAGTGAGGCGTTCGCAATGCCCCGTATGCTTTTGCCACTTCCTGGGGTTTGTCATAAAGATAGACCCATGGAAACTTATGCTTTTTCATCCTTTCAACCATGTTGGGAAAACTGTCTTCCGGATATGTGTTTTCACTATTAGAATTTATACCGGCAAAACCAACATTCTTTTTGCTGAATTTTTTTGCTGTTGCTCTTGTAATTTCATCTGATCCAGTTACATATGGACAATGGTTGCAGGTAAAAAAGATCACCAGATATTTATATTTTTCAAAATCTGAAAGGCAGTATTCCCTCCCTTCTGTTGAGGGAAGTTTAAATTCTATCGCCTTCTGCCCGGGTTTTAATGTAAATGCCATATTATTTGAATTTTTTATCATTATAAACAACGAAGATACTGAAATGTTAATTTATCCGACTTTTTCGTTAGGTTTGGCTTCTGTACGTAAATAATTGAACGATGAGTCCTCTGTTGCTGTTTATTATCATCCTGATATATTTCTCTATCCTGATGGTGATCTCCCGGATTGCATCCAGACATATACATGATACAACTTTTTTTGACGGCGACAGGGCTTCTCCCTGGTTCCTGGTGGCTTTTGGAATGATCGGATCTGGTATTTCTGCAGTATCACTAGTTTCGATCCCGGGAAATGTTGGCAATAACAATCTTTATTATTTCCAGTTTATCCTCGGAACCATAGTGGGTTATCTCTTTATTGCTTTTATCCTGACTCCTATTTATTACAGGTTGAAACTTGTTTCTATATACACCTATCTTAATATCCGCTTCGGTAATGTTTCTTATAAAACCGGTTCATTGTTTTTTCTGGTCTCACAATCTTTCGGAGCTGCTCTGCGGTTGCTTCTATCCATAAAAATTTTGCAATATGTTTTCTTTGATAAGTTGCATATTCCATACTTCGTAACCATCATCGTAGTTCTTATTCTTATCTGGTTATATACCAATAAATCAGGTATTAAGACGATTGTCTGGACAGATGCTTTACAGTCACTGTTTCTGATTACTGTAATTATCATTTCAATTCTCACAATTAAAAACTCATTAGGCCTTTCTCTTCCTGAAATGGCAAAAACAATTATACGCCATCCATACGCCAGGGTCTTTGACTGGGATTTTCATTCCGGGTCTAATTTCTTCAAACAGTTTATCTCAGGCCTGCTTATTACTGTTGCACTGGTAGGTCTTGACCAAAGCATGATGCAAAAAACACTTACTGTAAGAAACGCCAGAGATGCAAAGAAAAACGTTCTGACATTCAGTTTTTTCATTGCTTTTGCACAGACGATGTTTCTGGGACTGGGAATATTGATTTATTTATATGCCGAACGGCATGGAATTAATCTTGCCACACAAAACGGAAAAATTGTAAATACCGATGATCTCTACCCGTTACTGACACTGAATTATTTTGGCAAAATAGGCGCAATTGCTTTTTTGATTGGTGTAATTGCTTCCACCTTTGCCAGCATTGATTCCTGTATAGCTGCATTAACAACTGCCTTCAGTTATGATTTCATGGATATCGAAAATCAACCGCACGAGGCCAGGAAGAAGATAAAAAACAGTGTCCTGCTTGGGGTAAACATTGTTATGTTTCTCATTGTAATGTCGTTCTGGAACAGCAAGGGAGCAATTATAAATACAATTTTCAAAATTGCCGGTTATACCTACGGCCCCATATTGGGGTTGTACCTGACAGGGTTATTTTCTAAAATTAAATTTAAGGAGAAATGGGTCCCGGTTGCTTGTGTATCAGCAGCATTTTTTACCTGGCTTCTTAATGGATATTTTATTAAGGCTTTTAGTTTTGATTTCGGGTTTATGAATATTTTTGTAAATGCATTATTAACAATTTTGTTTTTATTCATCATCAGGAAGAAAGATAAATGACGCCACACGAAGAAATTTTAATCAGGCTCACAGCAGATCCCAAAAACATTGCGGTTTGTGCACGGATGATGTCTGTAACAGATCCCTGGATAACCCTGGGTATGAATTACGAACAATGCCTTAAAGCGTTTGAAGGCGGTTGCAAGGAAATATATGTGGTTGAAACAAATAAGGTTATTGCCGGTTTTGTTATCATTCAGACCTGCGGGACTTTTTCAGGGTATATTCAGACGATCTGCATTGCTGAAGGCTACAGGGGCAAGGGCTTTGGTAAGAAACTTCTTCAATTTTGTGAAGAAAAGATTCTTAAGTTTTCACCAAATGTTTTTATCTGTGTTTCTTCATTCAATAAAGGCGCTATTAAACTTTATTATGAGTTTGGTTTTAAGCTGATTGGAGAACTGGATAATTTTGTGAAAGACGGATTTACTGAATTGCTGCTTCGCAAAACAGTTGGCCCCAGAGTTGGATATCGCGTTCAATTATAAATACTTTTATGCGTAAACAATTACTGCTTATATTAATTCTTCTGTCTGCGCTTAGTTCTGTATCAAATAGCCAGAGTATTACAACGAAAACAGCCAGAGCAAACCTTATTTCCGTAATTGACAGCATCCTTCAAACCAAGATTGATAAGGACGAGATCCCCGGAGCTGTTATCGAGATAAAAAAAGAGAATCAGATCATTTATGAACATTCCTATGGCTATGCACAAAAGTATGATTACAGCCATCGTCTTCTCAACCCACCTGAGAAAATGACGGTCGGTCATCTTTTTGATATAGCTTCTCTGACCAAGGTTATCGGTACCACAACCTCAATTATGCTATTAGTTGACAGAGGTCTTGTTAGAATTGAAGACCCTGTATATAAGTATATTAAAGCCTTTGACACTCCTGATAAAAGAGAGATTACTGTACGGAATCTTCTTACTCACACTGCGGGGCTCTATGAGTGGTATCCTCTTTATTACAGTGCTTCAAATAAAGAGGAAAGTTATAATTTAATAGGAAAGCTTCCATTGATGTTTCCCGTCGGGGCACAACGCCGGTATAGTGATCTGGGATTTGTAATTCTTGGTGAAATTGTTGAGATTGTATCGGGCTTGCCATTGGAAAAATTCGAGAAGCAAAATATTTTTCTGCCGCTGCAAATGAAGAACACAACTTATAACCCTCTCACAACAGGAAATTTCAAAAAAATAGCCGCCACTTCGCATGGTAATCCGTATGAAAAAAGAATGGTTTATGATTCAACTCTTGGGTTTAAAATTAAGGAAATTGATCCTGCACAATGGAACGGTTGGCGTACCTATACGTTAAGAGGAGAAGTAAATGATGGAAATGCATGGTATTCCAATGAAGGGATATCCGGTGCTGCCGGATTGTTCTCGACAATCGATGATCTGCAGAAGCTGGTTGATATGCTGATCAATAAAGGAAAAACAGGATTCCGCCAGTTTATTTCAGAAAAAACCATTGCAACCTTTCTGACAAAGGATAAATTCAATAACGGTCTTGGCTGGATGATGGATTCTGACAACTCTTTCATGAAAAACGGTCCTGAAGGAACTTTTGGACATACGGGATTCACAGGAACCAGCATTTCAGTTATTCCCAAATACAACATATCTGTAATCCTGTTAATCAACCGTCAGAATACAGGACTATTAAGCACCGGGGAATATTATAATGTAAGTCCGATACGCTTGCAGGTGTTCAAAGCAATATTAAAATATCAAAAACAAATTGCAGAACAATAAATACCATTTTTTTCTAAGATTTCTTCTCAAATATTAATTTATAGAAGAATCTGAAATACCTGATGCCTGACAGGAACAAAGCAAATCCAATACCATTATAAAGAATTGATAGGTATTGTTTTGGTATTGATGAATGCCTCAGGGCAATTCCCATTGAAACCATTATTAAAACAATTATATAGCTTTTCCAGGTCATAAAGGTAAACGGACTCTTTTTTTCCGTGAGAAGCAATATTCTGTTCAGGTTTTTATCAGCAATCTTAAGAAAACCAAAATGATGAATAGGCATTGCTGCCAGGAATCCGGCAGTATAAAAGAAAAACTGTTGCTTTCCGCTACAGGAAGATAGCCATGACACAGCATAACTGATAAGTAAGACCCCTACTCCAAACCACATGAGGCCTGCCATAAGAACAAGAACACTTTTATCGACTATGGATGCATATTTTTTAATTTCCATATTATATTATACCATTTTAGCATGACGGAATGGCTGAATTTCGATTTTTGTCCAGACTCCCCCAGTTATGTAGGGTTCATTTTTTAGTTTTTCATCCAGTGCCTGCCGGTCAGGGAACTCATAAACAATCATTGATCCTATCATTTTACCACTGTCATTGAGAATTGCGCCACCAAATAAATATTCACCGGCTATTTTAAGCCTGCTTATTTTTTGAAGATGTTCTTCACGGACATTTAATCTTCGCTGAAGTGCTTCCGGATCTTTTCCGTCATAAGCTAATAATAAAAATTGCATACTCTTTTCTGATTTTAATGATTGAGAATAATCTTCTGACAAAAATATTGATTTTCTTCAATTACCACGGATCTAATTATCACCTGGAGTACCCGGCAATAATTTTCAGTATCATTGATTATATTTGTCATCTTTAATAGTGCCATCACGAAATTTGCAAGTTGATATTTTATTCTATATAATATGTTGAATTTTAAGAATCTTTTGAATTATTTCGGATTCTTAAGAGACCTGAAAAGAAGCGATCATAAACGTGTTTTCGGGGCTCTGGATATTTTCAAATATATTGGTCCCGGATTACTTGTGACTGTCGGATTCATCGATCCCGGTAACTGGGCTGCAAATATTGCGATCGGGTCAGAGTTCGGGTACATGTTGTTATGGGTTATTTCTCTTTCTACAATTATGCTGATCGTTCTTCAGCATAACGTCGCTCATCTGGGAATTGCAACCGGGCTCTGTCTGTCAGAAGCAGCAACAATTCATTTAAAACCCTGGATTTCAAAATCCGTCCTCTCGTTTGCTGTACTGGCGTCTGTTTCTACTTCACTGGCTGAAATCCTCGGAGGGGCTATTGCCCTGAATATGCTATTTAATGTTCCGATAAAGATAGGTGCAATACTTGTGACCATTTTTGTAATGATAATGCTGTTCTCTAATTCTTATCAGAAAATTGAAAGATGGATCATAGGTTTTGTTTCAATTATCGGACTTTCATTTTTATATGAACTATTCCTGGTGAAGGTCGACTGGATACAGGCAGGAATCTCGTGGGTTAAACCTTCTATCCCCAATGGCTCTATTTTATTGATAATGAGTGTTCTGGGAGCAGTTATAATGCCACATAACCTTTTCCTTCATTCGGAAATCATACAAAGCCGTCAGTGGAACCTTCAGGATGAAAACATCATTAAAAAACAACTCCGGTTTGAATTTGCTGATACATTGTTTTCTATGATAATCGGCTGGGCCATAAACAGCGCCATGATAATTCTGGCTGCAGCAACTTTCTTTGCAAAAAACCAGAAAGTTGAAGAGCTTCAACAGGCGGAAAAACTCCTTGAGCCTTTGCTTGGATCCAATGCTTCTGTTGTTTTTGCTGTTGCTCTTCTCTTTGCCGGGGTTGCATCGACGATAACTTCCGGAATGGCAGGTGGATCTATAGTTTCAGGAATGTACGGTGAGCCATACAATGTTAAAGATAATCATTCCCGGATTGGTGTTTTAATTTCCCTGCTGGGCGCATTAATTTTGATTTTCTTTATAGGTGACCCGTTTAAAGGCCTTATTTTATCACAGGTATTTCTCAGCATTCAGCTTCCTTTTACTATTGCGATACAGATATACCTGACTTCTTCTAAAAAAGTTATGGGAAAATATGCCAACAGTCGTTTTCTTATTGTGTTACTGTCGGTTATTGCCGGTATTGTTACTTTTCTTAATTTTAAATTATTCATTGGCTTATTAAAATGATAGATAAAGATAAAATACATTTTATGCCTGAAAAACAATATAAAACCGGACTTGTATTAAGCGGTGGAGGAGCACGAGGATTTGCGCATCTCGGAGTAATCGATGCTTTGAATGAGGCCGGTATCTTTCCTGATGTAATATCCGGAACCAGCGCCGGAGCTATTATTGGTGTTCTGTATGCCGATGGCCATACTCCGAAGGAAATACTCAAGTTGATGAATGGAGGCAGCCGGCTTGATTTTATGCGTCCGGCATTACCCAGGGAGGGATTGCTGCAAATTGGCGGAATAGTTAAAATATTAAAAACAAGTTTACGCTCAAAAGAGTTTAAAGAGCTTAAAATCCCGTTATTTGTTACTGCAACTGATCTGAATAACGGAAAAGCAGTTTATTTTTCCGAAGGAAATTTATATGATCCGGTTATCGCATCAGCTAGCATCCCGGTTCTTTTTCAACCTGTAAAAATCAATGATATCTCTTATGTTGATGGTGGTGTTCTTGATAATCTGCCCTTAAGGCCAATCGAAAATAAATGCAGAATTCTTATCGGATCTTTTGTAAATCCGGTAGGTTATATGGAAAAAATTAGCGGATTGATAAGTATTGCTGAAAGAACTTTTATGCTCAGTATGTCGAAAGAAATTTCCGAAAAAGCAAAGAAATTCGATCTTTTTATTGCTCCGTTGGAACTTAGAAATTATAAAATTCTCGATCCGGAAAAAGCACATGAACTATTTGAGATTGGCTATAATGCAACTAAAGAAAAGCTGAAAGAAATTGATATCGAAAAACTTATCGGTTTGAAACCTGCTACTAATGTTTAAATATTTCTTTACTTCCTGATCAGGGAATAAAGATTCTTAATTTCAACTTCCCACAATGATTCATCAGGAGTTTCAAGAATAAGAGGCATATTATCAAATCTTGCGTCATTCATCAGCATACTGAACACATCTTCCCCAAGGAATCCTTTTCCTATATTATCATGCCTGTCAACTCTTGTGGCCAATTCTTTCTTCGAATCATTTATATGCATTCCCCGCAGGTATTTAAACCCGATAATCTTATCAAACATATTGAATGTCTCAGCATATCCTTCCGGTGATTTAATATTATATCCCGAAGTATAAGCATGGCAGGTATCTATACAAATTCCAACCCGCGATTTATCGTCAACCTTGTCAATAATAAACCTTATCTGCTCGAATTTATGTCCCATATTTGTACCCTGCCCGGCAGTATTCTCTATAACTGCCGTAACACCTTTTGTTTTATCAAGAACAATGTTAATAGATTCTGCGATCCGGTTGAGGCATTCTTCCTCGCTGATCGTCTTCAGGTGACTTCCAGGGTGGAAATTCAGTCTGTTAAGACCCAGTTGTTCGCATCGTTGCATTTCATCGAGAAAAGAAGCTCTCGATTTTTCCAAAGGTTCTTTTTCGGGGTGCCCGAGATTTATCAGGTAGCTGTCGTGTGGCAGAATCTGAAATGGTTTGTAGTCATACTTCTCACAATTCTCCCTGAACGCTTTAATACTTGCCTTGGATAGTGGATTTGAAAACCATTGTCTCTGATTCTTTGTAAATAGGGCAAAAGCCTTTGCTCCTATTGAATTTGCATTTATCGGAGCGTTTTCTACTCCTCCCGAAGCACTTACATGTGCACCAACGTATTTCATAGTTCTAATAATAACCTGGTTCGGTAAATAAAATTCTCATGATGATATACAGATCTTCTGAATCTTTAAACAATATAACAAAAATTATTATCTTATGTTTATATTATAAATTTGAAAAAGTATAAGGATATTATTAATTTTGTAATTAACCCTTTAAACACAACTAGATAAATGACAGATTTAAACAGTAGTACCCCAACAGTACAGGGACCAAAAAAAAGCACACCGATTGGTATGATTGTCACATCAATTATCCTGGGCGTTGCTCTGGTTTTTCTTATTTATATGTATTTCGATAAGAAGAACAAAATGATCGAAATGGAAACTGCTCTGACCCAGGAAAAAGATTCCCTGGCCAACGAACTAAGGCACATGGTCGTTGCATTTGATACTCTGAAAACCAATAACGATACTTTGAAGGCAGGAATGGAGGCGCAAAAAAATAAGATTGTCAAGCTATTATCCATTACTGCATCAAATGTCAGGCTTATAAAATCATATAAGAACGAGATCTCAACAATGAGAGATATAATGAAAAGTTATATTGTTCAGATCGATTCTCTAAATACACGAAACAAAATGCTTACTTCAGAAAATACTGAGATAAAGCAGCAAATCACACAAGTCCGGAATACAAATACCGAGCTGTCAAAAGTAAAAGAAGAACTTAGTACTAAAGTTGAGGTTGCTTCTATTATTCAGGCTAAGAATATTCTCGCAGTATCTCTGAATAAAAAGAGAAAAGAAACCACAAGGATTAATAACCTGGATAAACTCAGAATATGCTTCACTCTGCGGGAGAATCCACTGGCAAAACCCGGACAGAAAGATGTATATATGAGAGTGATAAGGCCCGACTCATTGGTTGTAACAAGCAGTCCTGATAACCTTTTTGAATATAAGGGCAATAAAATAATTTATTCTGCCAACCGTCAGGTAGATTATTTGAATCAGGATATAGAAGTGTGCATTTTTATGGATAATAAAGGTGATTTTATTATCGGTAACTACAGTGTTGAACTTTATCTTGATGACAATATTATCGGGCGCACAAATTTTATGCTTTCAAAAAAATAACTATTCGTTACCCGGCATCATAAATTCAGATATTATATTGTCCGATATCAACTTTCCCTGGTTTGTAAGAACCAGGGATTTTTTTTCCAGTTTCATAAGACCATAATTTCTGAATTTCCCTGCCAGATTTACAACATAATCATATCCTTCTTTTTCAAACATTCCCTCAACATACTCAAGATCAATGCCCCACATTGTTCTCAGGGATGTCATTATATATTCATTAAAGCGGGTCTTTATGTCAAGTTCTTCTCTTTCAAAAAAGGATTTCCCTGCATTAACAGACTTAATATAATCTTTAAGATCACGAATATTCCATTGGCGTGAATAACCGTTAAAAGAGTGTGCTGATGGTCCGAGTCCAAGATAACTAACCTGTTTCCAGTAATTTGAATTGTGGATGGAGAAATAACCTGGTTTGCCGAAATTTGAAATCTCATATTGGACAAAACCTGCAGATTCAGCCTTTTCAATAAGAATATTAAACTGTGCGGCACTATCATTTTCATCAATTTCAGAAATCGTACCTTTCTTCAGCATCTTTCCGAAGACAGTTCCCGGTTCAAATGTCAGATGATATGCAGACAGGTGCTTAATGCCAAAGGAAAAGGAAAAATCCAGATTTGATTCCCATTCCTTCAGGCTCATCCCCGGAATTCCATAAATAAGATCAATCGTTACGTTTTCAAATCCTGCATTTAACGTCTCTTTCAATGCAACAACAGCCTGTACCGAGTCGTGACGCCTGTTGAGCATTTTAAGATCTGAATCCCTCCACGATTGAATCCCCAGACTGATTCTGTTTATATTATGATTCTTCAGCCCTTCTAAATAAGCAGGCTGAACATCATCAGGGTTTAGTTCAATAGTTATTTCACAATCTTCCGTTACTCTGAACAGTTTGTTTATATGATTCAGTATTGTTCCCAGATCTTTAATTGAAAAGACCGACGGAGTGCCTCCTCCAAGATATATTGTTGAAACTGTTTCATCTTCAAGATAATCCTTTCTTAATGTGACTTCCTTGAGTAGTGCATCAATAAATGCAGAGTTATCATTTACCGAAATCACATGATAGAAATCACAGTAAAAACATGGTTTCTTACAAAAGGGTATGTGTATGTATATCCCTGCCATGGCACAAAGTTACACAAAGGATATGTTATTCCAGCTTCCTTTTATCTTGGAGTCTTGTTGTCCTGCAGTTGAATTGTTGCGCCTTTGCCGATATTAACTAAATTTGCATCAAATATTAAAAATGGTAAAGAAGAATATATTCTCAATCCTGGTAGCTCTGATTATAATGTATCTCAGCCTGGCCAACTCTCATACTTTCGACAAAGTTTCATTTATTAATATACCAAACATCGATAAAGTTGTTCATTTCGGAATGTACTTTGGTCTGATGTCGGTAATTATTCTTGAGAACAGGAAAGCAATAAAAAGTACCAGCCATTTATTCCTGACAGGCCTTATTCCTCTATTTTACGGTATCTTAATGGAAATTCTGCAAGCAACACTTACTTTAACAAGAACTGGCAGCTTTTATGACGCGCTGGCTAATAGTGTTGGCATTCTTGTATCAATTCTGTTGTGGCTCTGGATTAAACCTCTTAAAAAAGAGATAATCAGATAGTTATTAATTCCGGATTCTTCGATTTTATAACCAGTTCATGAATTGTCCTGTTACTGAACAGTTTAATAAGTTCTTTCCTTGATTTCTCATAGTCCTTATGAAGCGGACAATGTTTCCCTTCCATTTCTACCCCTTCGCACGAGCCATTATGCATTATACAATCTGTAAAAGTATCGTTTCCATCAATTGTATTTACAATATCAAGTAAGGTTATTTTCCGTGGATCTTTTAATAAAGAAAAACCTCCATGGGGGCCCTTGGAGGAACTTAGAATTTTTTGTTTTGCCAGTAATTGAAGAATTTTTGCAAGGAAGGGTGTGGGAAGGTCAAGGTCGCTGCTTATCTTTTTTATCCCGGTCTTGCAGTTTGATAATGGCTGACTGGCCAGATAAATGACAGCCCTTATTCCGTATCTGCAAGAACTTGAAAGCATATTAATACATTTTTAATGATATCTTCTCTACTCTCCTTGTGTGCCGGCCACCCTCAAAGGAGGTGGTCAGAAAAGTTTTAGCAATCAGATATGCTTCAGATTCCGAAATAAACCAACCAGGCATTGTAAGAATATTTGCATCATTATGTGCCCTTGACAAACGGCTGATCTCCTCGTTCCAGCATAGAGCTGCTCTAATCCCGGGATGCTTGTTTACAACCATGTTTATACCATTGCCTGTCCCGCAAATCGATATCCCAAATTCAAAATCACCTGCAGTAACTGCGTTTGCCAAAGGATGACCAAAATCCGGATAATCAACTGTTTCTCCGGAAGAACATCCAAAATCTTTGACATCATATTTTTCCTTAATAAGATAACCTAACAACTTCTCCTTAAGGTAATATCCGGCATGATCCGACACTATTGCAATTTTTTTGTTTTTCAACTTTTTGACTTTTAATTTATTTTCTGTAAAGAGTCTGCAAATTAACACAATTGCTTAATTAAAAGAAAAAAGTATCCTTATATCTTCAACCTTAAAAGCTTTATATAATAGAGTAACAAAAAAATAGGATGATTGTTTAGTTTGGAGGATTTTCTTCTCCTATTCAACCCCTTTTCATTCCCCACTTTTGGGAAAAAAATTATTACCAATTCAGTCTGATTCAATTAAACATCAGAGAATTATCGCCCCTTTAGGGGAGATGCCGCGAAGCGGCAGAGGGGTTCATTTCAATTAAACAGATTCTTCCCGTGGGAGATGCCTCCCTTGCTTTGCCGAAGCAAGCGGCAGAGGGGTTCATTTCAATTAAACAGATTCTTCCCGTGGGAGATGCCGCCCTTGCTTCGCCGAAGCAAGCGGCAGAGGGGTTTTACCCCTGAAACTGATTTTTATAAAGAAGACTCTGCGAAGCCGCAGATGCTTTATATTTTAAATCTCCTTTTAATAACCTGTAGATAATTGCGCAAAAAGATTTATAATATAATGTTTTATCAACTATTTTATAGTTTACGAGGAGCCAGAAGTGAATTAAATAAAGTTATAAGAAAATAAAATCAAAATATGAACTTTATATAAACCTTAAAAACTTTACTTTTGATATTTTGTCAGTATCAACAAACAAATATTAACAGTTGTTAATTAATTTACTAATCAGTTGATAGTCAAAAACGGTATGTTTTTTGACTTGTTGAAAAAATGTTTGTACACCGTTAATTACGAAAAATATAATAAATACGTGAATATAATATTAACACTATTAACAGGACATTATTATCATCATAAATAAATTTAATATTAATATATAAGAATATTATACTGTTAATTAAAATCAGTAAGCATAACAAGAAGAAATTCGATATTGCAATAATGATTAAGTTTACCGTCAGATTGATGACAATTATTTTAAAATGTGAAAATGCTATCAACAGAACAATATATTTTTGATATAAAAAGACTGAAAGCAGAAAAAAATGCAATCATTCTTGCACACTATTACCAGACTGGAGATATTCAGGATATTGCTGATTTTGTTGGAGATAGTCTTGCGCTTTCTCAGAAAGCTGCTTCAAATTCAGCTGATATAATAATTTTTGCAGGAGTTAAATTTATGGCCGAAACAGCAAAAATACTTGCTCCCGGGAAGAAAGTTCTTCTTCCTGATTTGAATGCAGGTTGTTCTCTTGCTGACTCATGCAAAGCAGAAGATTTTGAGAAATTTTTAAAGGAGAACCAGGGAAGAACAGTAATTTCATATGTAAACACAACTGCTGAAATAAAAGCATTGTCAGATATAATCTGTACATCATCAAATGCAGTTCAGATCGTTGAATCCCTGCCACCCGATGAGAAAATAATATTTGCACCTGACCGTAACCTTGGAAACTATATCCTGAATAAAACAGGACGCGATATGGTAATATGGAACGGAGCATGCCATGTTCATGAAAAATTTTCTCTGGAAGCAATTCTGAGATTGAAGAAAGAAAATTCCACTGCAAAAATTATCGTTCATCCCGAATGTGAACTGCCCGTAAGACTGGTAGCAGATTTTATAGGTTCCACTTCTTCATTATTAAAATTAACAAAAAAAGATAAAGGAAATTGTTATATTATAGCAACTGAAGTCGGTATAATCCATCAGATGAAAAAAGAGAACCCTGGAAAAACTTATATTCCTGCTCCTCCAATAGATTCTACTTGCGGATGCAGTGAATGTGGTTTTATGAAACTTATAACTATCGAAAAAATTCTAAATTGTCTTAAAAACGAAAAACCTGAAATTATTATTGATAATGAAACCCTCATAAGAGCACAAAAGCCCATACAAAGAATGTTGGAAATATCTGAAAAACTTGGTCTTTAAATCATGAAAAGAATTATTATTTTGATATTTTTTGTTTTAATCTGTAAAATAGGTTCTTCGCAGGAAAACGAGGCTGTAAAGGATGGTTATCAGGTATTTAAATACCCAAACGGAGCAGTCTCGAGTGAAGGTTTGATTAAAAACGGAAAACCGGAAGGATTATGGAAAAGTTTTTATGTCACCGGAATTAAGAAATCTGAAGGAAAGAGGACAAACTTTCTTCTTGATAGTATCTGGCTGTTTTATGATCAGGCCGGAGACACGACAGAAAAGATCAATTATCTCTATGGCAAAAAGAATGGATGGTATTATAAATATAAAAAGGATCCATCGCGGGGAGTTTATATTTGGTCAAAAGAGCTTTTTGCCGCCGACAGGAAAGAGGGTACGGCATTTATCTATTTCCCCGAAGGAAAAATAGAGCAGACTTTCACGTATAATGCGGGGAAAAAAGAGGGTTTATCAAAAGAATACAACAAAGATGAAAATATTATAACGCTGCTTGAATATAATAATGATTTTCTTGTCAGCAGGGAAAGAATAAACAGAACAGACAAGAATGGTTTAAAGCAAGGCGACTGGAAAGAATTCTATCCTAACGGAGGAATCAAAGCGGAAAAAACTTTTAAGGATGACCTTATGCATGGTTATTACAAAGAATATGATACCCATGGAAAACTTGTTATTACCATGCTTTATGATAATGGAGCTATTGTAAAATCAAGGGTGGAAGATGAAACGGATATTGAAATAGTAAATAAGCATGATCAGGAGGGTAAATTGATCTATAGCGGTCCCTATCGTAATAAGATTCCTGTAGGTATTCACAGGGAATTCGGAAAAGACGGAAAAGTTACCGATGCTTTTATTTACAACGATAACGGATTGCTCCTCTCAGAGGGTATAATTGACGAAGCTGGAAACCGGAATGGAAAGTGGAAAGATCTATATTCCAATGGAAAAGTACAGGCAGAAGGTCAGTTTACTGACAACAGACGCTCAGGCCAGTGGAAATTCTATAACATTTCAGAAAAAGTTGAACAAACCGGTTCTTATAACAACGGTCGTCCTGACGGATTATGGAATTGGTATTTTGATAACGGGGCAATGCTGAAGGAGGAAGAATACTTCCAGGGGCAACGTGACGGGTCATCTACTGAATACTCTGCAACAGGCGATATTATAGCCCAGGGTCAGTACTCTGACGGAGAGAAAAACGGACAATGGAAATATAAATCTGGCGAAGTTACTGAGGAAGGAAAATATATTACCGGATTAAAAGATGGTGTCTGGAAATCATATTATGACAATGGAAAACTGAAATTCAAAGGAAACTTTGTTCAGGGCAATCCCGACGGGCAACAAATTTTTTATTATGAGAACGGTAAAACTAAAGAAGAACAATACTTCCAGATGGGCATAAGAGAAAAAACCTGGAAAAAATTTAGCGAAGAAGGAATTCCCTTTCTTGTAATTTCATATAAGGACGATGTAGAGATAAGTATTAACAGTGTTAGAATTAAGCTTCCTGAAAGCGATACAAAGCTGATAAAATAGTTACTTTGCTTTATGGAAGAAAATATTAACATCAGAAAAGATATTATCACACCAAACGATAAGGAGTTCGAGAAGCAATTACGACCATTAAGTTTCAGCGATTTCAAGGGACAAAAACAGGTAATTGAAAACCTGGTTGTTTTTGTAACTGCTGCAAAACAGCGGGGAGAATCTCTCGATCACGTCCTTTTACATGGTCCGCCAGGATTAGGCAAAACAACGCTTGCTACAATAATAGCCAATGAGTTACAGGTTAACCTCCGGGTTACATCCGGCCCTGTCCTGGATAAACCGGGCGATCTGGCAGGATTGCTTACAAACCTTCAGGAGGGAGATGTGCTTTTCATTGATGAAATTCACCGCCTGAGTCCTGTTGTCGAAGAATATCTCTATTCTGCAATGGAAGATTTCCAGATCGATATAATGATTGATAAGGGACCTAGTGCAAGAAGTGTCCAGTTGACGCTTAATAATTTCACGCTGATAGGTGCAACAACCCGCTCAGGCCTTCTTACCAGTCCTTTAAGAGCAAGGTTTGGAATTAAATTTCATCTTGAATATTATGATCATGAAATACTTACATGTATTGTTAAAAGATCGGCCGGCATACTGAATATCAGAATTGATGAAGAGGCGGCAGTCGAAATTGCCAGAAGAAGCCGGGGAACTCCAAGAATTGCTAATGCGCTGCTTAGGAGAGTAAGGGATTTTGCCCAGGTAAAAGGTTCGGGAGAAATTGATATCGATATAACAAGGTATAGTCTCAAAGCTCTTAATATTGATCAACATGGTTTAGATGAAATGGATAACAGAATTCTTTCTGTAATAATTGATAAATTCAGTGGCGGACCTGTTGGGTTAAATACGATCTCTACCGCAGTGGGTGAAGAAAGCGGAACAATTGAGGAAGTGTATGAACCTTTTCTTATAAAAGAGGGATATCTTAAAAGAACACCAAGGGGCCGCGAAGCCACAGAACATGCCTATAAGCATCTCGGAAAACAATTTGGACACAATATACCGGGTACGCTGTTTTGAATTAATTAATTAAAAACATTACTGATCTTCTCCAGACCCTTCGTATTTAAAATCTTAATTTTTCTCCCGTTAAGCTCAACCAGTTTATCAGACTTAAACTCAGATAATAACCTGATAACTGATTCTGTTGCAGTGCCAACTATATTGGCCAGCTCTTCACGGGTAAGAGAGATATTAAGAAAATGCTCCTCATCAAGGCCAAAATCATTTACAAGGAAAAGAAGTACCTCCGCAAGCCGCTCCCTTACAGTTTTCTGGGCAATATCGGTAATAAATGAATTAGCTTCACCTAATTCATGGCAGGCAAGCTTTAGTAATTCAAGGGCATATGCAGAATTGGTTTTAATAAAAGATATTAGAATCTCTGAAGGTATAAAACACACCAGGCAATCTTCGATAACTTTTGCAGAAGTACATGCAAGCTCATTACTCAGAACACTCCGGTATGCAATAATATCTCCTTTTTTTGCAAACCTGATTATCTGTTCTTTTCCATCAAAACCAGTTTTAAATACTTTAATGATACCGCTGTTAACACAGAAGAACCCGCTTATTCGGTTACCTTCCTGATAAAGAATATCCCCGCGTTTATACTGCCGGAAATCCTTTTCAAAGTTAAGAGCCTCAACTTCATCAGGTGTAAGATACTTGAAAATCGACCCTGATTCAAGCGAGCAACTGTCACAAAGCGGGACGTGAATTTCTTGTTGTTTCATTTCGTCTCCTAAATTATAGTGCAAAGATTAACACTGTCACTAATTAAATGTTCAGTTTAGTTAAAATGCGCTCTTAAATTGATCCAAAAATCTCAAATCATTTTCAAAATACAAACGCAAATCATTAACTCCGTATTTAAGCATGGCTGCTCGTTCAATACCCAGACCAAAAGCAAAACCGGTATATTTTTTATTGTCAATATTACAGGCTTCAAGAACATTCGGATGTACCATGCCACAACCTAAAATTTCAAGCCAGCCCGTATGTTTACAAACATTACAACCTTTTCCACCACAAATCTTACAACTTACATCCATTTCTGCAGAAGGCTCAGTAAAAGGAAAATATGACGGCCTTAACCTGATTTCGGTCTCTTTTCCAAACATCTCTCTTGCGAAGAATAGTAGCGTTTGTCTTAGATCGGCAAAAGATACATTTTCGTCAATATATAAACCCTCAACCTGATGAAATATACAATGAGCCCTTGCAGAGATAGCCTCATTACGGAAAACTCTACCGGGCGAAATAGTACGGATAGGAGGTTTTTGATTTTGCATAACCCTTACCTGTACCGAAGATGTGTGAGTACGTAGTAAAATATCTTTGGGACTTGAGTCTTCAGAAGATATTCTGGAAATATAAAAGGTATCCTGCATGTCTCTTGCCGGATGCTCCGGAGCAAAATTAAGTTTTGTAAAGACATGATCGTCATCTTCTATTTCGGGACCTTCCGAAACAGTAAAACCTATACGGGTGAATATGTCAATAAGTTCATTTCTTACGATAGAAATAGGATGACGTGATCCTATAGAATATGGAAAAGAAGGCCTTGTAAGATCGGTACCATCAGCTTTTTCTTCCTGGTTTACAAGTTCGATTTTAAGAGAATTATATTTTTCCTGTGCATTCTGCTTTAAAAGATTCAGCTTTTGGCCAATCTCTTTCTTCCCGGAAACCGGTACTTTCTTGAAATCTTCGAAAAGATCAGAAAGTAATCCCTTTTTGCTAAGATATTTCAAACGGAATAACTCCAGTTCCCCGGGATTCTTTACAGATAAAGAGGAAACCTCACTTAGCAGGGCTGTAATTTTTTGCAGCATTAAAAGACTGTTTTAAATCAATATTAATTTTTTATAATTTTTATTTTTATAATTTTAATATCATTAAAAGGTTTGTCACTATTGTCTATCTGCACGTCGGCAATCTTATCTATAATATCCAAACCTTCAATTACTTCACCAAACACAGTATAGGTTCCGTCAAGACGGGGAGTGCCACCGGAGGTTTTATAAATATTTCTCTGTTCCCCGGAAATTTTATAGTCTTTATAGGTTGTAAGATATTGAAACATTTTAACGGAAGCAATCTCCTGGATTTCCTCGTCTGTCATAGATTTTCCTGCTAACCTCACACTATCAGCCGTTTGCTTTATTAAACTGTTAAAACAGCTTTGCTTCATGTTACTGTTAATGCGTTGCTCTGCCAGATTAAGCTCATCATCACTTAATTTGGCTCCCTGAACAATATAAAACTGAGTTCCTGAAGATCTCATTTCAGGATTTACATCATTTCCCTGGCGGGCAGCAGCAAGGGCTCCTTTCTTATGAAAATACTGATTATTGAACTCGGCAGGAATAGTATAAGTTTTAAGAGAGTCAGGAAGATTCTTTGATGGAGCGGATTTAGTAGCAGGATCTCCAGCCTGTATCATGAAGTTTTTAATTATACGGTGAAAAGAGATACCATCGTAAAATCCTGAATTTATTAGTCGTATGAAATTATCACGATGAAGGGGAGTTCCGTCATATAGCTTTATCTTGATTTCGCCGAGTGTGGTTTTAATAGAAACAGTTGTGTTATCATTCCCGCCAGGGGCATTACAGGATATAAGGCAAATAAGACAAAAAAGAAAGACTGACTTTTTAAAATTGAGATTCATGAAACGCGAAAATTGGTTAATATACTTCTGCAATTGTGAATACAAAGATATTTAACTTTGAACGATAGGGGAAAATATTGATTTTCAAATTGCAATATTTTAATCAAAACAAATATAGAAACATTTTAGTAAAGGCATTAGCAGTATATTTGTCATTTAGTTTTGGAGCTATTTTCTGTAATTATAAAATGAAAATTTCGTTATAGAGGATGGAGAAAGAATTTGCCAGATGGTTATATCTGGACACGAAAAAGCTGAATGGGAAAGCGTTGATATTCTTTTAAACTCTGAAAGAGGAACAGGTGGGTTTGGACATACGAGTAATAAATAAATATGAGATCATATAAATTTAGTTACATTTTTTTGGCGTTTTTAGTTTTAAGCTTTTCTTCTTGTTCCAAAACATTTATGACATCAGGAACAAAAGGGAAAATAAAAAATAATTATGACTCTGCTGCATTTAATGAAGTTTATGTCGAAGCACTTAAACAAAAATTAATGGGAAATGGGGGTGATGCATTAAAATACCTGGAGCAAAGCATTAAAATTAATCCTAAAAGTGATGCTGCATATTATCAAATGGCGCAAATTGTAATTGCAAATGGCGATATAAAAAATGGAAAGCGCTATACGGCAATGGCATTATCAATAGAGGAGGAAAATATATGGTATCTTACAATGCTGGCTGGATTATATTATCAGGAAAAAAATCTTGATAGCTCTATAATTTATTACGAGAAAGCAGTAAAGTATTTCCCTGAAAAAGAAAGTCTTCAGTTAACTCTTGGAAACCTTTACTCTGAGGATAAGAATTATGATAAGGCAAATTCAATCTTTGAATCTTTTGATAAGAAATATGGGGTGAACGAAACATCGACATTATCATCAATAAAGAACCTTATTTCAGAAAACAAGTATGATGATGCAATGGTTAAAACACTGTCGCTTCTGAAAGAATATCCTGATGAAATAATGTACAATGGTGTTCTGGCTGATATTTACAGGGGAAAAGGAGAAAATCAAAAGGCTTTGGATGTCTACAATAAATTGTTAGAAAGAAATCCTGACGATCCTCAGATTCAACTTTCTCTTTGTGACTTTCTATTAACTGAAAAACGATATAATGAGTTGTTTATGCTACTGAATACTGTCGCTCTCAACAGTAAAATTGTGCTTGAGAATAAAATATCACTTATGGCCAGGATTATTGAAATAACTGACCTGAATAAAGACTTAGAGGAAAAGTTGATTATTTCGTTGATGGTTTTAGAAGCAAATTATAAAGACGATAACATAATTCCGATTTTACGTCCGGAATTGATGATAAATAAAAATAGGTTAAACGATGCTTCACTCAGGTTAGAAGAATTAATTAAGCTAAATCCTGAAAATTATTACGCCTGGGAAAAACTGCTTATAGTTTATCTGCAAATGAAGGATTACAATAAATTGGTTGCAACTGGGGAAGAATGTGCAACAAGGTTTAACACGTCATTTCCTGCCAAGTTATTATATGCCAACGGTGCATTAGAGACAGGAAAATTTTTAATTGCACTGGAGGAATTAAAAAAAGCAGAGATCCTGGCAGGTGAAAACAGAGATTTTTTAGTACAGGTACTTACAATGAGGGCAGATGTATATTATAGGATGAAAGACTATTTGAAAGCATTTGAGACATTTAAATCTGCGCTGAAGACCAATAATGATGACCTTACCGTTATTAATAACTACGCATACTACCTGGCAGAGCAAAATACAAATCTCAGAGAGGCAGAGGAGATGGCAAAAAGAGTTATTGAAAAAGACAAAGGAAATACTAATTTTCTTGATACTTACGGATGGGTACTTTATAAAAGGGGAAAACTAAAGGAAGCTGCAAGGATTATGGAATCGGTGATAAATAAAGGAGAAAAAACTGATGCAGTGTGGTATGAACATTATGGTTATATTTTAAAAAAACAAAAAAAGTGCAAGGAAGCGGTTAGTAACTGGAATATCGCTTTGAAACTTGACAGCACAAAAACGGAATTGTTAAAGGAAATTGAAAATTGCGGAAAATAATTTTAATATTGATTCTGGGGACATTTATCCCGGGTTGTTCTGTAACCAGAAATGTAAGTAAAGTTATAACGGAGAGTTCAAAGAAATATGTTTCAGAGAATGTTGTGGAAAGTGTTAAAGAACAGAACATTACAAATGATAGTTTTTTTATTCAAAAAGCTGAAATCGAAATTTTAACTCAAAACGGGAAAGAGAAATTTTTAGCTAATATAAAGTTTGAAAAACCCGATAAATTTCTTATTAGTTTAAAAAGCAGGTCAGGAATTGAAGGAACAAGAATTTACATTTCAAATGATACAGTATTGGTTAATGACAGGATAAACAAAAAATTTTATTTTGCCACATCTTTTTATATAGAAAAGAAATATAGATTTTCTCTTAATTGTTTGCCTTTAATTTTCGGGGACATGGTTATAGAGAAGAATTGTGAAGATATCGTGGAAAAATGTTCAGGAAATAAATTGAATATTAATTGCATGGTTAAGGGAGTAACATTTAATTATAATATTGATTGTGAAAAGAGAAAGGCACTTTTAGTTAATCAGATGATAAATTTTGTTCAACAAGGGATTAGGATAAAGTATGAAAGTTTTTTATATGTTGGGAATATATTAATTCCTAAAATGGTGGAATTAGAAGATTCTCAATACAATACTACAATAAAAATAAAAATTTTAAAAGTTGAATTCCCATGGAATGGAAGTATAAAATTTGTTCCCGGAAAGGGCTATGAATTAATTCAGCTTATATGAAATATTTGATTCTTACAAACCTTTTATTTTGGATTATAATTTGCTGTTTATATGCTCAAACAAAAGCGGAGCTGGAGGAAAAAAGAAGCACTACTTTAAATGAAATTACTTATGTGGATAACATGTTAAAGTCTACAGCGAAGAAAAAGGAAGAAAGCATGAATGCAGTAAAAATAATTGGTAATAAGCTTAATTTAAGGGAATCGGTAATTAAAGGAATGCGTGATGAGATAAATTTACTGAATGAAAGAATTGACCTGAATACTCTCGCAATTAATATGATGGAAAGTGACCTGTTAGATTTAAAAAATGATTATACACGTGCCGTAATTAATTCATATAAATCACAAAAGGAAAATCCAGAGTTGGTATATATTCTTTCAGCAAAAGATTTTAATCAGGGATATAAACGATTGAAGTATTTGCAGCAGGTGACTAAGTTCAGAAGAAAAGAATCTGAGATAATTATAGAGTTGAAAGACCAGATAAAGACTACTAAGGATCGATTGCAAAACGACCTGTCAAGAACTTCTGATTTGAAGTCTAAGGAAGAACAGCAAAAAAGCCTGTTGCAATACGAACAGGAAAGAAAGCAGGCCATGGTTAAGTCATTAAGTAAAAAGGAGAAACAATTGCAAAAGGACCTTGAAGAAAAAAAGAGAATTGCTGAAAAGATAGAGAAGGAAATTTCCAGAATGATGGAAGATGAAAGAAAAAAAGCGATTAAATCTGACAATACACCGGAACAAAAATTAATAGGAGAAAATTTTGTTGAAAATAAAGGCAGATTACCATGGCCGGTTGAAAGAGGAATTATTACAAGTCAGTTTGGTGTACAAAAACACCCGGTATTGAAATATGTTACTGAAAATAATATAGGGATAGAAATAACAAGCTTAGGAAAAACGACGGTAAGAAGCATTTTTAAAGGCGAGGTAGCAAAAGTATTTACGATACGTGGTGCTAATATGACAGTTATTATAAGGCATGGAAGATATCTGTCAGTTTACGAAAATGTTGTAGATTTGAAAGTTAAACAGGGAGATAAAGTTGATACAAAGCAGGAAATTGGGAATGTTTATTGTGAAACGGAAAATGGGAATAAAGCAGTATTAAAATTTATGATATTTGAAGAAAAGGAAAAGCTTGATCCGGAATCATGGATTTCAAAAAAATAAAAGATTTTTGAAACAAATAAATGATATTTAAGTATAATGTTTCGCAGTTAATAATATATGTATAAAAGGATCAGGATAGAATCTAAAGTAGGAAACTTGCGAATTGTTGAAAATGCAATTGATGAAGCAACAGCAGTAATCGGAATTTCACAGGATAATTATGGAAAAATTCTGGTTTCTGCAATGGAGGCTGTTAATAATGCGATTTTACATGGTAACCATTTGAATCCGGGGAAAATGGTGGATATAGAAATTGCTTATAAAAGTAAGGAGCTTCATATAACTGTTACAGATGAGGGATCGGGCTTCAGACCGGAAACGGTACCTGACCCGACAACTCCAGAGAACATTGAAGCTCTTAACGGGAGGGGGATTTATCTGATGTCACATCTGGCTGATAAAATTGAATACAGTAAAAAAGGAAATTCAGTTATAATGACCTTTAAGAACATTTTATCTTGAGCATCCGAATATTCTATGATGATGAAAACTTCAGGTTTAAAGGATGGAGAAAAGCCGTGAAGATTATTAAAAAGGTCATCGAGAGAGAAGAAATGATTTCAGGTGACCTTAATTTCATAATCACAAATGATGAAAATTTAAAAGAGATTAACGTCGAGTTTCTTGAACACGATTACTATACTGATGTTATTACATTCAATTATAATAAGGGAAATGTAATAAACGGGGAGATTTACATAAGCCTGGAAAGAGTAAAAGAGAATTCTTTAAACTATAATGTTAGTTTAGAATTAGAATTGTTTCGGGTATTAATTCACGGCGTTTTACATTTGGTAGGATTTGATGATTCAGCTGAGGATAGTAAGGGTGAAATGAGAAGGATGGAAGATTTATGGCTGGAGTCATTTAAGGAATAAAATTATGGATTTTCAATACGATATAATTGTAGTGGGCGGCGGGCATGCTGGCTGTGAAGCAGCACATGCAGGAGCAGTGATGGGTGCTAAAACCTTACTTATCACCATGGACATGACTAAGCTTGCGCAGATGTCATGTAATCCGGCTATGGGAGGAATCGCGAAGGGTCAAATAGTCAGAGAAATTGATGCGATGGGCGGGATGAGTGGTATTGTTACAGATAGAAGTATGATTCAGTTCCGTATGCTTAACAAGTCGAAAGGTCCGGCCATGTGGAGTCCAAGAGCGCAATGCGATCGCCAGAAATATACGGTGGAATGGAGGAAAGTTTTGGAAAAAGAAAAGGATCTTGCAATATGGCAGGAGCAAGCCAATTCTTTGATTTTAGATGGAATGAAAGTCATAGGAGTACAAACTTCCTTTGGAACCAGGTTTTATTCTAAAGCAGTAATTCTGACAAATGGAACCTTTTTGAATGGTTTAATGCATATTGGATTTAAAAATCTTAAAGGAGGAAGGTCTGGAGAGCAATCTTCAACAGGATTAAGTGAACAACTTGAAAAACTTGGCTTTTCTGTGGAAAGAATGAAAACGGGTACAAGTGCAAGGATTGATGGAAGAACAATTGATTTTAATGCTATGACTGAACAGAAGGGAGATGATGAAGGGGAATCGTTTTCTTACTTGAAAGAGAAGGGAAACTTATTAATGCAAAAAAGTTGTTTCATAACACATACTAACGAAGAAGTTCATGCGGAAATAAGAAAAGGATTTGAATTTAGTCCTCTTTTTACCGGAAGAATAAAGGGACGCGGCCCCAGATACTGTCCGAGTATAGAAGATAAGGTTGTTACATTTAAAGAAAGGGATTCACATCAGTTATTTATCGAACCGGAAGGAGAGGATACTGTTGAATATTATATTAATGGTTTCGCAAGCAGTTTACCTTTGGAAGTCCAATTGAAAGCATTAAGGAAGGTTAAAGGACTTGAAAAAGTAGAAATGTTCAGACCGGGTTATGCAATTGAATATGATTTCTTCCAGCCGACACAATTAAAGCATACTCTGGAAACAAAAGCAATCAGTAATCTTTATTTTGCGGGACAGATTAACGGAACAACGGGGTATGAAGAAGCAGCTGCCCAGGGGTTGATGGCAGGAATTAATTCAGTTTTGAAAATCAGAAGCAAGAATACTTTTGTTTTAGGAAGGGAGGAATCATATATAGGAGTTCTGATAGATGATCTGGTGACAAAAGGGGTTGATGAACCCTACAGAATGTTTACATCAAGAGCAGAATACAGGATACTTTTAAGGCAGGATAATGCAGATGAACGACTTACAAGAAAGGCGTATGATTTAGGAACGGCGAAAATGAATAGAGTAAGTCATCTGGAAGAAAAGGAGAACATGGTAAAAGAAATTATTGATTTTCTTTCGGAGAGCAGTGTTAGTCCAGACGATATTAATGGATTTCTTGAAAAGGTAGAAACCAATAAAATTACTCAGAAAGTAAAAGCAATTACAATTGCCAGCAGGCCACAGGTTGAGATAGGTGCACTACTAAAAGTTATAAAAGGCGGTGATAAACTTAATTGTGTTAATTCAGATAGGTTAAAAGAGATATCTGAATCTGCAGAGATTAAAATTAAATATGAAGGATATATTCAGAGGGAAAAGATAGTAGCAGATAAGATAAAAAGACTTGAGAGTTTAAAAATTCCTGAGGATATTAACTTTAATGAATTGGTTTCTATTTCAACGGAAGGAAGACAAAAATTAACCAAAATAAGACCTTCAAATATAGGCCAGGCAGGGAGAATTAGCGGTGTGTCTCCTGCGGATATAAATATTTTATTGATGTACCTGGGAAGATAGTATGTTCCACGTGGAACAATTATTTTAAAAATTAAATAAAATTTATGAAAGTATATGGACAGTTGGTTGATATTCACACCAGGGATATTTATCCTGCAGGTATTAGCATTTTAATTGCGAATCTTATTTCAGAAGAATATAATGCATTCGATGTTATAAGGAGTGCTACCATTAATCCATCTGAACATTACTAGCTGAATGCAGGACTGCTCTGCCCAGAGGAACCGTTGAATCAATTCGACTGAAAATTGGCAATCGCGGATTATTTGATGTCAAGAAATTTGAAATGCTTTCGTTGTTTGTTGAATAGGAATTTGTTTATTTCCTGAAACCCCTTCGCCCTTCGGGCACTCCCCAAAAAGGGGGAGAAATTCTCAGCATTCTATTGGAATTCAACTAAAAACCAGAGGCTTTCCTCTCACCTGGGGGAGATGCCCGAAGGGCGAGGGTGTGCAATGAATAAAGACAAATATTATCTTTACACCCAAATCCTTCACCTTTGATGGTAGCCGAAGCAAAATTTAAATCACTTCTTTCTCTGATTCCTGATAACCCGGGAGTATACCAGTTTATTGATTCTGCAGGGGTAATTTTATATGTCGGCAAAGCTAAAAACCTGAAGAAGAGGGTTACATCGTACTTCTCAAAGAACCAGTCAGGAAAAACCATTGCTCTTCTGAGAAAGACATCTGATATACGTCACGTTGTTGTGGATAACGAATCAGATGCTCTCCTGCTTGAGAACAACCTTATTAAAAAGCACCAACCAAGGTATAATATACTGTTGAAGGATGATAAAACATATCCCTGGATATGTATAAAAAATGAGCCTTTTCCAAGAGTCTTCAGTACGAGGAACCCCGTTCGGGACGGATCAGTTTATTTTGGTCCTTATACATCCGGCCTTATGGTCAAAACGTTGATAAGTTTTATAAGACAATTATATAAGCTAAGAACCTGTACCCATAACCTGACAAAATCGAATATTGAGACAGGAAAATTTAAAGTATGCCTGGAATATCATTTGGGTAACTGCAAAGCGCCATGTATAGGTAAACAGCCTGAAAGTGATTATCTTGAGAATATAGAACAGATAAGAGATATTTTAAAGGGGAATATTTCAACCGTAATAGACCATCTGAAAACGGCAATGACAAAATATTCCGGTGAGCTTCGCTTTGAGGAGGCGCAGTCGGTTAAGGAAAAGATTGATATTCTTTCAAAATTCAGAAGCAAGTCAGTGGTGGTGAGCAACACTATCAGGAACGTAGATGTTTTCGCCATTGCACAGGAGTCTGACAATGCTTATGTAAACTACTTAAAAGTAGTACAAGGTGCTGTAATACAGGCGCTTACTGTCGAACTTAAAATGAGGCTCGATGAAGAGAAAGAATCTATTCTTGGTTTTGCCATAACTGAAATCAGACAAAGGCTTTTAAGCGATTCTCCTGAAATAATTTTGCCATTCAAACCCGATATTCTCCTGGATAGGGTTAAGTATACCGTGCCAAAAGCAGGTGAAAAGCAGAAGCTTCTTGAACTGGCTGAGCGTAATGCCATCTACTACAAACTGGAACAAAAAAAGAAAAGGATGGAACATTCTCCTCAGGTTCGTACGGGCAAAAACCTGGAAAAGCTGAAGAATGATCTTCATATGCCTGATTTGCCTATACATATAGAGTGTTTCGACAATTCAAATATCATGGGATCGAATCCGGTTGCTGCATGTGTTGTATTCAGGAACGCCAGGCCGAGTAAAAACGAATACCGCCATTTTAATATTAAAACAGTAACCGGCCCTGATGATTTCTCTTCAATGGAGGAAATTGTTTACAGACGTTATCGAAGAATTATTGAGGAGAATCAAAAGCCACCTCAACTTGTAATTATTGATGGAGGAAAAGGGCAGCTATCATCAGCAATGAAAAGTATTGATAAATTAGGGTTAAGAGAAAAGGTTACTGTGATTGGAATTGCAAAAAAACTTGAGGAAATTTATTTTCCCGGAGATAGTATACCAATATATCTGGATAAAAATTCAATAAGTCTTAAGATCATACAACAATTAAGAAATGAAGCGCACAGGTTCGGGATAAATTTTCATCGCGATAAGCGCTCCTCGGAAATGATAAAATCTGATCTCGATCAGATAAAAGGAGTCGGGCCAAAGACAAAAGAGATTTTGCTTAAACATTTTGATTCGGTTGATAAAATTAAAAATGCCTCCACAGAAGAACTTGAAAACCTTGTTGGCTCTGCGAAAAGCGCTATTTTATCCGGATATTTCAGGAAATAGCTCCAGTTTCCACGTGGAACAATTTTCTAAAATATTGTGTTAAGTAGCACATATTGTGATGATTAAAGTCGATTATATGATCACGTAAGTCAGCGAGAATTGAATATTTCCGCCTGTCCGGTACATGGGGCATAGATTTTACAAGCAGAATCAGCCATTACGATAAACCCCCTCGCCCTTCGGGCACTCCCCCCAAGAGGGGAGAAATACTTTCACATGATAAAACTTAAATAAGGTGATCAGATTTTCCTCCCCCGCCGGGGGAGGTGCCCGAAGGGCAGAGGGGTTTATATTCCTGAAAAATTCTTCAGTGCCTTTTCAATCTCTTTGGAAATCTCCAGGGATCCATGAGTAACAAGACCCTTAATACCTAAAGATTCTGCTGCTTTTACATTTATTCCGATATCGTCAATAAAAAGAGTCTCCTCAGGTATAAGAGAATATTTTTCAAGTAGGGTTTCATAAATCCGGTTATCAGGCTTTGAAGATTTTGCTTCAGCAGAAATTAATCCTCCATCGAAATATTTGAAAAAGTAGTACCCTGATCGTACCTCATCAAAAATATCCAATGGGAAGTTAGACAGATAGTATAGCCTGAAACCTCGTTTTTTTAGCTCAGGAAGAAGTCTGACGTTCTGATTGAGGGGAAACATCAAATCGGTACGTAAATTGAAAATATGGTCTATTTCTTTCTTATTAAGGGATGATTTTTTTGCAATCGCATCTATTGCTTCGGGAGTAGTGATTTCTCCGTTATCAAGCATAAGCCATTCCTTACTGCTGAAAATATCTGAAAGAATTGTAGCCTTGATGGTCTCAGGATACTTATTCTTATCAAAATATTCCGAAGGCTTAAAACTGATCAGTACATTTCCAAGGTCAAAAATGATGTTCTTTACCATATCAGGGATTTTTCATGCTTATTGGTTGACCGGTTGCCTCAAGAACATTCCACCATAATTCATCTTCAACATCAATTTTTTTGCGTTTGGCAACCACCATCTCAATCGGCATCAGGGTGAACTGATTGTTCCAGAAACCGATAACAAAATCAGTTTTTCCTGAAAGAGCTGCATGAACTGCATTCTGGGCCAGCAGATTGCAGAATTTACTGTCGTTTGCATTGGCCGGAGCACTTCTGATAATATAGCTTGGATCGATGTATTTAATTGAATAAGGGAAGCCTTTATTTTCAAACTCTTCTGAGATTTTATCTTTCAGGTAGATACCAATATCTTTATATTTTATATTGCCTGAAACATCTTTATTCTCATCTGCACATTCGAAAAATTCCTGACCGGCCCCTTCAGCAACTACAATAACAGCATGATGTCTTTCCTCAAGACGTTTTTTAAGTACCCTGAGAAATCCACGCTGACCGTAAAGATCAAAAGTAATTTCAGGAACCAGAACAAAATTGACCTCCTGAATTGACAATGCGGCATTGGCTGCAATAAATCCGGAATCGCGACCCATGAGTTTAACAAGAGCAATCCCATTGAAAGCTCCGGATGCCTCGTTATGTGCATTCCTGATTATATCGTTTGCAATAGAAAAGGCTGTTTCAAAACCAAAAGATTTTTGAATCAGATCAATATCATTATCAATAGTTTTTGGTATGCCTGTAATACAAATCTTTAATTTCCGTTTTTGAACTTCTTTATGAATCTCATGTGCTCCACGGAATGTTCCATCGCCGCCTATGCAAAATAGTATATTGATATTCATGATCTCAAGAGTATCTACCATTTTTTCAACATCCTGGTCGCCTCTTGAAGATCCCAGAAAAGTCCCACCGGTAAGGTGAATATAATTAACCATCGCAGCAGTCAGTTCAATGACAGGATGGTTATAAGAGGGAATTAATCCTTCATATCCGTACTGGATCCCCAGTATGCGGCTAATACCGTACCTGTAATAAAGTTCGTTAACGAGGCTGCGTATTACATTATTTAATCCGGGACACAATCCTCCGCAAGTGACAATCCCGACCTTAGTTTTCACAGGTTCGAAAAAGATATTTTCTCTCGGGCCGGCTTTCTCGAAAGAGACTGGAAGTTCTCCGGTCTCTCTGCATTTCTTGAAATTGTCAAGAGAAACATCATATAAAATTCTTTCACTGTCGTCTACAAATTTATAGACNNTCGTATTTCATCTTATTCTGATTAGTACAATAATTAATAAATGCACACTGAAAACCACCTGTTTTCAAGGAGGTCAAATTTAGATAATTTTTTGATTGATCGTAAAATAAGCAGAATCAGATTATCTGCTTAATCCTTCCTACAAGACCATTCTCAAGCATAACTTTTATACCGTGAGGATGATTCGGAGAGGAAGTAAGGACTTCCTTTACTTTACCTTCTGTAAGCCGCCCGGTATGCTTATCTTCAGTCAATTCTACCTTAACATCTATACCTGGCTTAATATCAGCTCTNNGTTAAAATGATAAATGTTTTGACCAGCGTATAAAATCCATAGATCAATAAGCCCCTTTTATCTTCGTCCGTATTCTGTAAAGGCTTCTAGTTGCTGTGATGAAAAGGCTTTTCATATCTTCTTCGCCAAAACAAACATTTGCCGTCCAGTTTTCAGGTACAGGAATATTACCTAGAAAGACACCATTCCTGTCGAAGATGCTTACCCCGGTGCCCGTAATGTAAATATTCCCCACTACATCAATGGTCATTCCATCAGAACCCATTTCGCAAAACAGTTGTTTGTTGCCCAGGCTACCGTCTTTGCTGATTGAATATTTCCAGGTTTTATTTCCACTTATATCAGCGACAAAAAGTGATTTGCCATCCGGAGTACCCACAATTCCATTTGGCTGGACGAGGTCATCAACTACCCTGGTAATTGTTTTATGGTCAGGTGCAAGATAATAAACCGCCTGACAAACCTGTGGCATGGTGTCGTGATCCCACCAGGTACGTTTATAGTACGGGTCTGTAAAATAAACTCCTCCATCAGGGGCATTCCATAGATCATTCGGTCCATTGAGGGGTTTATCCTTGTATTTTGAGGGAATAACAGTGACTTTCTTGTCGGGCGCAATGCTCCATAATTCATTTTTCTGGTCGGCACAGGCCCATAGATTGCCATCTTTATCAAAGGAAAGGCCATTTGAACGGCCACAGGGTTGCATAAAGGTGGAAAGCTTGCCGGAAAGGCTCCAGACCATAATCCTGTCATTGGGTTGGTCAGTGAAATAGACATTTCCTTTTGAATCGGCAGCGGGACCCTCAGTAAATAAAAATCCGTCTGCCAGTTTTTCGACTTTAGCTCCCGGTAGAATTATTTCATCTAAACCCTTTTTTTGGATAAAGGCCAATGCAATGCATGCTAACGGGAATGTAATCAGTAATTTATCGAGTTTCATATACGTTGTTTAGAATATTCTTTTTTTGTGTTACCCCCTTTGTTTCCCCCAAGGGGGAAAAGATTTGTTCTTCACCTTCCCCTGTGGGGGAAGGTTGGGAAGGGGGTTATTTGAACCACATTTAAATGATCAGTTCTCTAGTTTTGATATATTGACATTCTTAATTCTTCCAATATAATTATCAATCTGTTCAGGCAATTCAAATCCGACGATAATCATATCAACAGTCCCTAATCCAAGGACATATTTAAGTGATGCATCTATTTTTTCAGAATCATTTTTGAAGTTGCCGTTACCAATCAGTTTCATACCGATAATACCCTTGCCTGCTTTATGAAGTTTTGCAATCACCGGAATTACGGCAGCCGGATCGTTCTTATCCATAACTTCTCCAAATGGATTAATCCGGACATGAACTACATCTACCCAGGGGCTTTCAACACAAGTTTCCATTGCTTCAAGAGAATGAACAGATACACCATGTGCCCGGATTATTTTCTTTGCCTTAAGATTTTCAAGAATATCCATTTGTTTTTTCTGCTTGTCGGTCCATTGGGGATCTGTCATACAATGAATCTGTACCAGGTCGAGATAGTCTGTCTTAAGTTCTTTCCGGAAGCGATCAATAACCACATCAGCATCAGGACGTTCAATTTCGGGAATACCTCCCGGACCAACCCAGATTTTGGAGCTCAGGGTATATGATTCCCTCGGAACGCCTTTAAGTGCAGCCGCAGTAAAAGGATGTGTCCCATAGCTGTCAGCACAATCAAAAAAGCGAATTCCTTTTTCATATGCCTGATGGATAATTGTTTCAGCAACACCCGCTCTTGTGATATTTGAAGACCGGTTATATCCGCTGAAACCTGTACCCATTCCGAGAAGTGTAGATTTTAAGCCCGACTTTCCAAGGGTTATAATCTGGAAAGGATCTGCAGACAAGCCAGTTGATCTGGCCGGAAAACCTAAAGCAGCTTTTCCGAATAATACGGAACCGGCTCCTGCTGCAAGGGTAGTCGCGATGAACTGTCTGCGTGTCAGATTTCTTTTTACCATAATAGAATATCATTATATAATAGACTGAACAACAATAAGAAAGAACAAGAGTAATTATTAATTGCTATTGCAAAATAGTGATTTTTATACTCGATGAATAACTTGCATCATGATAGATTCTCTGGGTAGCTTTTTGAAATTCGCTATCTGAACACGTGTAAATATCAACAAATTTTTGTGGATTTCTGTCGACCAGAGGAAACCATGAATTTTGTACCTGAACCATAATACGATGTCCTTTTTTAAAAGTATGGGCCACATCGGGCATCCCGTACTTAACTTCAGTCACTATTCCCGGTGTAAAAGGTTCTGGTTTTTCAAAGCTTTTGCGGTATTTTCCCCTGAACACTTCCCCGCGGACAAGCATCTGATATCCACCCAGCGGAACTTTAACATCGGTCGATATATCTGCTTTGGCATCGGGAGGAAAAACATCGATTAGTTTTACAATATAATCAGCATCTGTTCCTGTAGTAGAGACAAAAAGATCAGCAGTCAGCGGCCCGGTTAATGTTATATCCTCCGGAAGTATGTCTGTCTGATAGACCATGACATCGGGCCGGCGGGAGGCAAATCTCTGATCATCTGTCATATATTCAGCAGTCCTGTGAATATTCACAGCCTCTGAGTAAGGAACCGGTTTCATCGGATCTGAAACATACTCATCAAAACTATTTTTTGCATCAGGAATTGTGAATGAAATAGCTCCGCCTGGCTGGAAAAACAGATTTTTTTCAATAACATTTTTCGGCGGCCAGCTATCAAAGTTTCTCCACTCATTTGAACCGGTAACAAATATTGTGGCTTCAGCCATATCGGATTTGCCTTCTCCTTTCAGATAATAGTCGAAGAAATCTTTTTCCTGAGCCTGAAATTTTTTATTCGCATCCAGTCCCCAATAAATATTTCCCAGGTTATTCCCTTTTCCAAAAGCCCACTGGCCATGCGACCAGGGACCCATAACAAGAAAATTCTTGACCGATGCGGAATTCTGTTTTTCAATTGCTTCATAAGTATGAAGCGCGCCATAGAGATCTTCTGCATCGAACCATCCGCCAACGGTCATAACAGCAGGTGTAACATTTTTCAGAAACGGACGTGGATCTCTTGTTTTCCAGAAATCGTCATAATCAGGATGTGCAAAAGCATCATTCCAGAATTTAACACTGTCCCCGAGAAATTCAGGTGCAATGTTTTTGTCTGCTCCAAGCGAAAGAAAAAACTCGTAGTTATCAGGTCCCGGCCATTTAAATCCGGGATATCCTTTACGGGTCACAGCCCTGTGAGGCTGTCCGTTACTATAGTAAAAACTGAAACAATCAAGAAGGAAAAAGGCGCCGTTATGATGAAAATCGTCGCCTAAGAACCAGGCCGTTACCGGAGCCTGCGGGGAAACTGCCTTAACTGCAGGATGTGCATTTATGAGACCCATTGTAGAGTAGAAACCAGGATAGGAAATTCCAAAAATTCCCACATTCCCATTATTATTCTTTATATTTTTAATTAGCCAATCGACTGTATCCCAGGTATCTGTTGATTCATCAATATCCTTATTGCTCTTTTTTTCCGGAATTACAGGACGAATATCTTCGAATTCTCCTTCGCTCATATATTTTCCCCTGACATCCTGAAAAACCATAATATATTCATCTTCGGTATATCTATCATAAAACTGCATGAAGAAATTAAAGCTCTTAGGTCCTCCAGGTTCGATATTGTAAGGAGTACGGTTTAGGAGAACAGGATGGGCAACCGAATTATTTTTAGGCGTATAGATTGAAGTAAACAACTTCACTCCATCCCGCATTGTTATGTAGACTTCCTGTTTATCATATTTCTGTTTAATCCCTTCAGAAGATTGTGAATAGGAATATGAAGAAATAACCATCAGAAAAATGAGTATAACCAGTTTGGGTGATGAGATTGTTTTTGATTTCATTTTTTCATTTCTTAATTGAAATTCAAGATTCTAATCCAAGTCTGCTAACCAGGTCTCCGGGATGGACAGGTCTGCCTTTTTTGGTAGCCACTCCGGTTACTTTTGCCTTTACAATAAGCTTTAAATCAGGCAACCTGTATATATCCTGGATGAAAAGGATCCTGGCATTTCCTTCTCTTTGGATTGTCACTGTGACAATGAATTCATCGCGACTCTTAAGCGGGTATTTATACTCAATTTCCGCCTTCGTGACAATAAGATCTATTCCCTCATCATGAAGCTCAACGAAACTGACTCCCTTAGAGATAAGAAACTCATGCCTTGTGTGCTCAAGATAGTGCTGGTAATTAGCGTTATTTACAACACCCTGGAGATCGCATTCATAATCCCTGACAACAAATTTAAGATTGTATGGAGGTTTATTTCCTGTCATTACTTTGGGAAACGGTCAAAGAACTTTTTAAGAGTTCCTTTTTTGTAAAGACAATTATACTTTGGACTTCAGGCGGAAGCATTTTTACACTGGGATAAGATTTTTCCCCCATTATTTCATCAGCCCGTGGGTTTACAGGAATAATTTTCATCCCCTTTTCTTTAAGCTCCTTGAAGGCAGCATAACCAAATTTTTTGGGATTACGCGATACCCCTGCCAATGCAATGGGCTGTGAATCGAGAAATTCATTAATTTGTTTAATGGTTGTCATAGGTTCTCATAATTTTATGGTTCAACACGGAAAAGTAGCAAAATAATTTTAAAGCGCCTAGAGTTTTGCCCCCCAGCCCTACTAAAGAAGACTTTCTTCTTAGATATTTACCCCTTTTGTATTTCCCCCCAAGGGGGGAAAAAACTCGTTGGTTTAGAATAATTTGCCTAAATATCAGAGTTTTATCTCCCCCAAGGGGGAGATG
Source organism: Bacteroidales bacterium (assembly GCA_003141715.1). Lineage (GTDB taxonomy): Bacteria > Bacteroidota > Bacteroidia > Bacteroidales > VadinHA17 > LD21. The sequence goes on along the minus strand of PLNF01000033.1, from coordinate 13,077 downwards.
CCGCGCAGCGGCAGAGGGGGTCTTTCTTCCCAATACTGAACCCCTGAAGATGGCCGCACTCCAGGCACTCCAAACTTTTTCTAAGTATAAAGGCTTAAAAATACAATAAAAAAACCAACTGACATTTATTTTCATTTACTTGGTATTGAGGTTTTACTAAGAAATGTCAGAATGAACAAACCAGAAGACCGCAGCGGGTACCTATTCTCCAGGGGTTACTCAAATTATGTTTTTATGTTACTCTTCCTGTTGTATATGTTTGATTATCTCGACAGAACGATTGTCACATCTATGTTTACATCAATTGAAAAAGACTATGGTATTTCTCATATGCAGAGCGGGTTGCTGGTATCAGCTGTTTATTGGATGATTGTGATTCTGACATTTCCGGTTTCGATTTTAGTTGATCGTTGGAGCAGAACGAAAACCATAGGAGTAATGGCAATAATGTGGAGCATCGCTACAGCGCTTTGTGCCTTAACCGGAAATTATGTTCAGTTGTTTATGGCTCGTTTATTAATTGGAGTGGGGGAAGCAGGTTATGCTCCTGGCGGAAGTGCAATGATATCAGGATTATATCCGATTGACAGAAGAGCCAGAATGATGGGATTATGGAATGCTTCAATTCCCCTTGGTTCTGCAATAGGCGTTCTTCTTGGTGGAATTATTGCTGTAAAGCTCGGGTGGAAGCATGCATTTGGAATTGTTGCGATACCCGGTATGATTGTTGCAATTCTCTTTTTGTTCGTGAAAGATTATAAAACAGTCGACCTCTCATTTTTTGACAAGAACAGTAATAGAATCAAGATGGAGAAGAAAGATATGGTGAAAGAGTTTATTTCGAAACCATCTGTTCTTTTCACTTATTTCGGCATGGCTGCAGTGGTATTTGTAACAACATCAATGCTCACCTGGTTACCCACATATTTTGAAAAAATACGGAATGTTCCACAGGAAACAGCCGGTAAAATGGCAAGTTCGGTTATGGTGCTTGCCCTGGTAGGGGCTCCTCTGGGTGGTTATCTCACTGACAAATGGAGAAAAACAAGAGATAATGCAAGGCTCTTGTTCCCGACTCTTTCAACATTACTTACCGCAATTGTTCTTTTTATGGCACTGGCTCTTCTCAAAGGGACCGTACAGTATATAGCTTTTCTGACTTTTGGAGTTCTTATTATGAGTTTTGTTTCAGGCGCTGCCTCAGTTACACAGGATGTTATTCATCCCGGACTCAGGGCTACATCTTATGCAATCGCAGTTGTAGTTCAGAACCTTCTTGGAGCCTCAACTGCTCCTGTTGTAATGGGCAAAATTTATGATCTGACAAACATTCAGACGGCACTATCAATTCTGCCAATTATCCTTTTTATCGGAGCTTTCCTTTTCTGGCTTGGCTCAAGACATTATGTTAAAGATCTTGGTCAGGTTGCTCAGATTCAGTTGGAGGCAGAATGATTTTATTTTTTCCTTGATGTAGTATATTGAACGAATTCCCTGAGAGATTCTTTAACTTCGGAGTCGGGATAAGAATCAAGTATAGCAAGCGCTTTGTCACGGTACTGATTCATTTTGAGTTCGGCATATTCAAGACCTCCATAATCCATCACAAAACTTATAACCTCATTAATTTCAGCCTTTGTCTTTTTCTTGTTTTTCACAATGTTTAGAATATGTCTTTTTTTTGAATTTGCAGATTGCTCCAGAGCATGTATTAAAGGAAGAGTTATCTTCTTTTCCTTAATATCATTTCCCGCGGTTTTGCCGGTTAACCCTGTTCCTTCATAATCAAGAATATCATCTCTGATCTGAAAAGCAATTCCAATATTCTCTCCAAAGTCCTTCATTAATTGGATTGTCTCTGTGTCCTCTGATACCGATTTTGCTCCGCAGGCTGCACAGGCAGCAAGCAATGCGGCTGTTTTACTTATTATGATTTTATAATAATCTTCTTCTTTAATGTTTAATTTTCTTGCTTTCTGAAGTTGCAAAAGCTCTCCCTCAGACATTGACTTAACTGCTTCAGAAATAATTTCGAGCATGTCATAGCGTGATTTTTCAACACAAATATGCATTCCTGTTGAAAGCAGGTAATCACCAAGCAGAACGGCTATTTTAGAATTCCATAGGGCATTAATTGAAAGAGCGCCGCGTCTTTCATGAGCATCATCAACCACGTCGTCATGAACAAGGGATGCAGTATGAAGGAGTTCAATACAGGTTGCTGCAATATATGTGGATTCAGCTATTTCACCATTAAGTCTTGCAGTAAGAAAGACCAGCAACGGTCTCATCTGTTTGCCCTTACGACGGAGAATATAGTTCAGAATGATATTTAATAACGGAATATCACTACGCATAGTCTTGCTGAAGTAGAGTTCAAATTCAGCCATCTCAATTTCAACAGGTTTCTTTATTCCGGTAAGAGCAGACATAAATATTTATTTCGGTCAAATATAATAAAATCAGGGGCTCAAGATAAACTTTTGGTTAATTGTTATTTTATTCACGATAATTTTACGCCTCAGAAAGAGCAACTTTCATCATATCAACATATTTATATATATTTGCATAATAAAAAATTTTAATAATGGAATTTAAAGAACTTAATCCGGAAAGTCTTGAAAGAGCAGCTGGAATGCTTAAAGCAATTGCACATCCGGTACGTATAACAATTGTGGGATGTCTCGAAAACGGGGAGAAAAAAACTGTAACTGAAATTCATAAGCAGCTTGGAATAGAACAATCAACTGCATCACATCATTTGGGAATCCTTAAGGACAAAGGAGTTTTGGCTTCAAAAAGGGAAGGTAAAAATACGTGGTACTTTCTGAAGCACGAGAATCTAAAAACAATTTTGAATTGTGTAAGTAGTTGTTGCCAGCAGCAATAACCAGATTTATTTTCAATTTTTAAGGTGTCAGGACAAATTCCTGAACATTCTCTTTTGAAATAAAACTATTGCTATAACCCCGCAGGTTATAGATGAATCAGCGATATTAAATACCGGTCTGAAGAAAACAAGTGATTCGCCGGGTCTGAATGGAGACCAATGTGGCCAGTGAGTATTAATTATCGGAAAGTAGAACATGTCAACCACTCTTCCATGAAGGAAAGAAGAATAACCTCCTCCCTGGGGAAAAAGTACGGCATGTTGTGTAAAACTTTCACTGAAGATCATCCCATAGAAAGCGCTGTCAATTATATTTCCAATTGCTCCAGCCATTATTGCACTCACAGCAAGAATTAGTCCCAGGTTTGCCTTTTTACTGACAAGGGAAGAAAGGAACCAGCCTATACCAAAAATTGCCACAACTCTGAAGACGCTTAAAACCAGTTTGCCGGGTTTGCCTCCCATTTCCATACCGAAAGCCATTCCATTGTTCTCTATGAAATGCAGTATACCCCAATTACCAAAAATGTGAATTTCCTGTCCGATCATCATATGGGTTTTGACCCATATTTTCAGAATCTGATCACAAATGAGGATCAGAAGAATAATTAAAACAGATTTTTTCCCTGATGACATTTTATCCTAGTTGAAATTATGGAGCGCAAAATAGTAAAAATAGTGAATAAAAAATCCCGGTAGGTTCCGGGATTTTTTATTCTTATCTTCTGTTAATTATGGGCAAACAGTATTTGATTTATTCGAATCCCAGCAATACCAGTTGGAATCTCCCAGATAATCAACGGATTTCACATGGCCATTGTAAGTTGTTGTATTCCATTCAATATTAACATCTGATTTTTTCACGCCATTATAGTACTCAATTGTATAATAGGCATTTAACACATTGGATGTTAATCCATACTCGATGTAACTATTTAAAAAGGAGTCGGTTTTTACATAAGTATATTTTACGTATCCAACAACTGTTGCGGTTTTTGTCCAGTCAATCTGAAGAAATGCCACTGGCGATAAAGCATCCTGATTCAGTATCCATTGCCCGCCGGTCCCATCAATCTTGGAAGTACCTTCAAACCAGAGAACTTCTGCAAAAGCATTTGCCCCCTCTCCGGTAATATACATTTTCCATTGAACATCACTGCTCCCTATCTGCCCTGTAAGCCTTGCTTTATATGTAGTGTTTAAATAAGTTACATTATAGCTCCATTGCCATAATTTTGTTGATACAAATACGGGTGTCTGGTCAACCGCCGCTTTAAAAGCAGCTACAGGAACTGCCAGAGTTGTATTTATAATCAATTTCCAATATCCTGCAACAGTTGCCGCATATTCCCAGTTGCTGTTTTCTGTACCTTTCTGCCCAGGGATCACTTCATCTGATTTTTTAGCAGAAGCAAAATTGGTGAAATCAATTACCATAGATTCCTGAGGTGGCAAAACGGGAGGTTCTCCTTTATCCTTTTTACAGCCGGTAAAAAATCCTGTGGAAAGAATAAGTATAAGCACAATTGGAAAGATCTTTTTCATGGTTTGTCCGGATAATAATAAAAACTAAAAAAATAATGGCTGAAACAGATTTTAGTTAGTTAGCAAAGATATAAAGATAGAATCGAAAAATCGCACAATAATTAGTTTTTTATTATGCAGGAATTCAAGATATTTCATTTCAATTTACACAGGAGAAAGATGAAACAATTATTTAATTGAATAGAAGAAAAACCTGCCCGGGATAAGATTATATCAATATTGTCGTAAGTTTTTTCATCTTAATTTCTTATTAGCCGGATTTCGGTTTGTTAGAGCTTCTTATACTACCATAAATGTATGAAATTTTTTTAGTCCCGGTTTAAAAATGCCAAAAATCATAAAACTCAATGTCTATTTGCAGCTGAGGGTTGAACAAAGACAGATTATGAATGTTATTGAATAAAAACAGATTATGGAACGAAGAAAATTTTTTAAGGCAGTTGGGTTGGTAACTGCAGCTGCCTACGTTACCCCAAGAATCTTTGGTAACGATCAGGTACAAGTAAAAGCTCCCGGAATTGAAGGTGTACCGGCACCGGAATTTCCTCCTCTTCCATTTGCATATGATGCTTTGGAACCTTATATAGATGCAAGGACAATGGAAATTCATTATGATAAACACCACCGTGCTTATTATACAAATTTCATGAATGCTGTTAAAGGCACTGCTCTTGAAGGGAAACCTCTTGGCGAAATTTTTAATACTGTTTCAAAACAAACAGATGCCGTGAGAAACAATGGCGGAGGTTATTATAACCATCTGTTTTTCTGGAAGAACCTGGGAAAAGGATCTTCCGGGCCCTCAAATGACTTATCTTCAGTTATTACAAAATCATTTGGTTCTGTTGATAAATTCAAAGAAGCTTTCAACACTGCAGCAAAAACACGGTTTGGAAGTGGATGGGCCTGGTTATATTTAGGGACAGACAAGAATCTGGCAGTAGCAAGTTCACCAAATCAGGATAACCCGCTTATGGATATATCGCCGGTTAAAGGAACGCCTTTATTAACCCTCGATGTATGGGAACATGCATATTATCTTAAATATCAGAATAAGAGAGCTGATTATATTGATGCCTTCTGGAATGTTGTGAACTGGGATGAAGTAAACAGGAGATATCAGGCTGCGATGTAAGGATAGTCAGGTTTTTTATTCATAAACCCCCTTTGATTCCCCCTGGAAGGGGGAAAAATCCTCTGGATTCTACTGTAATTTACTAAATATCTAAGAATTGTCTCCCCCTTGGGGAGATGCCGCCCTTGCTTCGCCGAAGCGGCTACGCGAAGGCAAAGGAAGCGGCAGAGGGGTTTATGTATACAGAAATCTTTTAATTTTCAGTGTCGCCGTTTTCTGAAACGGAAACGGCTGAAGTACGACTTTTTGGATCTGGCTGAATTTATTTACCTGTGAATTAACATACTCCTGTAATTCATTGAGGACTTCATCAACTTTATCCTCGACCTGCTTGGTCATATCCTGTTTAAGGATCTGATATTTCTTTTCAAGCTCTTCCATATTTATATTAACCAGAGCTACCAGTTTCCCCTTTTGTTGAACAACCAGAGATTCTGCGACAAACCGGAAATTATTGATAATTGATTCAATTTCTTCGGGATAAATATTTTCTCCGCTTGCACCAACAATCATATTTTTTAATCTTCCTTTTATAAAAAGATTGTTATTAGGGTCAAATGTTCCAAGGTCCCCTGTTTTAAACCATCCGTCAGGGGTAAGCACCTCTTTCGTCATATCAGGCTCTTTATAATAACCTTTCATTACGTTTGGTCCCCTGGCCCATATTTCACCTTCTCCGGTTTTTTTATCAGGGTTATTAATAATAAGTTCTACGCCTTCTATTGCTGGGCCCGTTGACTCAAACACAGCATTCTGAGAATTTGAACCTGCAAGGAGTGGAGCTGTTTCTGTAAGCCCATATCCAACTGCATATGGAAATTTTGCTTCAATAAGGAACTTTTCAACTGTTTTGTTGAGTTTAGCTCCACCTATACCATAAAACTTCAATTCCCCGCCAAATATTTTCAAAAGTTTCTTACCCGCAGCAGCATTAAGTTTTTTTCTGAGAAGAGGGATCTTGTAAAGAAGTTTAAGTATCAGATTATCTCTGAAAGCAGGCAATATTTTATTAAAGTATATTTTTTCAACTATCAGAGGAACTGTCAGCATCAGTGTAGGTTTTATTTCTGCCATAGCAGGAAGAAGAACCGAAGGAGTTGGGGGTTTCCTAAGATAATAGACACAAGATCCACAGAGCATTGGTAAAATTAACCCAAGTGTATTCTCATAAGTGTGTGACAATGGTAAAACGGATAAAAATCGATCAGTTTCGTCAATCCATTGTAGCTTTCTACCTTTCAGTGCATTAAATGAGATGTTTTTGTGAGTCAGCATAACACCCTTAGAACGACCAGTCGTTCCGGAAGTATAGATGATTGATGCAAGATCTTCTTCTTTAACTTTATAATTTTTAACAGGAATTGCGGAAGGATCGAATTTACCGTAACCCTTTTCAGAATAGACCAGCGAAAAATCCTCCATAAGAATGGCTGTTTTCAGATCTTCTGATTTAAATCCTTCAATCCGGGATAATAATGAGTTAGATATAAAAATAGCTTTGGCACCAGAATGTTCAAGAACATTGGCAACTTCTGTGTTTGAAAAATCAGGAAGAATTGGCACAACTACCGCACCCATAAAAGTAATTGAAAAGTAAGCAACCGCCCAGTTTGGCATATTTAAACTCAGGATTGCCACTTTATCCCCCGGGCAAATGCCAATCTTTTCCTGGAAAGCAATTAAAGCCCGGATCTCCCTGTTTATTGTTTCATATGTCTTAGGTTCTTCCCCTACAAAAGCATATGCATTGTGCTTCCCAAACTTCCTTAATGTCTCATTAAACATCCCAGGGAAAGTCAGCCTGATACCGGTTTCTTCCATTGTCCCCAATTCTTAAGCCAATTATAAACCGCAAAGGTAAGGAATTAATGTTTTCATTGGCTCAATCATAACATATATTAGCTGAAAAGCATAAAACCGCGACAAAACTTTCAACCTTTATCAGTCAGAATGGTTAATATTGTATATAATTTTCAAATATCTGTTATGAGTCCTTTAATAAGAGTAACTAAGGAATTCCCTTTTGAGATGGCGCACGTTCTATGGAACTACGACGGTCCATGCAAAAATGTTCATGGTCATTCATATCGCCTTTTTGTTACACTGTCCGGGTTCCCAGCAGACAATGCGGATAATCCTAAAAATGGAATGGTGATTGACTTTAGCGACCTGAAAAGCATTGTAAAAAAGCAGATCGTTAACATTTTTGATCATTCGGTGGTGTTAAGCAATAAAATAGAAAAAGAAAAAACCGACATGTTTGCAAAGCTGTTTGGAAATACTGTCCTGGTTAGCTATCAGCCTACATGTGAAAATCTTGTTGCCGATTTTGCAAACCGGATTGCACCTCACTTGCCTTCAGGAGTTAAATTACACAGTCTTAAACTCTACGAAACAGCCACTTCATTCGCCGAATGGTTTGCTTCAGATAACCAATAAAGAAGTTTAGAGTGAGCTAGAGTTTGGAGTACTTAAAATGTGATTAAAAAGAAAAATCAATTTATGAACAACAATACTTCTAAAAAGCTCTTTCTCCTTGATGCATATGCACTTATTTTCCGGGCCTATTATGCTTTCATTAAGAACCCAAGGGTCACTTCAAAAGGATTAAACACATCAGCTATCTTCGGATTTCTGCTTGCTCTTGAAGAGGTTCTACAGAAACAGAAGCCAACTCACATTGCCGTTGTTTTTGATACTCCCACTCCAACTTTCAGGCATGAAATGTTTAAGGAATACAAAGCTCACCGTGACGAGACTCCTGAAGATATTAAAAAAGCAGTACCGTACATCAAGCGACTCATTGAAGCATATAAAATACCGGTAATTGATTATCCCGGATTTGAGGCTGATGATGTAATTGGTACTCTGGCCAGGAAGGCTTCTGAACGTGGGTTTACAACTTATATGATGACGCCTGATAAAGATTTTGCCCAACTCGTCTCCGATAATGTTTTTATGCTAAAGCCGTCCAGAAGCGGAAATGAATCAATTTTATGGGGGGTTGATGATATTAAAAAGGAATTCAGTGTTAAGCGTCCTGAACAGGTAATTGATATTCTTGCCCTTATGGGTGATACGGCAGATAATATCCCCGGAGCACCCGGCGTAGGCCCCAAAACAGCAATGAAGCTGATTTCAGAATATGGAAGTATTGAAGAACTTTTCAGAAATACTGATAAGCTGAAGGGAAAGCTCAAAGAGATTATTGAAAACAACAGGGAACAGATTGAAATGTCGAAGAAACTGGCTACAATTGAACAAAATGTACCTGTTGAGCTGAATGAAACTGCTCTTGAACTGGAAGTTCCCGATCCTGCTAAATTAAAAGTTCTTTTTGATGAACTGGAATTTAAAACAATAGCAACCAGAATACTTTCGGAAATAGATAAGTCAGAAAAGCCAAGGGAATCTCAGCAATTGTTTGCTCCGCAAAAAGATACTCTTCAGGGATCACTGTTTGGAGATGAAGCAATTGCCCCGGTTGCAGGGAAAACCTCAATAGAAAATGTTGAACACACATATATTCATCTTGAAAGCATTGCTGATATTAAGGAATTTGTAAAAAAAGTTAATACACTAAAAGAATTTTGCTTTGACAGTGAGACTACAAGTATAAATCCACTCAATGCCGAGCTTGTTGCCCTTACTTTTTCTTGGGAAAAAGGAACCGGATACTTTATTCATTTCCCTGAATCGCAGGAAGAGACAAAAGCCATTCTGAAAATTGTCAGGCCGGTCTTTGAAAATGCTGACACTCTTAAAATAGGGCAGAACATGAAATTTGATATCCAGGTATTGGCGAATTACGGTATTGAGGTTAAAGGTCCTTTGTTCGACACGATGATAGCTCATTATTTGCTGGAGCCAGATATGCGACATAACATGAATTTATTATCGGAATCGTACCTGGGCTACAGCCCGGTGCATATCGAATCGCTTATCGGAGAGAAAGGAAACAATCAGAAAAACATGCGGTCTGTCCCTGTTGATAAGCTGATGGAATATGCAGTCGAAGATGCAGATGTGACATATCAATTAAAAAAGGTCTTTGAACCAAGGATTAAAACCGGGGGATTAGGTGATCTTGCCCATGATATTGAGATGCCACTCATAAGCGTGCTGGCAACAATGGAAAGAAATGGTGTGATATTGAATCTGGAAGATCTGAAAGCCATTACCATAAACCTCCGTGAGGATATTATCTCGCTTGAAAAAGAGATATATACACTGGCCGGAACGGAATTTAATATTTCCTCGCCAAAACAGCTCGGCGATATTCTTTTTATCAGACTAAAACTTGACGAAAAAGCAAGAGTTACCAAAACCAAGCAGTTTATTACCAACGAAGAGATATTACAACGGTTGACCAGTAAACATCCGATCGTCGATAAAGTACTGGAATACAGAGGTCTTAAGAAACTACTTTCAACATATGTCGAGGCGCTTCCTCTTCTGGTGGATAAGAAAACCGGCAGAATTCATACCTCTTTCAACCAGGCTGTTGCCGCTACAGGCAGACTAAGCTCAAATAATCCAAACCTGCAGAATATTCCTGTAAGAGATGCACGGGGCAGGGAAATAAGGAAAGCTTTCGTTCCTGAAAAAGGGCATATTTTTCTTTCTGCAGACTATTCGCAAATTGAGCTGAGGCTTATGGCTCATCTCAGCAAGGATAAAAGCATGATTGCCGATTTTCTTTCGGGAAATGATATTCATGCAGCTACTGCCGCTAAAATATTCGGCGTGGAGATCAAAGATGTTACCCGCGAAATGCGAAGCAAGGCAAAAACAGCAAACTTTGGGATCATTTACGGAATTTCATCTTTTGGACTTTCGGAAAGATTGAATATCGGGAGAAAGGAGGCAAAAGAGCTTATTGACGGCTATTTCAATTCTTATCCCGGAGTTAAGGTTTATATGGATGAGAGCATTAATAAGGCCAGAGATGTAGGTTTTGTTACAACAATGTTCGGACGTAAACGATATTTACCTGATATTCATTCAAGAAACCAGGTGGTCAGGGGAAACGCTGAAAGAAACGCAATTAATGCACCTATTCAGGGCAGCGCGGCTGATATTATCAAGATTGCTATGGTGAGAATAAACGACAGGATGAAATCAAAAAAATTCTTATCAAAAATGATTCTTCAGGTGCATGATGAACTTATTTTTGAAGTTATAACTTCTGAACTGGAAAAACTAAAAGAACTGGTTCTGTATGAAATGTCCAATGCTGTTAAACTTGATATACCATTAAAAGTTGATTGGGGAACAGGAAATAATTGGTTTGAGGCGCATTAAAAGGCTCAACGGCCCAACGGCATAACAACGTAATGACATAACAGTTAATAAATGGAAGTAAAAGTCTTGTTCTTCGGTGTTTTGTCAGAGATTTCAGGAACTAGTGTAAAACACTACCGGGATGTAAAATCAATAAGTGATCTTAAACTCAGGATTTATGATGATTTCCCGGAGATTGTGCACTATAATTATCGTATATCCATTAATAGTGAGATAACTGATAATGATTTATTGCTTAAATCAGGAGATGAAGTTGCTTTTATGCCCCCGTTTGCAGGTGGGTGATTCGGTATGATGTTATGTAGCTATGACGTTATGATGACATTAAGAATGTATTATCACAACATAACGACATAACAGCATTACGACATAACTTTAAGTTAAAAACATGGGAACTAATTACTTAACAGCCGGCCCGGTATCACAAAAGTTAATATCCCAGCTTATTAAAAAGATGGGCAGTAAAACCAATTCCGGAGGCCACTCGATTTTCTTTGGACAAGTCAGGGCTGATGAAATCGACGGTAAAAAGGTTAAAGCAATCGAATATTCAGCGTATGAAGAACTGGTTAATGCTGAAGCAGAGATGATTAAAAGGACAATATTATCGGAATTCAGCGATGTGAAATCAATCGATATAATTCATTCAACCGGAGTTGTCAAAGCTGGTGAGATATCTCTTTTAGTTTTTGTTTCAGCTGGTCACCGGCATCAGGCAATGCAGGCTTGCAGTGAAACAGTTGAACTCATTAAAGATAATCTGCCGGTCTGGAAGAAAGAGATCTTTGAGGATGACTCATTCAAGTGGAAATAATACATCTTATTTATGGTAAAAAAAGTTTAACCACGAAGTCACACAAATGGTCTCACTAATGATCACAAAGGTTAAAAACATACCAGGCTATAAATGTTCTATATTTTTTTTGTTTTGAAAATTATCCGGCTTAGTATTTGTCTGATCATTTTTCCTTGTGACCAGAATCGATCCGGCTGTCCCGTTAAGTACGGAGCTGTACTCTTCTTTATTATTTAATATATCACGGGCCTTTAAAACCTGTTCATCATTTTTTATAGTATATGCGATTGCACCGTTTTCATAGAAATAACGACTTACAATTTCATCTTCAAGAAGATCGGTTATTTCACTTCTGAACATTTTAAGATCCTGATCAAGACTATGGGCAATGTCTTTTTCCAGGTCATTAAACAGTTCTTTATGAATATCATAATACTTTTCTTTTTTGGCATTGGTTATGAGTTCATTAAGAGACTCCTCGGTAACGGTTTTGTAACTGAATTTCCTGTTCAGAAGAAATGCTTTAAAGTTGCTATAGTCCTGATCTGTGAATTGAAATTGTTCAGGAGATTTAATATCGGGGTGAGACCAGTAATAATTGGTAGCAAAATCAAAAATATAATTCCGAAGATAAAGTTCCGATGAAATCTGTGCGAGAGGTTCAGGCAAAATTTCAATATCAGGGGTAATACCTCCACCATCTTTTACAATCCTGCCGTTTTTAGTCTTAAATTCAGATATAAGAGAATCAGGAATAACTCCAACGCTTCCATCTTCATTCGGGTGTGAGAAATCGCGGGCCTGAATACACCTTCCGCTTGGTATGTAATATTTTGCTGTAGTGACCTTAAGTTGAGTGTTATAACTTAAAGGACGTGTGATCTGTACCAGGCCTTTCCCATATGATCTCTGGCCGACAATTACACCTCTGTCAAGGTCCTGAATTGCTCCGGCAACAATTTCTGAAGCTGATGCAGAACTTCTGTTGATTATTATTGCGAGTGGTATTTTCTCATCCACCGGCTGTTTTGTGGTTTTAAAGTTTTCATCAAACTGCTTGACTTTACCCTTTGTGGATACAACCTCATTTCCCTCAGCAACAAAAAGATTTACAATTTCAACAGCTTCTGTAAGTAATCCGCCCGGATTTCCCCGCAGGTCGAGGATGATCTGTTGCGCATTATTGTTTTTTAATGAATTAAGGGCTGCCTTTACATCATCAATGCAGCCTTGAGTGAAATTAGTAAAACGAATATATCCGGTTTTTGAATCGATCATACCCCAATAGGGGACCGGCGGCATTACTATTTTTTCACGTTTAAGAGGATAATCAGTTTCCTTCCCGTTCCTTTCAATTGTAACATTGATCTCAGTTCCTGGATTCCCTTTAAGTTTTTCACTTACTTT
>PLNF01000081.1:443-12237 GCA_003141715.1 Bacteroidales bacterium | reverse complement strand
TAATTAAACCGTCCGAGTTATAGCTAGTGTTTTAAAACTGTCAGGATGTGACCAATTTGGTGGTCATGGAGTTTGGAACTTTCTCTTTGCAAGCTCTTTTAAAAGCTTTGGCAGTTGCGTTTCAGCCGGTGTGGCTTTTAAATGTACTTGCAAATTCATAGACATTCAAATAAAGAATTAACCTTCTAGGTCAATCATACCTCAAGGCCTCTACAAGATTAATGCGTGAGGCTTTAGAATCATAATCAGGATAAAACTAATTATGTTTTACAATTAATTGCTGTGAATAATTTGAGGTTCCATCGTTAATTTCTATTATATAATTACCATCACGAAAGTTAGTTAATGGTACATCAAAACACTTACCGGATCTCTTCAATCTTACTAATAAAATACCTTGCTTGTTATATATGCTCACAGTAAATTGGTTTGTCACATCTGAACTTAATGTGTTTAAGATTACACCAGATGTATCAATTCCAGCATTTGCTATAGGATTTTCAATTATATTAATTGTTATGTTATCAGAGGCTGGATTAGGAAATACGGAAAAATATCCGGGGCAACCACTCCTTGGATAAACAGTGATCCCTGAATATCCCGATGCCCCGTTACAGTTTGTAACCGAAACTCTTACCGTTCCATAAGTCATGTTATACATCGGAGTCTGAAGCAAAATTGAATTTTGATTTTGTCCGTTATTCATCCAACCGCTAGGATAGGTCCAGGAATAAGAATATCCCGGAACATGTCCGCCAGGGACAAGAGCAGTATAAGTATAAAGTGAACCGGGACATACAGCAGCAGTTCCGGTTACATATGTAGATTCAAATTTCCCCGACCACACGTTATTATCCTGGGGCAGTGTAAACGACCCGCATCCAGCTCCAGTGCTGACTGATGCAGCAATGTAACCATACCCGGCAACACCGATCGGAACAACTGTATAATTATTTGTATACTGTCCTGAACTATAGGAGATGTTACTGCTACTTGACCAGGTTACTGTTTCACCCGGAGACAGGTTCGTTAATGAATAACTGCTTCCTGAGTTGCATACGAGAAAAGGTCCCGAAATCCTGGTAGTGCAATAATCATTTCCTCTCATGGTAAGATTTTGCCCCAGGATTGAATAATTAGAATAATATTGAGGAGTTTCTGTACTTAGATAGGCATCATGTGCATTGGCATATGAAAATGCTTCACTCATAGATATCAATCCATCACCATTCGCATCTGCATTAACAGTACCTCCTCCCGGGTAACTTCCATAAACAGCAGCTGTCCAATGATATACAAATTCATCATAATTAAGATCCGCTGTAGAATGTGATGACTGGTAAGCAGTGCATGCTGTGGCTATTACTCTGTTTGTGGCGGCTAAATTATCGATGAATCCTCCACTGTAACATTGTTCCATTACGATATTTATATATCCGGGATGAACTTTGTTTACTTGAGTGGCAAAAGCAGCGTCAGTCATCGTTTCTCCATTCCAGAGATATATTTTAACATTAGTACCACCATCGGTGCCGCCATGATCAGTAGTGTATATGAACAGATAATCCTGACAGGTCAGGACACCGGAAAGCTGATCAAATACACTTGAAATATTTGCTGCGGTAGCTGAATATTGTATGTCATTTACTCCATCTGCATTTAAATCCAGAGGAGACGAATCGTAAGTGCCATTATTAAGATGCCTGTCATTAGCAGGATTCGTACCATCTGAAACCAGCGTATAAATGTGATTCTGCGGGAATCCATAGGTATTAAATAAAGTCTTGAACATTGATGAACAATCGTTCCAGAATCGAACCCAATTATTGGCCATATCAGCTCCGCCACTTATAATAATAGCATATCTGTGTTCAGGAGTAACCGCCATAGGTAGCAGCTGAGAGGATTGCGGAGAAACTTTTGAAGTATTTATATTATACAATTGGGCATCAGGGACCTTAGGCATTTTTGTCAGCATTCTCCAATTCTCCAAATGCTTTGGAGGATTTAATGCTTTAACCGTGTATATTTCACCGTTTTTTACACTTATGAAAACAAATCTGCAGTCATGTGCCCAGTTATAAAACGGTTTCTCATCAATGAAGTAAAGCCATGAGCTGAAGTCAGGGCCTGCTACTTCCTCATTTATTATATTCACAACTTTAAACTTTTTATCGATAGACGGGCTGTATGAGTATAACCAGGCTGAAACATCAATAGCCGATTTAGATACATAGGTCTTAAATATCGAATCAGCTTTCTCAGAAGTGATCTGGGAAAATGAATAAAGAGGAATCAGTGCTGTAACAATAATGCAAAGCACTAGCCTAGGAAAAAGTGTCTTTTTCATACATGTAAAATTTAGAATTTGTAAAAACTTAAACCAGGATCCTATTTACATAGCGCTATTATTCAACGATCTTTCCTTTAAATGACTTATAATTGTCAAGATTGATATTATAATAGTAATTGATACTTAGACCATAGAATTTAAAATCATAAGTATTATAACAAATGCAATTGCAATCCCCTGCTTTTGTTGTTAAAACGTCTATAAAAATAGTATCGTTCCTTAAAATATAAGATGAATTGTAACTTGAGCAGCAGGTAGTATTGTACCCCAGAAAAATTTCTAAAGTATCATGTTTCAATGAATACCATGCGCTGTCGGATTGCACCCCAGCCGCTGATTTTTTCAGGATTGAAGTGCAATCGCTCAGTTTAGCCCCTAAAAACCTGAAATCACTGTTTTTCTCCGAATTCTCTTTCTTGCATGTGATTAAAACAATCACAAGAGCTCCCAGGAATAAGAGAAGATTATTATATTTCATGTTCGTAAGATTAAAAATTTGACAGTTTTTAATTTTTTTGACTAACCAAGCAAACTTAACTGACACTTTCAATTATAAATTTCATACTTAAAAACCTAAATGTCAAGTAAATTCCGGCATTTTTAGTTAACGGTATCAAATTCCGATTAAACGGTTGTAACAAAGGTAAATTTAAATAAATAAAAGTTTTTCTTTTATCTTTTTAAGCACTTTAGCTTTTCTTCGTCTCGAGATAGGTAATTTGATATCAGGGCCGAGGATGATTGTATTTTGTTTAAATTCCGTTACCGCATTAATATTTATCAGGTATGATTTATGAATTCTTAAAAAAACATTATCAGGGAGAAAAGATTCAACTTGTTTTAAAACCTTTGTCAATAAAATATTTCTGTCAGCAAAATAAATAATCGTATAATTGCCTTCAGCCTTGCAGTAAATTATTTTGTCAAAGTCGATTATTCTAATTCCATCCTTATCATGAACTGCAATCTTTAAAGTATTCCTGAATTTATTTTTAGCTTCTCCTTCTTGTCGCATTTCCATATTAATCTGATTTTCAAATTATAATAATAGTTGATATGACATCATCTTAGCACATGAAAAAGAATCAAATTTCAATATAATAAAATGTGGGTGAGCATTTGGCTCTTTTGCTTTTGCATGAGCGATGGGTTTTGTGTCGCGCAAAAGCAAATGTGCCAAATGAGCGGTCGCGATATATAAAAGAGTCGTCCTGGAAAAAACTAAATAATTATTACGCTGCTCATTAGCTATAACGGCTCGGCGGTTGAATTAGTTGGCGTCCACGTCGCGGTGGCGTGGTTTTTGCAAGTCCCGGCAGACGGCTGAAAAGTCCGGGGTCACGATGAAACTGTCGAGATGGTACCAAGTCCGGGTAAGGATTGTGAGTCCGGGTGCAAGATGAAATAGTCAAGGTGGCGTGCAAAAACCATGATAACTCGCGCGTCGGCCGGCAGCCCTATTGACTTTGTCTCGGCAGCAGGAACAGTCCGGGTGCCACAAGATTTAATAAGTGAGTTGATGTTTACTCTCATTGACTTTATAATGCATTACGGATTTGTCCGGGCTGCCGAAGGCAATTAATTAAACCGTCCGTGTTATATGTAGGGTTAATTTTAAAACTGTCTGGATGTAAGAGATTTTTATTGTCCAGTCCTCAATCTAGTCATGAAGGTAGGAAGGGGACTGGATGGCTCGTTTGCAACTTTAGAATTGAAGGTTGGCTCGCGGGAGTTGCAAATGTGCTTTCCAGTGAAGGGACGGTCTGGTTTACGTGACCTCGAGAATTTGGTCTTAGAATAAGAAGGGACTGTTTGGTTAAGTGACTATTGGCTCTAGGATCTTGTCTTAGAAAATAAAGGTACGGTTTTATTTCTCCTACAATTCAAAACAGATAATAGAAAACCCTGCCAAGGACATTTATCCTCGGCAGAGTTTAATATGCTTTTTTAATGTTTTACTATTAGTTGTTGTGTGTATCGTGTATTACCATCGCTAACTTCAATTATATAGGTTCCGTCTCGCATGTTTGTTAAAGGTATATTAAAGGTATTACCACTTCTTAGTAAAGTAGACAAAAGGTTACTTTTGTTATTAAATATACGTACAGTATAGTTGATTGGTTCCAGGTCTTTGACATCCAACTTCTCAGAATTGATAGTGTCAGCATCATTTGTTACCCAAAGCGGATCTTCTTTAATTGTAAGAGTTACATTATCTAAAGCTGGATTTGGGAAAAGGAAAAGTGATTTACCTGAAAGCATTTTGCTTCCAACATTAATACCTTTTTGAGATGGGGAGCTAGTACCACAAGCATTAACGGCGCGTGCTAACAATGTATAATATCCATTTGAATAGAAATAGACACCACAACTGTTTGTTTCACCACCCGATGGAGTGAGATAGGGGCCTGTAGGATTTATGGACCAAATATACGTTGTTCCCGCTGAATGGTTAGTATTTGCATAATAAGTATAAGTAACGTAGCGTGAAGCAGAAGATGGCCCTGAAATAGATTGTACCTGGGCCATTCCAACCCAAAAGCCTAAATTATTCGCTGTTGCCACCTCACCACTTGGTGTTGTCATTTGAAGACCTACCCATGAATCTCCACTACCCCCGGCACTTATGGTGTAACTTGTCGTACCTGCGCCACTAACATAATTTAGACCGGCCGATTGCGTCCAAGAGTAAGTAGAACCAGTTATAGCGGAATTAGAAGAAAAAGTTCTTTGACCTGAGCACATAAGTGATGTGCTTCCTGATATTCCAAGATTAAGTCTATAATATTTTCTATAACCCATATCGTAATCTGCGGGACCATAGTCTCTCGCATGTAACATCAGAACCTTATCACCCCATTTCGAAATGTACATACCCTGTGTTGCAGTTTGTCTTGCAGAATGATCATCTACGTAATAAGAAATTTTTGATGCGTATGGTTCAGTCGTTTCAATATAACTTTGATCAGTCCAGTAAACATCTTCATTTGTCGTTGAATTACAACCAATCCAGCATGTTGGCCCTCCTTCAGACATATTCCATGCGTAGCTGTGACAATTGTATGTACTTGTTGTAGTAGCTGTCCCTTGTTCTGTGGCATTTGGATAAGCTGTTGCATAAGCTGCACCCCAATCCAATTTATCCTGGTATGAATAGACTTCAGGTGGATTACATGATGTAACAGGATTTCCCCTAGGCGTTGTTTGAGCATTCAAATTATTACTTAAAAATAATATAAAAGCCAATAATATTAATTTAGTTTTCATAACTGTAATTTTTTGAATATTTGATAATAAATCATATTTATAAAATAAGTTGACATATTAAATTTATTGTAAGCTTAATGGTGAATGTTCATTCGGACTAATTGTTATAAGTTTCTTTCGCTTTAATTAATATTTTATCTATTATCGAAGTATCCAAAACAATGCCAGAGGAAATGAACGTATTTATTATCTCCTTATCACCAATGTTTTCAATTGTTTTGCTATCTATAACACTTAAAACTCTCGAAATAATTAATCCTGTAGTAATTTGGCGACCGATAGATTCATTTTTGCTTTTTCGGATCTCAAGATTATTTATTGCTAACAAAAGAACTTCTGATTTCTCTGTATCATTAAAATTTCTGATTATTTTCTCCTGCGCTAATAACAATTCAAAAAAAGCTATTTGGACAAAAGAAGGTTTGCCATTGTCACCATAAAAAATATAATCATGAAGATCAATAGTGGGATAATAATTAAGTAATACCTTGCTTAAATCCGATCGATTTAACAGTGCTTTTAAACCATTGAAATGACTTGAATAGAAATCAAACGCTGATTGTAAATTACTCTTAGAAAAAAAATCGATAATGCGGGGGTAATTTAAACAGGTAATCAAAAGAGCCTTAGTTGATATGGTACTAAGAACCTCATCGGGTATTACACAAACTTCATCCATTTGATCTGATGTGGTCAATTTAGCCCATTGTTCAGTTCCTGGCTTAATTGGAAAATTGTAAGGCTCATCATTCACTTGAGCCACCAAAAGACCTGGAAGGAAACAACTGCAAATAATTAGTAATTTTTTCATGTTAATTAGATTAAATTGTTAATTTCTAATAATTTCAAGGACCAGTCTAACAGATACTAAAATTAAGAATATCAGTCACACCTGTCAAGACCGAGGACTCTGTTAATGTATGAAAAAGAGGAAGTAAAGGACTAAATAAGCTTTTTTAATGATTATACCTAGTATTATGGGGTACTAATTAAATTCTGAAATTACTGTCAAGTAAAATGTGTCTAATTTAGAATATGAATATCAATACCAGGGAGAAAAATTTATTGTAAGTTCAGTACTCCTGCATATTGCAAATACTCCATTCCCGCCATTAATGTTTCCATTTAAATAAACGGGTTCTGAAAATGGATCACCTGAATTTAAGTTATATGTATAAAGGCTTTTTTCAAAAAGGAAAAGCACTTTTGGTATGGAAAGAAGCCTAATACGAAGTGATCTGATAATATCAAAAGGTGCCCGATCATTATCGAATATTGTAGATATCTTAATAACACATGTATCAAAAGAGATTTTACTACCATCGATAAAGTAAGCATAAACAGGCACTTTAGTAATATCCCTGCAGTTCCATTGATACATTGAATATCCACTTAATATAGCAAAAAAACCTGGAGTATTACAATATCTGACATCAAACTCCAGCTGACTTTTTAGAATAGGGAATGTAGAACTTACATTACCTCCATCACCTTCAAGCAGTATTGCATAATACATATCTGTATTGTTCCCACTTTCAAAAGAAAAGTCAATAGCTACTGACTTAGCAGTGGTATATCCGAAACATGCCGTAGGCTCAGAGAATGTTATCTTTTCTCTACTGATGGAATTTAAAACAAGGTCGGATGGAGAAAAGGGGACTGTAATATGCGATGATATTTCAGGTACGCTCTGTTCTTGTGCGTGGAGATAGAATCTATCACCTGTACGAAAATCAATTTCAGGTGGTATTTTAAACCCAGTCAGGTTCTTTATTGATGAATCGCTTTTGAAGTTAAATAATTCTTTAGAGTCCGAAGAAATTGAAAATGAAAATTCTCTTAGAGAATCAATTACTTCTTCAGGATATTCTACCTGGTATGATTTTTCAAACGATATGAAACGTGCGCTGGTCCTGTTATCAAATGGTTCAGGTAAAATGCCATAATCGGATGTATCATCGGCATCAATAATACCAATGCAGCAAAGTTTTTCTGGAAGATTTGGCCTGTAATATTTATCCTTTCCTTCACAATGAATCATAAAAACAATAATAATTATTGATAATCCAGTAATTATTATTCTGGCAATATTTCTTTTGAGGTAAGTATTATTTCTATTTGCTAAAAATCTCTGGCTATTCTCATTAATTTTCATTTCCTTGAAGATTAATATCCATTTATTTATCTCTTTTGGGGATCAGATTTAGGATATATTCTTTTCTGTCATTTGTCTTATTCTTTTCCAGCATCTATATGAAAGAGGTACTATGTAATTCTTTTTCAACTGAACCTGGTGACTTTTTGTTATCAGCTTTTCAACATGCATCAGATTAATTATATGTGATTTGTGGCATCTTAGAAATTTTTCAGTGCTGTATTTCTTCTCTATAAAGGAAATATTATGAAGCACCCTTAACGGAGTATCACTTTGAAGATTAAAAACATTTGTACAATTACCATCTGCTGAGCACAAAATTATATCAGCATAATCAAAATAAACAAAACCAGTAGGGGTTTTAAATACGATTGGTTTTATAGTATTTCCAGTCATTTCTTCCAGCATAATCCTAATATTTAAAAGTCAAAGTCAATGATGGCATAATTGGAAACAGAGAAATATTTTCATAATAATATGATTTAGAACTTTGATCATAAGTCTTCTTAAAATAGAATGTATTCTTATGATTGTAAACGTTATAGATGTCGACATCAAGAAAAATGGTATACTTCCGTTTCAAAAAGATTTGCCTTAAAGAGATATCTAACCGATGATAGTCAAAGTACCTTATGTTATTCTTCGTTTCGAAAAACTCTCCATACGATGTCTCATGCATATAAATTGTCGCAGGAGCGCCAGATTGGTAGACAAAATTTAATCCGAAGCTCGTTCTTTTTTTTAAGTAATACTTAAGCGCCAGGTTAAAATTATGGGGCCGGTCCGCTATTGAAGGTATCCAGATCAGACCTTCGGGAGTTCCCCACTCTCTTTTTGATCTTGAATATGTATAACTTACGCTACCGGTAAGATGCCCAGTCCTTTTTATTACTCCTGCTTCCAGCCCGTAAGCCCTGCCCCTGACCCTGTCGAGCAGATCAACAAAAGAAGTGTCGAAAATAAAGCTTGCGCCGGACTTGAAATCAACCATACCGGTCATTTTCTTATAATACCCGTCGAGCATCCATACAAAGTCATTTTCAATTTCTCCCTGGAAACCGGCTGAAAGAACATCCGATATCTCCGGACCAAAATCCCTGCCCGGAGGCAACCAGAGGATTGTCCGAAGTCCTGCATTCGATCCTTCAACCGAATGATCATTCTGGCTCAATCTTACATAATTAAGATGTGGTGACAAGGCTGCTCCTTCATCATATGAGAGCCTGATCCTCGGTTCTGCAACCAGGAAATTTGCATTGCGGGTGATCAGGCCAGTTAACCTGAGCCCGGCATCGAGTTTCAATTTCCCGGTAAGAAGCGTACCTGAAGAGAAAAACAGCGAGGTCTCGTTAATGAGATCATTTTTGCTAAGGTCGTTCCTTGTCTCTTCTCCATTCACAGTATTTACGGCAAAATTATTTGATGCAAAAAGCCTTAACCTGTCCGAAAAGCCCGTTGAAAAAGTGAATTTATCACCGGTCCGGGTTACCTCTAATGATGTTCCAAAATTGTTTATGGCAGGATAAAACGAGTACATGGTTCCACCCGATACAATTTCATCAGAGCCTGCGGTTGATTCTTCGGACCGTGAATAAATTCTACGTCCTATAGCGACCCTGTTATAATTAAGGTTAAATTTCCACCTGAGCGCACTATTTTCAACCGGTTCCCACTGAAGCGCATGGACCATGCTGTTCCAGCCGCTTGCAACACCGTCGGTATATTTTATAATTGTATCGCCGTTCTGCCCGGTGGTTTTGGTTTCCTGCTTGCCGTTATCATAATTGCCAAAGAAAAGGTAAGTTATTTTACCCCACTTTGGAGAATTGTGTGAAAGTCTTAAAAAGCCATCATAGAACGAGTATTTATCAGGTGGAAGAAAAGTGCTTACATCAGAGGGAACTATTTTTTTTAGCAGGGGTGCATAAAGAGAGTAATTGCTTCTTTTAAGCCCTGCCGTAAGGTCCCACTTCAGTTTCTTAAGGGGAACATCAAGAATAATCCCGGACGAAAGCAGTCCGAGTCTTAATTGGACGCCGAGGGAATCGGAGCGGGGCTTCCTGAAATCGAGGTTAATGACTGATGATGCCCCGCCACCAATATCTGATGGCAGGTAATCCTTGTAAAGTTCGGCGCTTTCAAGGAAATCGAGGTCAAATGGAGAAACTATGCCAAGAAGATGACTGGGAAGAAAGAAATAACACCCGTTTGCAATTATGATATTCTGACCGGCGCCACCTCCTCTGATGTACAGATCGGAAGTTCCTTCTTTTCCCGATATCACCCCGGGCAGAAGCTGGAGCGATTTTAAAAGATCAGGTTCGCTGAATAGTTTTGGTGTCTCTCGAAACGCTGCAGGAGTTATTATAAAGCTACCCTGAGAAGTAATTTTTACATTTTTTATTGAATCGCTGGTGACGGTGACTTCATCAAGTTCAAAAGGCGAGACTTCCAAACTTATATTAATTACGGTATCCGAAATTGCCTCAAAAAGGATCTTTATTTGTTTGTAACCAAGAACCCGGGTAGAGATTTGTTTACTTCCTTTTAAAGTAATGAATGAAAATTCACCATTGAGATTTGATGATGTAACCTGATTACCATTGTTAAGATAGATAACCCCTCCACTAATTGCCTTTCCGTCACTTTTATCAAATAAACTGCCAGCAATCCTAACAATCTGACTTTGCAGATTTAGATTAAGTAATAACTCTAAAATTATACCTGTAAAATAGAATTTTGACATTAACGATCTAATCGGTGCTATAAAGCCGGACCAATATGTTTGGTATTTTTTTTCATATCAGCCAAAATATTAAAATGAAAAGAAGAAATTGATTTGAACAAATTCAATTTCCTTTTAAAACAAGCTTCTACTGATTAAGATGCCGTTAATTACAATTAATATCTGATGCATCTGAATCATGATTGAATCTAATGACATTCGAACTTTCTTCTATCTTATAAAATTATAGTTTAATCAGGATTGGTTCCAATTTGTTACCTGTTTTATACAATTTTTTTTATATTTTGTCATAATTTATATTCATTATAAATAAGGCATTATCTCGTTTATTAGTTTGTTCTAGCAAAAAAGCATGTGTTTTGTAGCGCAGGGGCGGTTGCAGGGATGGGCTGCCAAACTCTTGCTTGCGCGTTGGATGTCACGGTGATACGAAATACCTTACATATAACGGCGCGCTAGTAGGAGCAGTTACCGTTCCCTGGCGGATGTAGCCAGGGATGGCGCGGTATTTGCCCCATCAGAACGGTTCTTCTATTAGTTCTGATGGGAATCCCAGCAAATACCGTGACACAGGTAATTGCTCTTACTAGCGTGTTATGAGTAGTGACCGGATTAGTCCCCCTGTAAATTAACCATGTACCCTCTCTGGACAAGCTAGGTGATTTTTAATAATTTGTCATTGGATATATCTATCAGCAGATATGTCCATGTGATGAAATTATGTCAGGATTATCTGATAAAAACTAATAAAAAGCGCTGCTGACACGCTCCAGTATAGTATTTGGAATCCTTTAAACATCAACCGAGGACGTAGTCCGAGTTATACCAACCGAGGACATAGTCCGAGTATTACATTTGATTATGAGTAAACAGACCTGGACTTAGTCCGAGATAACAGGTAATGTTGAATGAATAAACAGACGAGGACGTAGTCCGAGACAAAATAAATAAACTAACGAGGACGTCAGTCCGAGGTATTGACTTTGTCATTTTTTTCGTGTAACTTGTAAAAGTTTTTATTTTAGCGCGATAGCGAAAGCAAGCTTTCACGCCGCTGCAATAAAAGCTTTTACTTCCCCACAGTCCTTTTTAACTGGTTTTCTTCTTCTTTTCTTCTTGCGTGACAGCTGCGCTAAATACCTTATTTTTAAAGTGATAATCCTGAATAATCACCTGGCTTGCCTGATTCACTCCTACCGTCATTACTCGTAACGGTGCGCTGGTATGGGCAGGAAGCGTTGGCGGCGTCAGCCCGCCGGTTACCCGTCCTGGT
>PLNF01000081.1:0-346 GCA_003141715.1 Bacteroidales bacterium | reverse complement strand
TCGGACAAGCTTGCAGATGGTGCTCATCGGCCGGTTTTGTAAATTTCTAAATACAAAACCGTGAATTGCCATATGCAAGCGAGCGTCGGGGCAAACCGTCTTAAAGGGTTCTTCATTTTTAAATTGTCAAGGTGGAAGAAAACTGTCATGTTGAACGATTGAAACTTACCTAAGCGTCGGCCCGTTTGCGGTGGTCAAGGTTAGATGAATTTGTCTCACATTACGAATTTGTCAAGATGTAATCAAGTTGTCAAGGTAACACCGCAAACAAATCCCGGGGCAAGCGGGTAAAAAAACGTGATAGTCGAAATTATTGCAGCCTAACGGCCCGGCGGTATAGTTTGTT
>PLNF01000082.1 GCA_003141715.1 Bacteroidales bacterium | reverse complement strand
GTCTCCCCTGGAGATTCTTCAACACCAGCAAAAAGCGAACCCGCCATTATTGAGTCTGCACCTGCAGCAATAGCTTTAATAATATCACCTGAATACCTAATTCCGCCATCAGCAATTATCGGAATACCCGAACCTTCAATTGCTTTTGCAACATTATATATAGCAGAGAGTTGGGGTATTCCCACGCCAGCAATTATTCTGGTTGTGCATATAGATCCCGGGCCTATCCCCACTTTTACTGCATCTGCACCTTCATCGACAAGCTTTTTAGCGGCTTCTCCGGTCCCAATATTTCCAGCTATAACCTCTACATCCGGGAAGTTTCTTTTTATTTCCTTCAGAATATTTATAACGCTTTTTGTATGGGCATGTGCCGTATCTATTGCTATAGCATCTACGCTGGCATTTATAAGAGCTTCAACCCTTTGCAGAGTATCTGAGGCTATACCTACTGCGCCTGCCACTCTGAGTCTTCCTTTATCATCCTTGCATGAATTCGGACGATCTTTAGTTTTTGTAATGTCTTTATAAGTGATAAGGCCTATCAGTTTGCCTGAATCATCTACCATAGGGAGTTTTTCAATCTTATGTTTCTGCAGGATTCTGGCAGCCGCTTCCAGATTGGTCTGATGGTTTGTGGTAATCAGGCTAGTAGTCATTACTTCTGTGATCTTACGAGCCCTGTTGTTTTCAAACCTCAGATCCCTGTTTGTGACAATACCTTTCAGTATACCATCTTTGTCAATAACCGGGATGCCCCCTATCTTATATTCACTCATTAAATTCATGGCCTCAGCAACTGTGGCATCGAGGTTAATAGTTATTGGATCAAAAATCATGACATTTTCAGCCCTTTTAACGCGCTTTACCTGTGCAGCCTGTTTCTCGACAGACATATTCTTGTGGATCACCCCAATTCCACCCTCTCTCGCAATGGCAATCGCAAGCTCATCTTCTGTAACGGTATCCATGGCAGCTGAAACAACAGGCGTATTGATACGTATGTTTCTTGTGAACATGGAGCTGAGATCAACTTCTCTTGGAAGTACCTCAGAATATGCAGGAACCAGAAGGACATCATCAAATGTTAATCCTTCATAAAGTATCTTATCTTTTAAAAATGACATAAGATGAGATTTAAGTTGTTGATGGCGCAAATTACGAAAAAAAACAGAACTCGTAAAACATCTCTTTCTTTTAACCTTCATAAAAAATTGAATAACAGTTATTACATTTGTATTAAGTGCAATCCGGGATGAATATTGAACCATACAGACAGATTTTAACAAAATACTGGGGATTCTCCTCATTCAAACCATTGCAGGAAGAGATTATAAGATCTGTTGCTGAAGGAAAAGATACACTTGGACTTATGCCAACCGGAGGAGGAAAGTCTATTACCTTCCAGGTCCCGGCGCTATCACAGGAGGGAATATGTCTGGTCGTAACTCCTTTGATAGCCCTGATGAAAGATCAGGTAAATCGTCTTAATGATCTGGAAATAAAATCCATAGCAATACATTCAGGAATGTCGGGCGAGGAGATAGATAACGCGCTCGAAAATTGCATATTTGGTGATTATAAGTTCCTTTACATCTCGCCTGAAAGAATCTCAACAAGGGTTTTTCAGGCTAAGGTGACAAGGCTAAACCTTTCTCTTGTAGCTATTGATGAAGCACATTGTATTTCACAATGGGGATATGATTTCAGACCATCATATCTGAAAATAGCATCACTGAGAGATCATATTTCCGAAAAAGTACCGTTCCTGGCTCTTACAGCATCAGCTACTCCGCAGGTAATTGATGATATAATGAAGAAGCTGGCATTCAGGGAAAAGAATGTCCTGAGAACCAGTTTCGACAGGAAAAACATTTCCTACCTTGTGAGGAAAGTAGAGGATAAAGGCAGCTACCTTATCAAAACTCTTAAGAAAATAAGAGGGAGCGGGATAGTATATGTCAGAAGCAGAAAAAGATCAAAGGAGGTTGCTGAACTCCTGGTCGCCAATGGGATCAGTGCCGATTTCTACCATGCCGGATTAACGGATGAGCTTCGTGACAAGAAACAAGCTTTATGGACAATAGGAGAGACCCGGGTTATTATTGCCACCAACGCTTTCGGAATGGGTATTGACAAATCTGAAGTAAGATTTGTGATTCACTGGGATATACCTGATTGCATTGAGAGTTATTTTCAGGAGAGCGGGAGGGCCGGCCGTGATGGTAAACCTGCTTTCGCTGTTCTTTTATACTCACCTGCAGACAAAGCCCGCCTGACAGATACTATCAGGAAGAAGTATCCGCCAATTGAAAAGATCAAAGACACTTACGAGGCATTGTGCAATTATCTGCAGGTGCCTCTCGGCTCGGGGAAAGACAATGTTTTTGATTTCAATATGTATGATCTTGTTGCAAAATACAGGTTACCGGTAATCGAAACATATAACAGTCTTCAGTTCCTTCAGAGAGAAGGTTATATGGAATTCACTGAAGAAATAAATAATCCTTCAAGGGTACATTTTATTGTCAGCCGTGATGATCTTTATAAATTCCAGGTAGCAAACGAATCATTTGACGGATTTATCAAACTTCTTTTGAGATCTTACACGGGGATGTTCAGCGAATTTGTTCCTGTTAATGAAGAAGCACTTTCACGCAAATCAGCAGCAACACGTGACACTATATATCAATATCTTGTGAAATTGTCATTCTTAAATATTATCCGTTACATTCCCGGTAAAAAGACAGCACTCGTAATCTTCACAGAAGAGCGACTGGTGCGGAAAGCTTTAATGATCTCACCCGACAATTATCTTCACGTCAAGAAAAAATATGAAATCCGTCTGAACAAAATGATAGAATATGCAGATTCGGACAGCCATTGCAGGTCTGTATATCTTCTTGATTATTTTGGTGAAGAATCAGACCGATGCGGAATCTGCGATGTTTGCCGTGAAAGGAATGAGCTTGACCTGAGCAAGTATGAATTCGACCTTATTCTTGAAGATATAAAAAGTGTTCTGAGTGAAAAGAATCCCGATGCAGAAGAACTGGTTAAGCTGCTTGATTATCCCGAAGACAGGGTCATTAAAGTGATCCGCTGGCTTCTCGACCATAAAAAAATAGTTCCGGATAAGAATTATAAACTTAGCTGGGAATCCTGAGATCATGAATTTTTTTTAGGGCTGCTGACTCGGTCGACAAGGTAAACTATCGATAGGTGTTATAGTCAAGTTATTGCGGCTTACTCCTTTTTATGCGCACTAAAAGTTCTCTTATAAATACCAGATTGGATGTGTAAGAGTAAGTTCAATAATCATCTCTTATTATCAAAAAACAGATGAGGTTTACCTCGCTAAGTTAAACCCCGGTCTGGTCTGATAAGTGTTTCTTTTACCTGTCAATTTTTATTACTTTTGGCATCTGGTAATATTAAATTTGAAAATCATAATGGATACCAATGCAGATCCTGTGTATTCAAGAAATGTTGTAGAATTTGTGGCTGTTGCAAATGAATTCTGTAAATATGTGGAACATGCTTCGGAACTAAAAGGTGATGAGCTGCTGAAGATCCTGCAACGTATCTTGCCTCTTATGTATCTTAAAGCTTCTCTTTTACCCCAGTTAGAACCTTTTTTTGAAGATGGGAATGAAAAATTTGTGACAGAAGCTGACTGGACCGCTATTAATGAAACTCTTAAAGAAAAATTTGGTACAGCAAATGATTATCTCGAGGTATTCGATGAAAAAATAAATGAAACAGAAGGACCTGTAGTAGCAAGTATTTCTGAAAACATGGCTGATATTTACCAGGATATGAAGGACTTTCTCCTTCTGTACCAGACTGGTACGGCAGAAGTGATGAACGATGCTGTTTGGGAATGCAGGATGAACTTTGAAAACTTCTGGGGTCAGAAACTGGTAAATTTGATGAGGGCTATTCATAAGTTCATTTACTCCGGCGAGGAGATTGGAAAAGTTGAAAAAGAGGATGAAGCAGATGATGAAAACAGAAATACTGCTGACTGGTTTATTACAAGAAGACAAAAGGATTTAAGGGGAGAAAACCAATAATATGTATCAGGAGAATATTACAGTTGAAGAACTTGCGAAACATGAGCTCTCATGGTTTAAGGGTGAAATAGTTTTAGTAGACAATCTTAAAACATTTTATGAGGTCTTTCCAAGGCTTCTCGGATCAGACCTGCTTGGTTTTGATACAGAGACGAGACCCACATTTAAAAAAGGAAGAAAAAATTCAGTCTCGCTAATCCAGCTTTCAACCGGAGAGCTGGCGTGTCTGTTCCGGATCAATAAAATTGGCATACCTGATGAGTTGGCTGATCTGTTATCCGATCCTTCAGTAATAAAAGCCGGTGTAGCTGTACATGATGACATACGATTTTTAAAAGGGGTCAGGAAGTTTGCCCCTGACGGATTCGTTGATCTTCAAAACTTCGTTAAAGATTTTGGTATTCAGAGCTCCGGATTGAAAAAACTTGCTGCGATAGTCCTTGGATTCAGGATATCCAAGCGCCAGCAGGTTACCGATTGGGAAGCAGAACATCTTACTGAAGCACAGCAGATATATGCAGCGACGGATGCGTGGGTTTGTCATCAGATTTATAAGAAGCTGATAAACGGACATGAGGTTTAGAATAAAAGTTTGGAGTGAGCTGGAGTTTGGAGTACTTAAAGTTGGAAAATTGAAAAAATTGCAAAGTGGAACGTATAAAAATAGTTTTAAAATCCGGTAAAGAGCAATCGATCCGCAGGTTTCATCCCTGGGTATTCTCGGGAGCAATTAAGAAAATATATGGGAATCCTGTTGAAGGGGATCTGGTGGATGTTTATGATAATAAAGGTACTTTCCTCGCAGTAGGGCACTATGCGCCAAGTTCAATTGCTGTACGTGTTCTCTCATTTGAGCAGGTGACACCTGATATCAGTTTCTTCAGGGAGAAGATTAAACGAGCTATCACCTACCGGAAATCAATTGGGATCATTGGTAATCCGATGATAAATGTATATCGTCTGGTTCATGGTGAAGGCGATGGTTTACCAGGACTCATTATTGACTATTATAATGGAGTTGCTGTAATCCAGATGCATTCGGTTGGTTTTTACAGAATAAGAAAAGAGATTGTCGCAATACTGGTTGAACTTATGGAAGATCAGATCGTTGCAGTTTATGATAAAAGTGAAGGAACTATACCGCATATGTCGGAAACTATAGGAGTAAATGAATTTCTGTATGGAAAATCTGATCCCGTTATTGTCACTGAAAACGGGTATAAGTTTAAGATTGACTGGACTACAGGACAGAAAACAGGTTTTTTCATTGATCAGAGAGAGAACCGAAAGCTGCTTGAAAAATATACTGAAGGAAGAACTGTACTGAACATGTTCGGCTACACAGGTGGATTTTCAGTGTATGCTATGAAAAATGCAGCTATTGTTCATACAGTTGACAGTTCCTTTCCGGCAATCGAACTTGCAAATGAAAACATTAAACTCAATTATGGAGATGATAAGAGGCATGAATCATTTCAGGTTGATGCATTTGATTATCTGAATCATATTAAAGATCAATACGATTTGATAATACTCGATCCACCTGCATTTGCGAAGCATAATAACGTTCTGGCAAATGCATTGCAGGGATATAAAAGGCTGAATATAAAGGCAATTGAACAGATTAAACCGGGTGGAATTATTTTCACCTTCTCCTGCTCCCAGGTTGTCACTAAAGAGAATTTCAGAAAATCGGTATTTGCAGCTGCTGCAAATACCGGCCGTAGCGTCAGAATATTGCATCAGTTGAGTCAGCCGCCTGATCATCCCGTAAATATTTATCACCCCGAAAGCGAATATCTTAAAGGTCTGGTTATTTATGTTGAATAATACTATTATGACTACAAACAGGAATATTTTACTTGTTGCAAAGAAGCTCGGACTCCACGAATGGCAGGTCGAAAACACTATCAGGCTGATGGATGGAGGAGCTACAATTCCGTTTATCAGCAGGTACCGTAAAGAGATGACCGGTAGTCTTGATGAAGTCCAGCTTATGCATATCAAAGAAGAGTATGATCGGCTGAAGGAGCTGGATGCCAGGAAGGAAGCCGTAATTAAGTCAATTGAGGAACAGGAAAAGATGACTCCTGAGCTTCGGCAAAAAATTGATGCTGCAGTGACCATGTCTGAACTTGAGGATATTTACCTGCCATACAGGCCCAAGCGACGCACACGTGCAACAATTGCCAGGGAAAAAGGACTCGAACCTCTTGCAGTTCTCATTATGGATCAGAACGAGACTGATCCGGCCCTGAAAGCTGAAGGTTTTCTGAATGACGATGTTGCAACTGTTGAGGATGCTATTTCAGGCGCCTCTGATATTATGGCAGAATGGATAAATGAGGATGATAAGGCAAGGAAACAGCTCAGATATCTTTTCGAAAAAGAGGCCGTTGTCTATTCAAAGGTTGTTAAGGGAAAGGAAGCAGAAGGTATAAAATACAGTGACTATTATGACTGGTCAGAGCCTCTTAAAAAGTGTCCGTCTCACAGACTGCTTGCTATGAGAAGGGGCGAAGATGAAGGTTTCCTTCGGTTGTCGGTAGAACCTGATGAAGAACATGCTCTCAGTATGCTGAATTCGATTTTTATAAAAGGAAGGAATGCTTCATCTGATATAGTCACTGATGCAGTAAAGGACAGTTGGAAAAGACTGCTTTCAGCTTCCATGGAGACGGAATTCAGAAATATTTCCAAGGGAAAAGCAGATATCGAGGCAATTACAGTTTTCGCTGATAATCTTCGTCAACTGCTTCTCGGATCACCGCTGGGTGAAAAAAACGTTCTGGCAATAGATCCGGGTTTCAGGACCGGTTGTAAAGTTGTTTGTCTTGACAGGCAGGGTAATTTTATTCATAATGAGACAATCTACCCCCATCCTCCTCAGAATGAAACTGCCATGTCGATAAAGAAGATTTTATCACTTGTAAATGCATATAAAATTGAAGCTATTGCGATCGGTAATGGAACCGCAAGCCGGGAGACTGAAGATTTTATAAAATGGGTCAAGTTCGAGAACGACATCCAGGTTTTTGTTGTAAGTGAAGCCGGCGCATCAATTTATTCTGCTTCCAAGACTGCCCGGGATGAATTTCCTGATTATGATGTAACTGTACGAGGTGCGATATCAATAGGAAGAAGGCTGATGGATCCATTGGCTGAGTTAGTGAAGATCGATCCTAAATCAATAGGAGTGGGTCAGTATCAGCACGATGTGGATCAGCAAAAACTGCAGAAATCACTGGATGATGTAGTCATGAGTTGTGTCAATGCTGTTGGGGTCGAGGTCAACACAGCAAGTAAGCACCTTCTGACTTATGTATCAGGACTGGGTCCGCAGCTAGCACAGAACATTATTGATTACAGAACTGAAAACGGGCCTTTCAGGGCACGTAAGGAGCTTCTTAAAGTGAAACGTATGGGAGAAAAGGCATTTGAACAATCCGCCGGTTTTTTGAGGATCCAAAATGCAGAGAATCCGCTCGATTCAAGTGCCGTTCACCCCGAAAGTTATCACGTTGTGGAAAAAATGTCTAAGGATCTTGGCTGTGAAGTTAAGGAATTGATTACCAATGAGAATAAGCGAAAAGAGATTAAGCTGGAGCGTTATGTTGGCCCTGTCACCGGACTTCCGACACTGAAAGATATTATTGAAGAACTGGCTAAACCGGGACGTGATCCAAGATCAAAAATTAAAGAGTTCAGTTTCGCGGATGTCCATACAATGGAAGATCTGATCGAGGGAATGGTTGTTCCCGGAATTGTAACAAATATTACAAAATTCGGTGCCTTTGTTGATGTTGGAATTAAGCAGGATGGACTGGTACATATTTCAAATATGAGCAAAACCTATATAACCGATCCATCAACTGTAGTTAAACTCCACCAGCATGTAATGGTAAAAGTTCTGGCAGTTGATATCGAAAGAAAACGGGTACAGCTGTCAATGAAGGATGTCGATATAAAAAAAACGTAGGAATTTTTGATGACCTACTGAATTTTAATATATTTCAATTTATTTCATTTTCTATTATTACATCCGCGGGCCCTGATCAGTATTCGGCCTTTGTTTCATAACAGGTTTCCCTGGTAATTTTGCATTACGCATTGCTGCATTATATACAAATGATGCCGTGATTATTGCATTCTGTTTCAGATCATCCATTACCAGTCGTTCATAGGTATCCATTACAGTATGATAACCACGTTCATATTCGATAGCATCCTGTATAAACTGAAATCCGGGAAGACCGACCCTGTCAAATGAAAGATGATCAGTACCGGAAGTATTTCTTATAGTAATTGTTGAACAACCCATATCTTCAAATGGTTTTAGCCACTCTTCAAATATAGGTCTTACAAGTTCGTTTTCCTGCATATAAATGCCCCGGTATTTTCCCGAACCGTTGTCCATGTTAAAATATGCAGCAAACTTATCGTAGTCTGGCTTATGTTCTTTTGTTGCAGGATCTACAAGATACTTCTCCACATAACCTGATGATCCGAATAAACCCTGTTCTTCACCACCCCAAAGAGCTATCCTTATCGTTCTTCGCGGAGCAATGTCGAGGTTTTTAAGGATGCGGAGAGCTTCCAGCATTACAATACATCCTGATCCATTGTCTGCTGCTCCGGTTCCCCCGTTCCATGAATCAATGTGTGCACCCAGAAGAACTATTTCATTCTTAAGAAGTTTATCGGTACCGGGTATTTCACCTATTACGTTATATACAGTAGGGCTGTCAAAGAATTTATTTTGTATTTCAATTTCCATTTCAACAGGTATATTGTGTTGTAACAGACGAACCATTCTTCCGTGATCTTCAATTGGAAGATTTAACTCTGCAATTGGTTCTTTATCACCTGATTTATAATTAGCTCCATTTGACCTGGGAACATTGAAAGTTCCGGAACTATTAAGGATTACAGCTGCACCCTCACTCTTGAGAAAGTCAGATATTTTTAATCGCAAGGCCCTTTGTGCCATCATTGCAGCACGATCAAAGGGTGGCCTTCGCGATGGTGTGGATGAAGAAGCCATTGTCAGGTCTTTTAATTGTGCATCAGTCAGACGGCTGGCAAGGGGCTCATAGCTAACCTCATAAGTAGCAGTAGAAGGCATCAGGACAATTTTCCCTGCAACTTTTCCCTTGTACTTCAAAAGGTCACTATCTGCTTTAACATCCAGGAAAACAACCGCACTTTTAACAATGCCGTTTGTGCTTCCCGACCATGCGACCGGATTGCATGCAAAGTTTGAATAATATGGTGCAGTCATTGCTGCATATGTTTTGAGGTTATCCCACCCTCCACGAGTGAAATCCTTTGCAGCTTCAATCCTTACATTCTGAAAGCCAAACTCTTCCATCTTCTTCTTTGCCCACTCATCTGCATGGTTGAATCCTGTGGATGCAGTAAGTCTCGGACCAATAAAATCAGTCAGCCAGAACGCGAGGTCTTCTACACTTGAATTCTTTAAACCCTCCTGTTTGATTTTATAAATCATACCCCGGTCGACATTTTCACTCTGCGACATTAACCATGTCGGGAAAAACAGCAGAAGCAACAAAGCGATTGAGATTTTCTTGTTTTTCATTGATTTATTATTAAGGTTTGTAATCATATGTTTCAAATGTATATAAAAATGAAACCCATTATCAGTGTATGCCAAAATGATTTAACAATAATTAACTTTGTAGGAACCCCTTTTTTGCCACAAAGACACTAAGGCGCTAAGGATTACATTGATTGATTATTGGTCTTAATCCTTGGTGAACCTTTGCGCCTTGGTGGCTAATCTTTTTCTTTCCATTGAGGGGATTTTTAGTTTACTTTTGTCCTTTATCTTGTAACATGATTTATCCGGAAAATTTTGAAAATAAGATAGGTTTTGACAGGATTCGGAATCTTTTGAGCGAGAAATGTCTCAGTCCTATGGGGCTCGAGAAGGTAAATGGTATTAAATTCATAGATGACTTTGAACATTTAACTCATAAATTATCTGCAACTTATGAGTTCCAGCAGATACTGATATTTGAGGACTTTTTTCCTTCAGAACATTACTATAAGATTTCTGATTGTCTTAATAAGATAAGGATTGAAGGTACATTTCCCGAGGTACAGGAGGTTTTTGATCTTAAACGTTCACTTGAGACAGTAAAAACAATTCTGAATTTCTTCAGGAATAAAGATACTTCCAAGTATCCTGTTCTGCATTCAATGTGCAGTTCAGTAAAAACTTATCCTTATGTACTG
Source organism: Bacteroidales bacterium (assembly GCA_003141715.1). Classification (GTDB taxonomy): domain Bacteria; phylum Bacteroidota; class Bacteroidia; order Bacteroidales; family VadinHA17; genus LD21. The sequence continues at coordinate 5,499 of PLNF01000082.1, read as the reverse complement.
GAGGCAATTGACAGAATAATTGACAAACGAGGAGTAATTAAGGATAATGCTTCCACCCGGTTAAAAGAGATAAGAGCTGAACTTATCGGGAAAAGCATTCATGTAACGAAAAGGCTGAATGCAATTCTTAAACAAGCCCAGTCTGACGGAATTGTTGATACTGATACTTCGGTTTCTGTGAGAAATGGAAGAGGAGTAATACCTGTAAGCTCGTATGATAAAAGAAAGCTCAAAGGCCTTATTCATGATCAGTCAGCTTCAGGAAAGACAGTTTTTATTGAGCCGGAGGAGATTGTTGAAATCAACAACGATATTATTGAACTCGAATATGAAGAAAGAAGGGAGATTGTCAGGATTCTGATACTATTTGCTGATAATGTCAGACCCTATATCGACGATCTGCTTGAGTCAAATTTATTCCTGGGCGAAATCGATTTCATACGATCAAAAGCACTTCTTGGCAATCATCTTCATTCGATCAAACCGGTTCTGACAAATAAACCATTTTTGATGTGGAAATGGGCGATCCATCCTCTGCTCTCACTAACATTCGAAAAGTCTGCCGGAAGGAAAGTGGTTCCTCTTGAAATTGTGCTTGATGAAAAAAACCGAATATTATTGATCTCCGGACCTAATGCCGGAGGAAAATCAGTATGCCTTAAAACAGTAGGACTGCTTCAGTATATGTTGCAATGTGGCCTTACGATCCCGGTCGCAGAAGGATCAGAAACGGGGATCTTTAAAAATATTTTAATTGATATAGGTGATGAACAAAGTATTGATAATGATTTAAGTACTTATAGTTCTCATCTTATTAATATGAAATACTTCGTGAAAAATGGTAATGATAAGACACTGATTCTTATTGATGAATTCGGCACAGGTACGGAACCGATGCTCGGAGGTTCTATTGCCGAAGCCATTCTTGGTGAGTTGAACAGGAAGAAAGTTTTTGGTGTAATAACAACACATTACACTAATCTGAAGCATTTCGCATCCGTTACAGATGGAATAGTTAATGGCGCCATGGCTTTTGACAACCATCTCATGCAGCCTCTTTTTCAGCTTACAATTGGCAAACCCGGAAGCTCGTTTGCATTTGAAATCGCACGAAAAATCGGTCTTCCTGAAGATATACTTGAAGTAGCTTCAGAAAAAGCCGGAGTAAAAAATATCAATTATGACAGGCATCTGAAGGATATTGCCCGGGACAAACGATACTGGGAGACTAAACGACAGAGTATCAGGCAACAGGAAAAGAGATTGGAGGAGTTAATGGCTGAATATGAAAAGGAGCTTTCAGGTGCCAAGACACTCAGAAAAGAGATCATTACAAAAGCTAAAGATGAGGCACAGCAATTGCTTAAAGAATCTAACAGGATGATTGAGAGTACGATCCGGCAGATTAGAGAGACACAGGCAGAAAAAGAAAAAACAAAAGATATCAGGCAACAACTTGAGGAATTTAAAAATGGAGTTGTTGAGGAGACAAAACCATTAGAGACTGAATCGGAAGAGAAGATTGCCATATTGTGTAATAAAGCGAAGAATATTAAACTGGAGCCTGAACCCGTAAAGGAAAAACTTGTGCCTGTTGAATCTAAGATACATCCTCTTAAACCCGGAGATGCGGTCAGGATGATTGATACTCAGGCCGCAGGTGAGGTAATTGAGATAAAAGATAAAATGGTTCAGGTTGAAACCGGCAGCCTGAGACTTTTTGTCCCGCTTGACAAAATTGAGAGAATAACCAGATCAGACCTTAAAAAGAGTTTCAGAGCAAATCAGGTTTACAGGGAAAATGATCCGGGTCTGGTTCAACGAAATATAAATTTTAAACCTGAAATAGATATACGTGGTGTCAGGGGGGAAGAGGCCATTAATCAGGTCAGGGAACTTATTGATAATGCACTCATTGTGCAACATCGTAATTTAAGGATCCTGCATGGGAAGGGCAATGGTATACTGCGACAGCTGGTAAGGCAATATCTTGCCACAGTCGATGTTGTAAAATCCTTCCGAGACGAACATATGGAGTTTGGAGGATCGGGGATTACCGTTGTGGAGATGGATTTTTAAGACTGAGAGACTGAGAGACAAAGGGACTTAAAGCCGTGTAACTCCGTGAAAAACTCCGTGTTACTCCGTGGTAAAAAAACTATTTGCATTAAAACTCAAATACCAGATAGATGAAAACAAAACTGATTATTCTTTACTCGTTGTTTACCTTTTTTCTAATGCTTTTTTCCTGTAAAACTGATAAGAAAACAACATCAGGTCAGTCCATAAGTGCCTCTACGCAAAAACAGGAGTGGGCAATTGTAATCCATGGCGGCGCTGGTGGCATGACAAGAGAGAATCTTACACCTGAGCTGGATAAGGAATACCGGGCATCCCTTTCATTGGCTATAAATACAGGTAAGAAGATTCTGGCTGATGGCGGATCTGCTCTTGATGCTGTAGAACAAACGATCAGGACCATGGAAGACAATCCTCTCTTCAATGCAGGAAAAGGGGCTGTTTTTACTCATGAAGGCAGGAATGAGCTTGATGCAGCTATTATGGACGGATCGAATCTTGCTGCTGGTGCCGTGGCGGGTGTCACAGACATAAAGAATCCTATTACAGCTGCAAGGAGAGTAATGACAAATTCTCCTCATGTAATGCTTGCCGGTGCCGGAGCGTCGCAATTTGCTAAAGAACAGGGTCTTGAAATTGTTCCGCCATCATATTTTTATACTGAAAAGCGATTTAATGAACTTCAGGAAATTTTAAAAAAAGAGAAGAATGGCACTGTAGGTTGTTGTGCTCTTGATAAAAATGGTAACCTGGCTGCAGGAACATCAACGGGCGGCATGGCAAACAAGCGATATAACAGAATAGGGGACTCGCCTATCATAGGAGCAGGCACTTATGCAAATAATAATACTTGTGCCATATCCGGAACCGGACATGGTGAATACTTCATAAGGTGGACCGTTGCACACGATATTTCAGCATTGATGGAATATAAAGGTTTAACTCTGAAGGGAGCTTCTGAACTTGTTGTAAATGATAAGCTTGTTAAGGCAGGTGGGAGTGGTGGAGTGATATGTGTGGATAAGTCTGGCAACATTTCTATGCCTTTTAATTCAGCAGGTATGTTCAGAGGTTTTGCCACTGCGGATGGCAAGGAAGGCATATTTATTTATAAGGATGAAGGTATAAGTACAAGATAAAAGGCAAAAGGTAAATAGACAAAAGACATACTCAAAAAGTAAGAAATATAAAGAAAAAAGCGGAAATGTTGTTACATTCCCGCCTGAAAAATAAGTTGTAAGGTAGTGATTAATTGAGCCTTACCGTACCATATGATGCAAGTACTTTAACGCGTGATGAAGGATTCTCTTCATTTCCGACTGTTCCTGATAGCTCAGTTGAATTATTCTCGACAATGCGTCTTTGATTTTTAAAATTATCTTCATTGTATTTTAATCCACCGTATGTCACTTTTGCATCGAGTTTGTAGCTGGCTGATTCTTCAATTCCAAGCTTAACTCCCATATAATGTGTTTCCACATCAAGCGATTCAAAACCGGCCGGGATGCGGTCTATTGAAAATGAGCCGTAACTCCCGTTATAGGTTAGCTTTTTTGTCAGTTCTCCGATGTTAACTTCTGTGTACCCATTCTCAAGAACCAGGTTTTTTATATTTTCAATCTTTATATTATCATATTTACTTTCACCTACTATTGAACTGGTTTCGCCCAGAATTATCTTAGAATACTTACTATCCAGAAGTATTGCCTGGCTTTTTTCTATCTTCATGCTACCGACATATCTTTCATTAAGATTGAGCCATCCTGTTTCGTCAATTGTACCTTTTCCGTAAGCCAGCGTAAGTTGACTCAGAGGTTTAATATTTCCTCTGGTAAGTTTTCCGGCTGTGAGGTTTCCATATTTAATATCAAGATCCATCAATCCATGAAGTTCGTCGATATCAGTATTACCATATTTGTTTGTAAGAGTCAGATCAGTTCCAACAGGCATTTTTATATTATAATCTATACTGAATTTCCTTGAATCACCCCAACCCGAAAAATTGAAATTGTCTTCGATTATAGTTTTTGCAGAGATCACATTAGTACCTTCAGAGAATTGGACATCTATTTTGTCGAGGTAGTTCTGAGCTCTTTCTTTACTCGACATATCAATAGTTACTTTAACATCGATAATTATCTGGTCCTTATCCCAGCTCTGAATTACCACATCTCCATATTTATTGTTGATATCAAGCGTTTTTGTTCCTGCTGCATACTCTTTATGGAATTCCTTTGTTACCTCGTCTGCAGATATTGTTGAAGAAATTAAAAAGAGCGATATGAAGAAGAACATTCCTGATTTATAAATTAACTTTTTCATTTTCCTTCTTATTTTGGTTATCATTCCTGATTGTTTTAAGCTGATTTACTATATAAGTCATGACTTCTAGTTTCGTCTGATAATGCTCAATCATTGCAGTTATTATGCGTTCATCGTTTGGATTTGCTTTGAGTTCTTTCTGAAGAGAGACATAAATTGAGTCCATGCTTTTCATCTCTTTCACGAGCATTGTTTTTTGTGCAGGATTATTTTTCAGATCTACATTTACGATTTCCCCTTCCATGAGGTTAACCTGGTGTACATAGTAGTTTTCAACCTCTTTATATTGAGGAGAGACCTGTCCGAGAGTCATTCTGCTGCTGCCTGTACGAATGAAGTGATCCCATGTCCAGAGTGAAGACAGAGTGATGAGTAGTGTTACAACGGCTGCTTTTAACAGGTATGGGACAATACTTCTTTGAATGGTATTGACCTGAAATCTTTTTTCAAGCTTCCTGTTAAATCTTTCTAAGTGACCTTCCGAAGGTTCTGCATCTTCGAAGAAGTCCTTATTGCTCCTGATTATGTCCTCTATACTTTTCATATCCGTTGAATTTTTCATTTTCCTTTTAATTCTCCAATGAGTTTTTGTTTTGCTCTTGAAAGTTGCGATCGTGATGTACTGCTGTTGATGGAAAGTATTTCTGCTATTTCATCATGATCGTACCCTTCAAGAAGGTAGAGAGAGAGTATAACTCTGTATCCATCGGGAAGTCTTTCAATAGCCTCTTTAACCTTTTCAACCCTGACATCAATCTCCTCATATCTGGCTGTATCTTCGCCGCTATCATCTCTTATACCAACATGTGACTCAATATCTTCAAAGACCGCTTTCCTTTTATTCAGGGCATCAAGCGAACGGTTAACTACTATTTTTTTGAGCCATGCACCGAAACTTACAGTTCCTGAATAAGTATCAATTTTTTCAAAGGCCGACAGGAATGATTCCTGCATTATATCTTCAGCTTCCATCGTGTCATTTACAATCCTCAGACTTGTATTGTACATAGCTTTGTAGTACAACTTGTAGATCTGAAACTGTGCTTTCTGGTCGCCGTTTTTACACCCGTCTAAGAGATCCTGGTGTAGGTTTCTGAA
>PLNF01000028.1 GCA_003141715.1 Bacteroidales bacterium | reverse complement strand
TTAAGTATAAAATCCTTTAATAATTCATAGCTATTTTCCATCGAAAAATAGTGTTCAGGCTTTTGTTCCAGACCAACAAGAGAAATAGGCAACCGAGGTTCAATTTTTAAAATTTGCCTTAACTCTTCAGGAAACTTGGCAGGATGAGCAGTTTCAAGAGAGATACTCAGTGATTTTTGGGTCATACTGCTCTTATTTATCCTTGAATACTCATTTATTCCTTTCCATGCTATTGCTCCATGAGGTTCAAGTAACAAATTATGTTTTCTGAATGCCTCATCTATCATATTCTTTGTCTCCTGATCATTCACGCTGACTGCAAAAATATCTTTACGCATTTGATTAAGATCAGGTGGTTTGATAATATTCCCTGATTCATCCATAACACCTCCGTAAAAGGCTACAATTCTTGCGAGATTGCCGGGATGACCAACATTCATTGCGCTTGAGATGCAATTTTTTGATGGATTTATCAATTTATAATCTCCGGTCCGTAAGAATTCAGGTACTTCATCATTTTCATTCGTTGAAACTATAAATTGCTTTACAGGAAGACCCATTTTCTTTGCAATGAGCCCGCCCATCAGATTCCCGAAATTACCTGACGGCACGCTGAAGATGACCTTTTCATCTAAATTGGCTGCGAGCTTTGAATAGGCATAAAAATAGTATACTGATTGGGGTAGTAATCTTCCTATATTTATTGAATTTGCTGAAGTGAGTGAAATTTCAGATAGTGCCTCATCCAAAAAAGCCATTTTAACCAGCTTCTGACAGTCATCAAACTTCCCATTAATAGCAATTACACTAATATTCTTTTGCAGTGTGGTCATCTGCTTTCGCTGCATCAGGGTAACCTCATCTGCTGGGAATAGTATAATTGCATTGATGTTATTCAGATCAAAAAAAGCGTTGGCAACTGCGCTTCCTGTATCTCCTGATGTAGCAGTTAGTATTGTAAGATGTTGATTGCTAAGTGATAAATAATACTGCATCAGCCGGCTCATCATTCGGGCTGCAAAATCTTTAAATGAAGCAGTAGGCCCCTGATCCAAGCGCATAATGTATTTCCGTCCATATACTTTTTCAAGCGGCACATCAAAGTTATACGCATCAGCACAAAGGCTTGATAATTCTTCTTTCTCTATTTCACTTCCTATGATTTTGTCGAGTACGCTGAAAGCTATTTCATGATATTCTTTACCAGGGAAACTTTCCAGCTCCTTTGTGGTCAGTATAGGTAATGAAGTTGGAAGATACAATCCTCCGTCTGGGGCCAGGCCTCTGAGAAGAGCTTCACTAAAAGAAACCTCGGGTGACTTTAAGTTTGTTGAATAATATTTTATCAGCTTTCTTTTCAATTAACCAGGTTTTACTTTTATCTTTTTACTTTTGTCTTTTTCCTTTTTCCTTTTTCCTTTTGCCTTTTGCCTTTTTCCTTTCTCCTTATACATTCACAACCCTCATCAGGTCTGCAAACACACCCGCAGCTGTAACTTCAGCTCCTGCACCATATCCCTTAATGACCATCGGGAGCTCATTGTATCTGTTGGTCGTAAGAAGAATAATATTGTTGCTTCCTTCAAGATTAAATGACGGATGATCCGAACCGATTGTAAGTAGTTCAACCTTAGCCCTGCCCAGTTCCATTGTTGCAAAAAACCTCCATTTCAGGTTCTGTCTGGTCAACTCCTTCCTTTTTTGTTCAAATTCAGCATCATATGCTTTAACCTTTTCGAAAAAATCATTCAGATCGCCTTTGAAGCATTCATCAGGAAGGAATTTATTAATAATAACATCTTCTCTTTCAATAGAATAACCAGCTTCGCGTGCAAGGATCATAATTTTTCTAACCACATCTGTTCCGCTAAGATCAACGCGGGGATCCGGCTCAGAATAACCTATTTCCCTTGCTTTTCTTATTGCACTGCTTAATGGCATTTCAGGACTCAATTCATTAAATATGAAATTCATTGTTCCGGATAAGACAGCTTCTACCTTCAGAATCTTATCTCCGCTAAGAACCAGGTCATTAATGGTTTTGATAATTGGTAACCCGGCGCCGACTGTGGTTTCATACATGAACCTCACACCACGCTCATTGGCAATGCTCTTTAATTTTTGATAATAACTCTGCTCCGAGGAACAGGCAATTTTATTGGCAGTTACAATTGAAACATATTTTGAAAGGATCTCATCATACCTTGACGCCACATCTTCATCGGCTGTACAATCTATGAAAACAGCATTCCTGAGATTCAGCCTTGTCATTTGCTGAATGAAAACCGATATGTCTCCTTTTTCACATGAGGTCTTAAGCACTTCTTTGTAATTGTCCAGCGGAATACCTTTCTTATCGATAGCCATTTTCCTGGAATTTGTCACCCCGATAAGATTTATTTTCAGGTTATGTTCACTTACAAGAGTTGAATATTGTTTTTGAAGCTGTTTCATCAGGCTGGTTCCAACCAGTCCTGTACCTGCAATAAATAGATACATCTCCTTGAAACGGGAAAGAAAAAAACCATCATGTATGACATTCAGCGCTTTTTTAAGACTCTCATTCTTTATAACAACAGAAATATTCAGTTCAGAGGATCCCTGCGCTGTGGCAATGACATTTATTCCATTTCTGCCAAGCGATCTGAAAAGGGTAGCCGATATTCCGGGTGTGTTTTTCATTCTTTCGCCCACAATTGCTATTATAGAGAGATTTTTCTCTATCAGGATTTTTAATTCCCTGTTATGATCAATTTCGATTTTGAATTCATCATTTAAGGCTTCTGAAGCAATTACAGAATCCGACGGACTGATAGCGAAGGTTATAGAGTACTCTGAAGAGGCTTGTGTTATGAGCACTACATTGATGTTTTTTCTGGCTAATGCTCCAAAAAGCCGCATTGATGTTCCTGTGACACCAACCATCCCGGTTCCCTGGAGGGTTATAAGGTCTATATGATCAATTGAGGAAATTCCTTTTATCGGGCTTCTGTTATTGTCATTCGATTTATTGCTGATAACAGTTCCCTTCGATTGCGGATTGAATGTGTTTAAGACAATAATCGGGATGTTTTTCTTGTACACCGGACGGAGAGTAGGAGTATAGATTACCCTGGCGCCAAAATGTGATAATTCAATCGCTTCTGAATATGTAAGGCTTTCAATTGCATATGCTCTTTCAACTTTTTTTGGATCAGCAGTCATAAACCCATCGACATCTGTCCATATTTCCAGAACATCAGCATCGAGCGCTGCTGCAAAAATTGAAGCAGTATAATCTGATCCTCCTCTTCCTAAAGTTGTTGTCTCACCGCTGGAATTACTTGCGATAAACCCCGGAACTATAATGCGTTTTTTGGTTCCGGTAAAACTTTTTGTAATCAGACTATAAGTTTTATCGAAATCAACATTTGCAAATCCGAAATTGTTGTCAGTCTTGATAAAATTCCGGGCATCAATAAGCTGGCAATCGTCTATTAAGTTGCTGATTATAAGTGAAGATAAGATTTCCCCGGTACCTAACGTCTGGTCAAGAGAATGTTTACTGAGTTCACGAAGCAGCCAAATCCCGTTCAGTGTTTCTCTCAGATCACTAAAAATATTTTTAATTGCTTCAATTACGGTATTTTGTTTATTCCCGGCAATCAATTGTCTGGCAAAATCAATATGTTTATCGATTAATTTTTCAAGCAGGTTCAGATACTCATCATTCCTGTTTGAAGCAAGTTCACTTATATGTTTGAGATCATCGGTAATTCCCTGGAAGGCAGATACAACGATCAGACATGGAGAATCCTGGGATTCAATTATCTTTTTGACTCCCCTGATCCTCTCGGGAGATCCGACTGAGGTGCCACCAAACTTCAGAACTTTCATTATGTAATACTTTGTAAAATGAAAATGCATCTCAAAGGATGCATCATAATCTAGTGCAAAAATAGCAAAAATTAGGTTAAAGGGTATATTAAATTAAATTTATTAAACAAATAGGGTTTAATTGTGTGAAGTCCGAAGTCCGAAATACGAAGTAATATCAATCTGCTGCCTTTAGCCTTTTTACTTTCTTTGTCCACCGTAGCTTTCTTCGACAAACGTAGCTTTAGCGAAGTTTGTAGCGAAGGCGGATTGCCTTTTCATCCCTGTCCCTCTTTCTCGAGCCTTTTAAGAATAGAGAAGATAAAAGCAGCTGATGTAAGACAACATATAATAAATACCAGCCAGAGTTGCCATAGTTGAACTTTGTCCCAGAGAAGTGTTCCTATAAAAAGAAGCTTATTTCCCACGGCAGTTGCAAGAAGCCAGCCACCCTGCATTAGTCCCTGGAAACGGGAAGGGGCAACTTTTGATACAAAGGATAGCCCTATCGGGCTAAGAAATAATTCCGCGATTGTGAGAATCAGGTAACTACTTATCAACCAGTAAGGTAATACCCTGTCAGTATCTGCTACAGGGATACCATGCAGTGACTCAGGCGATGGTGCTCCGATTGAAGATACCAGCACGATGATAAAACCAAGAGCTGCAATAATCATACCTAGGCCTATCTTTTTTGGAGTTGAGGGTTCAATACCTCTTTTATTCATCCATGCGAAAACACCCATAACAGGGAAGGTAAGCGCAACAATAAATAACGGATTAAATGACTGAAAGATTTCAGGTGAAATTGAGTTCTGAAGTCCGAATGTTGTGAACAATTTACCAAGCAAACCTGTAGGATCAAAGCCATTAATAAAGAATAAAGCAAAATGAAGTGCAAGAACAAAAAGAACTCCGCCACCGATTTTAACCTTAGTTTTCAGGTTTTTGTAGACAAGTATTACCAATCCGGCTATAGCACCTACAAAGGCAAGCATTGAAGATAATGTGAAAAACATGTTGGTAAATGGTCCGACTTGTTTTACAGTATAATCTTTTGCAAACAAAGTAAGAGTAAGTCCATTCTGATGGAATGACATTCAGAAGAAGATCACAACAATAAACACGAGTACAAGCGCTGTAATCCGTGCCCTCTCATCCCTATTTGAATTCAGGATTATCCATGTTATAAATCCTGCAAAGAGACCAAATGCAAAACCATTTGCCCAGCCGACCTGCTGTACAAAATGTAATCCGAATGCTGTGGCACCCATAGCCAGGATAGCAGCAGCAAGGGGTAATGGTTTGAAATCGACCTTTTCAGCTACAGTAGTCACTTTTTTTTCTTTGTTGGGAAGCAACTTATTGAAAAAAATGTAAACAAGGAGTGATATTACCATAGCACCGGCAGCAATTCCAAAGGCATAATTATAACCCCTGGAAAAAACTTCAAGATACTTATGTGCGAATGAAGAAAGATCAGTAACATGTCCACTTAGATTGGCTTTATCAGCGAGCACTTGAAATGTTGAAGTGTCAGCAAGTGTTCCATTATTAAATTGATGACAAAGTGAAGGAAGACTCCCGTCATGTGCAAATCCATTTACTTTCAGCCACCAGTTTCTCATTCCTGATGCCGCAAAGGGTGCAAAAAAGGCTCCGACATTTATTCCCATATAAAAGATCATGAAAGCAGAGTCACGTAATTTGGAATATTTTGGATCGTCATACATCTGACCTACCACGGCCTGAAGGTTCCCTTTGAAAAGACCGTTTCCAAGGGCAATGGTAAAGAGCCCAATAATTGTTATTGTAAGAGTCATCCCGGGTACTGCCATAATAATATAACCTGCAAACATGGTTATTATACCTGCCAGTATCACCAGTTTATACTTCTTTGTAGCATCTGCCAATATACCTCCAAGGAGTGCAAGTGCATATATACTGAAATAGAACCAACTGTAAATTCCACCCGCTTTTTCAGCAGAAAGTCCGAACTTGGCCTGTAAAAAAAGAACGAGTATAGCCATCATTGTATAAAATCCAAACCTTTCTCCCATATTTGAGAAGAAGGCAACCAATAGCCCCTTAGGATGATTCTTTAACATGTTTTTATTTATTTCGTGTAATATTTTTTATCCTATTCCCATCTATTTCTACCTATTTCCAGATTCTGACCTTAAACAAATATATTAATCTTTTGAAAGCAATAAACCGGCTTTCCATACTCTTTTTCCTAAATTTGTGAAACAAATACAATTTCAGAATGAAACTTTTTCGAAGCGATCAGATAAAGCAAATTGATGAGTATACCATAAAAGAGGAACCGATGGTATCTATCGATCTAATGGAAAGGGCTGCAAATCAGGTGCTCAGGTGGTATCTTCCAAGATTTGAAAGATCCAGACGTGTTTTCATTTTTGTTGGTCCGGGAAATAATGGGGGCGATGGTCTTGCAATTGCCAGGTTACTGGAATCGAACAGGTATGAAACAGGGGTGTATTATGTTGAATTTACCGAAAAAACTTCTGAGGATTGGAAAACAAACCTCATGCGTCTGAAATCGGGAGCGAGTGTACCGATTAATTATCTTAATGGTTCTGATCAGTTTCCTGTTATCTCTTCCGGTGATATTATTATTGATGCAATTTTCGGATCAGGACTCACCCGCCCGGTCGAAGGGTTGGCAGGAGAAGTCATAAAACATATAAACCGAAGTGATGCAACAATCATTTCAATTGATATCCCTTCAGGAATGTTTGGTGAGGATAATACAAAGAATGACTATGATAGTATTGTTTCCGCTGATTACACGCTGAGTTTCCATTTTCCAAAGCTGGCGTTCATGTTTCTGGAAAATGCAAAAAATATTGGAGAATGGGTAGTCCTGCCAATTGGGTTGAGCGCAAATGCAATCAAAAACTCAATCTCTCCATACAACTTATTAGGAAAGAATGAAGTAGCTCCATTGCTTAAAAAAAGAAATAAATTTGATCACAAAGGAACTTTTGGTCATGGTTTATTGGTTGCCGGATCTGCAGGCAAAATGGGAGCTGCAGTACTGGGGGCAGGAGCAGCTTTGCGAACAGGTATTGGACTTATTACATGTCATATACCATCGTGCGGTGTAGCAATTGTTCAGTGTGCTTTGCCGGAAGCCTTGGTAGAGCCCGACAGAAATGAAAAACATCTTTCTGAGATAGGAAACACTGACTCTTTTAGTGCAGTTGGAATCGGGCCAGGTATCGGTACAGAACCTGAATCACAAAAAGCCCTATATAAACTTTTAACGGAATGTAAGAAACCAATTGTAATTGATGCCGATGGGTTGAATATTCTCTCTATAAATAAAGGTTGGTTTTCTCTTATCCCTGAGAGAGCAATTCTGACTCCCCATCCTAAGGAATTTGAGAGACTTGCAGGAAAAACTGAGAATAGTTTCTTTAGGTTAAAAAAACAGATTGAGTTATCGGAAGAGCATAAATGCATAATTGTTCTTAAAGGGGCTCATACTTCCATTACAACTCCTGAGGGAAATGTATTTTTTAACAGTACAGGGAACCCTGGTATGGCTACGGCCGGCAGCGGTGATGTCCTGACCGGAATATTGCTATCTTTGCTTGCACAGGGCTATACACCCGAAAATGCCGCAGTTTTAGGAGTATATCTTCATGGTCTTGCAGGTGATATTGCAGCTGAAGAATTATGTTATGAATCTATCATTGCTTCGGATATAATTAAAAACCTCTCACAAGCGTTTAAGAAGATAAAGGATAAAGATAAATGACAAAAGGATTGCCACGCTCTTCTTCGTCGAGCTCGCGATGACACTGTAAGTAAGTCAGATTGTGACACCAACGAGCAACGAGAAATGAGAAACATTTAATATTGAAATAAAATTTAATCTTTATGAAAACTACCATCAGACTTTCCGTATTATTGGGAATCTTAGTACTAATTTATTCCTGTCTCAGTAGTAAGATATTTACTGATTCAAAGAGCGTTATATTGCCGCTTTCTGATTCTGCAGCACTGAGGGATGGGAGCATAGTATATGGCCTTCCGAGGACAGTATTTACTGTGGTGGTTGATATGGAAAGAACTATTGAAAAACCCGGTCCTTATGCACAATTTGCAGACGATCTGCTTGGTCTGACCGATATTATTAAGAACGAAAGTGAATCATGGTCTATTGAAGGTATAACTGTCAAAACGCATGATGAATTAGATCCTTCTGAGTTTTATGTAATTTCGAGTACATCACTATTCCAGACAAATGTTCTCTCTCTCAGGAAAGAAGGACTTATTCTCGATCTTAATCCCGCAATATATTATTCAAGTGAGAAGCAGGGCAGCTTGAACGAATCCGGGAACATTGAGCCTCATTACTTTGATCTTGGATCGGATGAATATTTCCAGTTGCAGAGTGACACTGCTTATAAGCGGTTGAATGTCGATTCATCTTTTGTCAGAATACCTTATATAGTTGAAAAGAAAAAGAAGCTCACAGTTGATCAACTTGCAGAAAAGGCTGCAAAGAGACTAATGGAATTGAGAGATGGAAAACATCTTATTCTTACCGGTGAGGCTAATGTTTTTCCTCAGAGCGATGCTGCCATAAATGAAATAAACCGTCTTGAAAAGGCTTATACAGAGCTATTTACAGGTAAAACTTTGAAAGAAACATTTACATTCTCATATCAGCTTATACCTCAAAAAACAATGGTGGGAAAACCTGTGACGCTGTTTCAATTCTCTGATCTGACAGGCCCGGTTACCAGTACTATGAAAGGAGGGAAACCTGTAACGATAGATTTTATCCCGGAAAAGAAAACCAAAGATCTTACAATCATTAACAGGGTTAAGACAAGATCCACAGCCAAAAAGTATGATAAATTATTTTACAGGGTCCCTGACGTTGTGAGTATAAGAATAAGTCGCGGATCTGAAAAACTATTTGATTCCAGAAAGCTGATCTATCAGTTTGGAGAGGTTATTCAGTTGCCTGCAAATTATATTATCGGGAGATAGAGTAACACCCCTCTGCCACTTTACGGCATCTCCCCCTTTACTTCACCTTCCCCTGAAAGCTTTTCTGATAATCCTCCCATTTTTGTGTGGTATAAGCCTTATCAGCAAAGAAGCTCAACAGAGTTTCCATATCTTTTGCCTCCCTGAAACCGGGAATCGGCTCAGCTGCAATTTTCCCGTCCTGCTGAGGAAAAAGGAATACAACTGTTGGATAGGATAATTGTCCCTTAAGAAGTGCGACTGCGAGCTGGTGTGCATTTCCTGATTTACCGTCGTTTATGTAAGTCTGGCCAAAAACAGTTATACTCTCTTTTCCTTCCGCGTTAAATTTCACAGGGTAAAACTTATTGTTGAGAATATCTGAAATTACTGAATTGGTAAAAGTCTCCCTGTCCATCTTTTTACACCATCCGCACCAGTCAGTATAAGTATCGATAAATATCGGACGTGGATTTTGATTGTATAGTTTTTCAGCCTCTTCGATCGAATACCATTTTACATTTTGCTGTGAAAATACCAGAGAGGAAGAAAATATAATTAATAGTAGTATAATTGATTTTTTCATGATATAAATGTTTCTCAAATTTTAGTACCGGAAGTTGCAAATAAACTGAAATTTTTCATAATTCACAATTCAACATCTTATATATTACTTAGAGTTTAACAATTGCATTATAAAATGGTTCTTAAATAAATGTTTTTTAATTTGTTTGAGAAATATATTAATTACTTTCACCCTCTTTAATTTAAATCAGGAACCCAATTATGGAAACTATTACCAATACTCTTCGTGATTCAAAAGTCGCACGCTGGACAGCATTGACTATAGTCTCATTTACAATGCTTTGCGGATACTATATCACAGATGTGATGGCGCCATTGAAACCAATGCTCGAGAAAGAACTTCTATGGAACAGTACTGAATATGGCTTCTTTACGAGTGCATATGGCTGGTTCAATGTTTTCCTGTTAATGCTCATCTTTGGGGGAATAATTCTTGATAAAAAAGGTGTCAGGTTCACAGGAAATATGGCAACAATTACTATGGTTGCAGGTACGGCTGTTAAGTACTGGGCTATTTCAACCCACTCCCTCGACGGGATGCATCTTCTAGGGATGAAGGCACAGGTTGTTGTCGCTGCGCTGGGTTATGCTGTATTTGGTGTGGGATGTGAAGTGGCAGGTATTACTGTTTCCAAGGTAATCGTTAAATGGTTCAAGGGTAAGGAGATGGCACTTGCCATGGGCCTTCAGCTCTCCTCGGCACGTCTTGGAACCGCACTGGCATTATTTGCTTCTTATCCGCTAGCTGTATGGATGGGTGGTGTTGCCAAGCCGGTATTTCTGGGTCTCATTTTGATATGTATCGGAATGATTTCTTATTTCCTTTATGCTATACAGGATAAGCGACTCGATAAATCAGTTGCCGATGAGGCAATAGTATCCGGTTCTGCTGAAGAAGAGTCATTTAAAATGGCAGATTTGTGGTTTATAATAAAAAATAGAGGATGGTGGTATATTGCTATCCTATGCGTGTTATTTTATTCTGCCGTTTTCCCATTTTTAAAGTATGCCTCTGACCTGATGATTAACAAGTTCGGAGTGAATCCGCTTGTCGCAGGAACTATACCTTCTTTATTGCCTTTTGGCACTATACTTCTTACTCCGATATTCGGTAGCCTTTATGACCGCAAAGGGAAGGGTGCAACATTAATGATAGTTGGCGCAATTCTGATAATTCTGGTTCATACTTTGTTCTCGGTTCCATTTCTCAATTTCAAATCTGTTGCAGTAGCACTGATCATAGTTCTTGGTATCGGATTTTCGCTTGTTCCTTCAGCTATGTGGCCATCCGTTCCTAAGATTATTCCTGAGAAGCAATTAGGCTCTGCTTATGCATTGATTTTCTGGGTTCAGAACTGGGGACTTATGGGAGTTCCCGCGTTGATCGGATGGGTGCTTGATAAGTACTGCATTACAGGTACGAGGCTGGTGGATGGCGTCAGCATTCCAAATTACAATTATACCATACCAATGATGATCTTCACAGGTTTTGGGGTATTGGCTCTTATTTTTGCCTTCCTGCTTAAAGCTGAAGACAAGAAGAAAGGTTATGGCCTTGAACTTCCAAATATTAAGGAATAAATCTCACATGGTACCCAGTATTCAATCTGATGAATTAGTTCACTGATTAATTTGTTTAAAAAATTTATTAATTACATTTACCGGTCAAAAATTCATTATTAATAACAGTAATCATGGAACAAATACTCAATACTTTACGCGATTCAAAAAAGGCGAGATGGACTGCGCTGATATTTGTATCAATGTCGATGTTTGGTGCATACTTTTTTAATTATGCCCTTTCACCTGTGAAACCGATGCTTGAAAGTGTTTTAGGATGGAACAGCTCCGATTTCGGAATATATACATCTTCTTACACGTGGTTTAACGTGTTTTTATTTATGTTGATTTTCAGTGGAATTATACTCGATAAAATGGGAGTGCGTTTTACCGGGCTGGCTGCCACCTCCATGATGGCAATTGGAACAGGACTTAATTACTGGGCGCTCAGACATATATTCCCTGATGGAGCTATGATTTTTGGAATAAAAACTCAGGTAATAATTTCTGCAATCGGATTCGGAATATTTGGTGTTGGAACCGAAGCAGGCGGAATCACCGTCTCGAAGGCCGTGGTAAAATGGTTTAAGGGAAGAGAAATGGCCCTGGCAATGGGTATGCAGATGTCTATTGCGCGTCTTGGCACAGCTCTTGCCCTTGGAATAGCTTTACCACTGGCAAAAACCTATTCCTACTCATCTCCTGTTTTGCTGGCGTTTGTATTCATGTTGATAGCGCTATCCTCTTTTATAATTTACACATTCATGGATAAAAAGCTGGATACTTCAATTGCTCAAAGTGTTAGTGGAAAGGCCGGGGAAGATGCTTTTGAGCTTAAGGATATTTTGTTTATTATTAAAAACAAAGGATTCTGGTATATTGCTATTCTTTGCGTCTTGTTTTATTCAGCAGTATTCCCGTTTTTGTTTTATGCAACCGATTTGATGATAAATAAATATCATGTTAACCCAAATCTTGCAGGGTCAATTCCGGCATTGCTACCTTTTGGCACTATCTTCCTTACACCTTTATTTGGTACAGTTTATGACAAAAAAGGGAAAGGTGCAACAATAATGATTATTGGTTCTTTAATTTTGATTTTCGTTCATGGCATGCTAACGATTCCATTTTTGAATGCATGGTGGCTTGCAGCTGCTGTAGTAATTATTCTTGGAATCGGATTTTCATTAGTTCCTGCTGCAATGTGGCCTTCTGTTCCAAAAATTATTCCGGAAAAACAGCTAGGGACAGCATATGCTGTAATTTTCTGGATTCAAAATATTGGATTATGGATAATTCCGCTTCTGTTAGGAATAATTCTTAATTCGACAAATCCCGATGTGACACCTAATAAAGTAGCAGTAAAGGAGGCAGTTACCAGCGCTTATAAACAGGTATTATCTGACAAAACATATGATCTTTCGGTTAAAGAAATATCACAGCTCGCTGAAAAAGCCAGTAGCCGTACAATAGACTCTTTGGTACAAAATACAACCTATGAGTCAGTTCCGACTTCCGCAGCTGATATGGCAAGTCTGAAAAGCAATATTTCAGCAAGTACAGCAAGTGCTCTTACAGGTATTAAGACTGAAGGAAATAAAGATAAATTTGCAAAGGATATTGAAATTAAAACATCTGAAGCAATCTATCCGATTATTGAAAAGACCAGGTTGAACCTGAGATATAATTATTTCTTCGATTTAGTAATGTTCACTTCTCTAAGTATACTTTCTTTGGTATTTGCATTCCTTCTGAAAGCAGAGGATAAGAAGAAAGGTTATGGATTGGAGTTACCTAACATTAAAAAACAGTAAATCTATATGGATTCAAACGAATTTGAAAAATCAAAAGTCTTCAGTTTCAGTGAATCGATAGATTACTCTGATGGAGGTATTGTAAGCAAAACTATTCTTAAAAAGCAGACAGGAAATATCTCGCTCTTTTCATTTGCTAAAGGTGAAGCATTAAGTGAGCATACTGCACCCTTTGATGCAATGATTTCCGTTGTCGATGGGAGAGGTGAAGTAGTAATAGGCGGGGAATCATTTATTCTTACAACCGGACAAAACATTATTATGCCTGCTAATATCACCCACGCTGTAAATGCGGTGGAGAAATTCAAGATGGTGCTGACAATGATTAAAAGTTGTTAGGTACTCGGTACTAGGTTCTGGGTCCTCGGTAAATGCAGATTAAACCGAGCACCCAGCACCCAGCATCCTTCTTTACGCCATCTTGATCAGAATCGACTTGAGAGTGTCGGTAACATCCTCCTCTTCATCGACACATCTTTCGAGCATCTCCAGAATTTTGTTATTTTTAATTAATTCTTTTGGATCTTCTTCTTTNNGCTTTGTGCTCAATAGCTGTTACTATACTGCATGCCCGGGATATTTTTTCTTTATTGGCAACCGGATCCTTCAGGCAATGAATAGCTGCTTCAACTTCCTTTGCTCCTTCATAGACCAATTCTCCCATCTCTTTGTATATTGACATCATCTTCTTTGGCCGATAAAGGCAAATCCGGCGGGCAATTCCATTTATTGAATCAACCACATCATCAATATTTGCTGTCAGTTCATGAATATCCTCCCTGTCAAAAGGAGTTATGAATGATTTGTTAAGCTGTTCATATGTTTTATTGGTTATGTCATCTCCGATATGTTCAATGTCCCTTATCTCTTTGTAAAGCCTTTCATGTTCTCCAACATCAGCGCTGGCTAAAAGCTCTTTAAGAAGTTCTGATGCTTTAACAAGGTTTTGGGCATCGCTCTCAAATAGCGGAAAGAAGGAGTGATCTTTCGGGACAAAAAATTTGAGAAATTTATCAATATTCATATGGTATTTTTTAAATAGTTAATAAAGAAATGCTATCAAAAAGTTTTATAAGATCCAGTTGAAAAAGTGATACATAATTCCTCCAATGACCGCACTTATTGGGATTGTGAGTATCCATGCCCAGAATATTTTTTTAGTTACACCCCACTTAACTGCAGAAGCTCCCTTTCTGGCTCCGACTCCGATTATTGCACCGGTGATTACATGAGTTGTACTGACCGGAATCCCAAAATGTGTTGCACCAAAAAGAGTCAATGCTCCTGATGTTTCTGCACAGAAGCCCTCAAATGGTTTCAGCTTTGTAATCTTTTGCCCCATGGTTTTAACAATTCTCCAACCTCCGAACATGGTTCCAAAAGCAATTGCAGACTGACATGACAGAATTATCCATAAAGCTATCGGATCATCTTTTGTAGCCAACCCGGATACAATCAAAGCTGCCCAGATAATACCCATTGATTTCTGTGCATCATTACCCCCATGTCCCAGGCTAAAGGCAGATGAAGATACAATTTGAAACCTGCGAAATAACTTGTCAACATTCGAAGGTGTATAATTTCTGAAAATATAGACCACAATGGTGGAAATAATAAATGACATTACCATACCAATGACAGGCGCAATAAAAATGAATAAAACTATTTTTATAACACCGGAAAATACAACGGAACTAATCCCGGAATGTGCCACAGCAGCACCAATTAGTCCTCCGACCAGAGTATGAGAGGAACTGGAAGGAAGACCCCACCACCATGTAACGAGATTCCACACAATTGCGGCAATAAGTGCCGAGGCAATAACTGTCAGATTCAGAACATCTGGATTTACAACCCCTTTCCCAATAGTATGTGCAACTTTTAACGGGAAGACTGTAAATGCAATAAAATTAAAGAAAGCAGCCATAATAACAGCAGCAAGAGGGGAAAGGACTTTTGTGGAAACAACCGTTGCAATGGAATTTGCTGAATCGTGAAATCCATTTAGAAAATCAAACATCAGAACCAATGCAACTACAATATATAGGAATGTCATTATGCTACATATTAATAACTAAATTTTATATCTGTTGAATTTATTGGGTTGTGATGAAATGATAAGTTGTTCATTTCTTTTTGATTACATTTTTTATGTTTTTCAGAATCAGGTGCCACAAAGTAATAATATTGGTATAAAAATCAAAATGATTCGAACTTTAATTTATTGGCACTGTTTTAGAGGAGATTTCTAACCAGAATAATTAAATGATTAGTTTCCTTTTCAGTCTTCATTTCATTTTTTTTATGACCAAATTGTACTAATTTTATTGTTTTATTTTCTGAAATTTTAAAAAATAATTGAATATGAGCGATATACGTAATCTTGAACCAAAACAATTATGGAGCTTTTTCCATGAAATAACACAGATCCCTCGTCCTTCAGGGCATGAACAAAAGATGGTTGAATATATGAAGGAGTTTGGTAAAAAACATAACCTCGAAACAATTGTAGATAAAGTAGGTAACGTAATTATCCGGAAACCTGCTGCAAAGGGAATGGAAAACAGAAAAGGGGTGATTTTCCAGACACATCTCGATATGGTGCCTCAGAAAAACAGTGATAAAAAACACGATTTCGAAAAAGATCCTATCGAAACAATTATTGACGGTGAATGGGTAAGAGCAAATGGCACTACTCTGGGAGCTGATAATGGTATCGGAGTTGCATCAACAATGGCAATTCTGGCTTCAAAGGATATTGCACATGGTCCAATTGAGGCTCTTTTTACAATAGATGAAGAGACTGGAATGACAGGTGTATTCGGGCTCAAAAAGGGGCTTCTTAAGGGTGATATTCTTATGAACCTCGACTCTGAAGATGAGGGTGAACTTTATGTTGGTTGTGCCGGAGGTGTTGATGTAAATGTCACCAAAGATTATGCGGAAGAAAAATTCCCTAAAGGAATGGCCGCATATAAAATCACTGCAAAAGGTCTAAAGGGTGGCCATTCAGGTGTTGATATAGCAATGGGAAGAGCAAATTCAAATAAGATTATGTTCAGGTTCCTGATGCAGGCAGAATCGGATTTTGGTTTAAGGCTTGCTGAAGCTGCAGGCGGTGACCTGCGGAATGCAATACCACGGGAATCTTATTCCATTGTTTTGGTCCCTGAAATTAAAGCAAAGGAATTTGAAAAATTCGTTAAGGGTTATGAGAAAATGTACCAGGCAGAGTTTTCTGATACAGAACCAGATCTTAAATTTTTAGCAAAGAAGATCGCCGTCCCTTTAAAAGTTATGAAAAAAGACGATCAATACAAGATAATAAGAGCGCTTTTTGCCTGCCCCAATGGTGTTCAGCGGATGAGCCAGGCAATGAAAGGCCTGGTTGAAACATCTAATAACCTTGCAATCGTAAAATGCATTGGAGGCAAATTCGAAGCTTATAATCTGACACGAAGCTCGGTTGACTCTGCTAAAGAAGCAACTGCATGGAAAATCGCAGCAGTTTTCCATCTGATTGGGGCAGAAGTTACTTTAACAGGTACTTACCCCGGGTGGAAACCAAATATGCAATCGCCGATACTTAAAACTATGAGCGGCATTTACAAGGATATGTATGGAAAGGTCCCGGAAATAAAAGCAATCCACGCGGGTCTTGAATGCGGTCTTATTGCAGGTGTTTATCCAAATCTCGATATGATCTCATTCGGTCCAACCATCAGGTATCCACATTCTCCTGATGAGAAAGTTAATATTGCCTCTGTAGGAAAATTCTGGGATTTTCTGGTAGGGACGTTGAAGCATATTCCGGTTAAAAGCTAGGCTTTTTAAAAGCAAAGTACACAGAGAAGATGCGCAGATTTAAAAGCTCATTTATTGCGGATATGAAAATCATATCTCATGATGCAATGCTTTTAGTTACCGGACTTATTCCTTTAGTACTCATTCTCCTTTTGAAATTTGTTTTTCCCTTAATTTCCCATCTTGTCTTTTTGAAATCTGGCTTTATTCTCGACAAATACTATTCTCTCACAGCACTTACTATTGTTTCTTTAATTCCTGTGTTCCTCGGGATGTTATATGCATTTATACTTCTCGATGAAAATGATTTGGAAATCATTGAGGAATCAGATATGAAACCTTTTTCCGGGAAAAATTCTCTATATATGAGAATTTTAGTCACAGCATCTCTAAGTTTTATTTTGATATATATAAGTATTTTTCTTATCAATCCGGTTCCTGGCGAAGGATGGTTGAGAACTCTTTTTGTAGTACTTCTGCTTTCTCTTCAATCACCTTTTGTATTCCTGTTTATCGTCAGCCTTGCTGAAAATAAAACTGAAGGATTCGCATTATCAAAAATCTATGGATTTTTTTTAATTACAGTTCCACTGGGTCTTGTGCTTCATCATCCATGGAATTACCTGGCATTTTTTTCTCCCTTATACTGGATCAGCTGGGCCTGGTTAATTCCAACGCAGGCAGAGAGTTTAATTTATGGGGCAATAGCTACCGTTATCACTTCAGTCGGGATAATAATATTTTTCAGGCATTTTCTAAGAAAACACGCAAGCTGAGTTTTTTAATAACAAAGAAATATATCCTTAGAGTTTAATCTCAACAAGGAGATCATCCTTCATAACATTGGTGTTTGGTTTAGCCAGCACTTTCACTATTGTTCCGTTTACCGGAGATAAAATTTCATTCTGCATCTTCATTGCCTCGAGAATCACAACAGGTTCTCCTCTCAGAACAGTTGATCCCTCTCTTACCAGTACATCAATTATTTTACCAGGCATGGGAGCCTTTATGATCTCCTGTTCAATTTTGCTACGGCTCGATTTTAAGACCTTCATTCTTTGAAGGGAGAATGGTGTCTCAACAGTAAATGTATAACTTATATCGTTAAAAAGAATTTCATATTTATTCTGACTTGAACGTATTATCTCCACAGGATATTTTCTATTCTTCCAAAGGATATAAGTTCCGTATTTTTCATCAGCCTTAAGTTTAACTTCATAATCCCTTTTGCCAATCCTTATTGAGTGCTTAAGAGGGAGGGAAAAGCTGAATTTTCTGTTTTCGGAAGAAAGTGCGTATAATTTTTTTATATGGAGTTTATCACTTGCCATGATTAACAGCTTAATTTAAAATTGATTTATCCTTTTATTTAACAACCACGGACTCATTACTTTTCCATGTTCAAAATTAACGTTTATACTGTCATCATTCAGGTTTTCTTCAATAAAGAGTTTTGTGGCGAGCCACGCCGCAAGCATCTCCTCATACTCACTGTTAAAGTAGTATTGTTCCAGATCTTTTTCGATGAATGAAGTCGTAAAGCTCCCATCCTGAAACTTCTGATGGCGAATCAGCATCCGGAAAAATGGGAGAGTAGTTTTGGTGCCTTTTATCCAGACTTTATCGAGAGCCATCTTACAATTCTTAATTGCATCCTTCCGGTCTTTGCCTCTTACGATAAGCTTGGCTATCATTGAATCATAATTGGCGACTATTGACGACCCGGCTTGTACACCGGTATCTACTCTGACACATGGAAAAGTTGGCATATTGAGACTTTCAATTTTCCCGGGGTCAGGTGCAAATCCCGCTTGAACATCCTCAGCATTTATACGGCATTCAATTGCCCATCCTTTTAATTTAATATCGCTTTGTTTATATCTGAGCTCCTCGCCATTAGCTATTCTGATCTGTTCTTCTATCAGATCTAAACCGGTTATCATTTCAGTCACAGGGTGTTCCACCTGAATTCTGGTATTCATTTCCATGAAATAGAAATTTTTATCCGTGTCAAGCAGGAATTCAACTGTCCCGGCTGAATGATAATCGACAGCTTTAGCAATCTGGACAGCCATATCTCCCATCTTTTTCCTGAGTTTTTCATCAAGAGCGGAAGATGGGGCTTCTTCGAGAAGCTTCTGATGTTTTCTTTGTACGGAACATTCCCTTTCTCCAAGATGTATTACATTTCCTTTTGTATCTCCAAGTATTTGAAATTCTATGTGTTTTGGATTCTCAATATACTTCTCGATAAAAACTGAGGGATCATTGAACGCTATATCAGCCTCCTTACTGGCAATAATAAACATTTTCTCCATCTCATCAGACTTCCGGACAATTCTCATGCCTCTTCCTCCGCCTCCGGATGCAGCTTTTATAATCACCGGATAACCAATCTTTTCAGCAATAATAACAGCTTCTTCCTCATTGGCAATATTCCCTTCACTTCCCATTGCCATTGGAATTCCGCTGGACATGGCTATTTTCCTGGCAATAGTCTTATTGCCCATTTTATAAATTGCATCAGGAGAAGGACCGATAAAAATCAGATTGTTATCGATGCATTTCTGGGCAAAATATGCGTTTTCTGCCAGGAAACCATAACCCGGATGAATCGCATTGGCTTTTGTCTCAAGAGCTATGTCTATTAGTTTTTCAATGTTGAGAAATACAGGAATTTCTGAAATATCTTCAGTATTGTCAAATATCACATCAGCTGTTGCCAGATACATTGCATTAGGTTCAACAGCCGTCTTAACAGCGACAGTTTCAATTTTCATAAGACGCGCAGTCTTCATTATCCTGACTGCTATTTCACCCCTGTTCGCGATTAATATCCTTTTTATCTTCATTATATATATTTTAATCTCAGAGTTCTAAAGATTGTTGCCCGTTTCTCGTTTTGTCCCCCACCTTTCGCTTTAATCTTAACCTCAGCCTCAGCCTCAGCCTCAGCCTTACAGTGGCATATTCCCATGTTTTCTGGCCGGTACCTTGACCCATTTATTATTAAGTGCATTAAAAGCAGAGATTACTTTTTTCCTAGTCATGGCAGGATCAATCACCTCATCAATATACCCGCTCTCATCAGCAATAAATGGATTAGCGATCTTATCGCGGTATTTTTTAACCAGTTCCTTTTTAAGCTCAACCGGATTTTTCGATTCAGCAAGCTCTTTCCGGTAGAGGATTGCTACCGCTCCATCAGGGCCCATTACCGCAATTTCTGCCGAGGGCCAGGCAAAACTGAAGTCACCGCCAAGAAATTTACTATTCATCACTATGAATGCGCCACCGTAAGCTTTCCTTAGAATGATAGTTATCTTTGGTACAGTTGCTTCGCTGTAAGCAAATAGCAATTTTGCACCATGACGTATGATACCGGCATGTTCCTGATCAACACCGGGAAGGAAGCCCGGTACATCTTCAAATGTAAGAATCGGAATATTGAACGCATCGCAAAACCTTATAAATCTGGCACCCTTTGTTGAAGAATCAATATCAAGAACACCGGCGAGAACCTTAGGCTGATTTGCCACTATCCCAATGGTTTTGCCTCTCAATCTTCCAAATCCTGTCACAAGACTGGCTCCGAAAAGTTCTGACGTTTCAAAAAAACTGTTCCTGTCAACTGTCTGGTTTATAACATCTTTAACGTCATATGCTTTGTTTGGATCATCAGGTACTATATCTCTCAGTTTTTCGTTGATATCGTTTATTGAGCCGTCATCGGCAACCACCGGAGGATTTTCAACATTATTTGAAGGGAGATAGGATAAGAATTTTTTCAGGGCAAGTATTGTATTTTCCTCATCATCATATATCATATGTGCAACACCGCTTTTACGTGCATGAACCTCAGCTCCACCCAGCCCGTCAGATGTAACATCTTCATTCAGAACCTCTTTTACAACATTCGGCCCGGTCACAAACATGTAGCTTGTATGGTTCACCATAAAGACAAAGTCAGTAAGAGCGGGAGAGTAAACAGCGCCTCCTGCTGCAGGTCCCATTATCACAGATATCTGAGGTATAATTCCTGAAGAACTTATGATATTATGAAAAATTGAAGCATAGCCGCTGAGACTGGCAACACCCTCCTGAATTCTTGCTCCACCGGAGTCCATTAAGCCAATAATCGGAGCTCCCATTTTAAGAGCCATCTCCTGTATCTTGGTGATCTTCTTGGAATGAACCAGGCCAAGTGATCCTCCCATAATTGTAAAGTCCTGAGCATATGCAAAAACCAATCGTCCGTTTATTTTCCCATGGCCAGCTATAACACCATCTCCGTATGTTCTCTCAACCTTACCAAACTCAACCGGTTGACTTGCCGGAGTAACAAAAGCATCAATTTCTTCAAAACTACCTGCATCGAAAAGCAGGTTTATTCGTTCGTGAGCGGTAAGCTTTCCTTTTGAGTGTTGCTTCTCAGCATTTTTAGCGCTATACTGCTTTTTTAATGCCTCCTCCCGATCAATAAAGGCTTTGTAGCTTTTTCCTGATAAATCCATACCCGGTTTATTTTAACGGTGTCAAAAGTAGTTAATATCGGGGTAATTACAAAAAGAACCTTCGACCGGGATTCAGGCGGAGCTGGTATTATTCTGATAAACAAATAAATAGGGGTTAATACATTTCGAACGCATGCGAAATCCTTTAACCGCAAAGGTCGCAAAGCTTTCGCAAAGGTCGCAAAGGGTTTATCGTTTCGCGTTTTAGCCCTGAGCCCTGCGCCCTGCGCCCTGCGCCCTGCGCCCTGAGCTTTTACCTATTTCGGTTTAAACAATCCATCGGCATTCGACCCCAGCATTCCTGCTTTTAACATAATATCGCTTGCTCTTTTAAGGTTTTTGATCATCTTTTTATTTACAACCGGATAATGATGAATCTTTTCCAGTTTGTCCCCTATATACTCAAGGTCTTCATCAGTGGTGGCCCAATGCCCGTGATTAAAAATGGTAAGGTCGAGGGGCAAAGAATAGGATCGTAATGACTTATCACCGTCAGTATTGAAATAAAAATCAAAATACGACATGACAAGCTCGCGCAAAGAGCGGTAAACAGGTTCCCTGTATCTTAGTGAAGTAAAATTTGATTTTGCCACTGCTCCCCAGTGTCCGTCTTTCTTGAATATGGTAATAACATGATCATCATCGTTATAAGCTTTCAGATCAACAAGCAGCGGCTTGTGTCCGGAAAATTGCAAAGCAGC
The DNA here is from genome assembly GCA_003141715.1 of Bacteroidales bacterium. Taxonomy (GTDB): domain Bacteria; phylum Bacteroidota; class Bacteroidia; order Bacteroidales; family VadinHA17; genus LD21. Next base: position 1,879 of record PLNF01000028.1, on the reverse strand, counting down.
AGCTGCAAAAAGAGCCCCCTCAAAACAATGGGCTGATCTCTTTTTTATTACCCATCGGGGGGATCTGCATTCATAAACCGGATTATAGTCAATTGAATCGAGGAATCCCTGGATTTTGTCAGGATCGCTCATAGTTTTCAAAAACTTAATTTCGTCTGGTGTCCAATCCATATTATTTTTTTTTGCCCCCCAATCCCGCGAAGCGGGACTAATTCTCTTACTATTAGTGCATTTACTTTTATCTTTATACTTTTATCTTTTGCCCTGTGCTCTCCTCCTTCGCTAAAGCTACGGCGGACACGTGCGCCCTGCTTTGCCAACCGAAGCTTTAGCGTAGGTTGGAGCCCAGCACCCAGCAACTTAAGTTAATTTATTGATAATCCTCCTCATATCTTCATATTGCTCCTCCATACTCATTACCAGCCTGAGCTGGCCCCTTGCTCTCTGAAGGTTATGAAGTTTATGATGTATTTTGAAGTAATTATCGCCATCGATAAAATCAGTAAGGAACCGGACAGCAATTGTGTAAGTGATTAATCTTGGCGCAAATGCAAGGAATTCCTTTTCCACATCATTCAGCGTTTCGACTGTTTCGGAAAGATAACCTTCGGAATATGCTTTAAAGAGGTTTATATCCATTTTGATTTTTGAAAGATCATCCTCATCTTCAGAAGCAGTATTTGCTGCAGTTCTGATGGCATCTCCAAAATCATAATGGATATATCCGGGCATCACTGTATCAAGATCAATGACACACAATGCTTTATCATTTTCATCAAGCAATATGTTATTGAATTTTGTATCGTTGTGAGTGATCCTCAAAGGTATTTTTCCCTCTCTGCCCAGCCTTAGTATTATTTTCATTTCCTCGGCCCTGGTTAGGATTTGATCAATTTCTTTAACCACACTTCCGACACGTCCCGAAGGGTTTTCTTTTATCTTATTATTGAAGTCCTGAAGTCTTTTTTCGATATTATGAAACCAGGGAATAGTTTCAAAAAGAGGATCTCCCGGCATATCCGACAACATTGCCTGAAAACGACCGATGGCTTTTCCTCCTTCAAATGCTTTGTCCGGGCTGTCAACAACATTATAGGAGTGATGGTTGGAAATGAAAATATACATCCTCCAGAAGTTGCCTTCATTATCGCTGATCCAGGTTTTACCATTCCTGGAAGGGATAAGTCTCAGACACTCCCTTTTAATATCTGAACCCGGAATACCCTCTAATTTGCTTCTTAGATGAACTGTAACCCTTTCAATGTTGTGCTGAAGCTCAGGAATGTTTCTAAAGACCTTATTATTAAGCCTCTGAAGTATATAATCGTCTTTTTCCTTTTCAACAGTTTCTATCCGGAAGGTATCATGAATATGCCCGCTGCCATAGGATTCCCCCTTTAAGAATGTTCCATCAGCGTCGAAGTATTCAAATATTTCCTTCAGGTTATAACCCATTTTATTTTCCCGCTTTGTGTCCGATAAAAGCGTAATACATTATAATAAGGTATGCAGGAACACAGATCCAGTAAGCAGATTGTGTTGAAAAAATATCTGCCAGTTTTCCGTATAATAAGGGTAATATGGCACCGCCTGCAATAGCCATAATGATCATAGCTGATGCGGTTTTTGTAAATCTGCCAAGCCCGTTTATTGTCAGTGGCCAGAGTGCCGGCCACATCAGTGAGTTAGCGAGACCCATTAAAGCAACAAAAAGAACTGTCAGAGGCAAAACAAGTTTTAATGGTGAAAAAGTAACAATATCAACAAACGGTATTACAAAAGTAATATGAGCAGGGCTGATAACAGCTGCAAGAGTAAAAATTACACCAAGAATCGCGCAGATTTTCAATGCAGTGACCTGTCTGATATATTTTGGTAT